>CAMLQS010000085.1 GCA_946482165.1 uncultured Verrucomicrobiota bacterium | reverse complement strand
GGTTCCAGCTCGCGCCGGTCGCGCGCTGCGCCGCGGCGAAAGTGACGGTGTATTTTACGCCGGGAGCAAGGCCGGAGAATGTCTGCGAAATGGAGCCGGTCCCTTGGAGGACGCCGACTTGAAGGCCCTGCGGCGCGGCGGGATTTCCGGAGGTGAAGAGGCTGCCGTTGGTGGCGACGCCGGCTTGGCCGACAAAGGACCAGGAACCACCGGCAGGGTTGTAGACGAAGGTCGTGGTGGCCGGCGTTTCGAAGCCGGGATTCAGCGCGAGAGTGGGTTGGCCGGTCGCTTCGGCGCTGTCGGCGCTCGAGGTCGCGGTGTTGCGCGCGGACACGACGTAGTAATAGGGCGCGCCGTAGGCCACGGTGGAGTCGGTGTAGCTCGCGGAGGCGAGGCCGCTCGCGATCACGGCGTAAGGGCCGCCGGAGCGGAGGGCGCGCTTCACCTCGTAGCTCGTCGCGCCGGGCGCGGGCGTCCAGCCGAGGAGAATTTGTCCCGGGCCGGGGTCGGCGACGAGCGAGACGGGGGCGGCGAGCTCGGGCGTGGAGGTGAACACGTAGCTTCCCGCGCCGACCTCGTAGAGCGCGGCGCCGTTTTCGCGTCCGAGGTAGACGACACCGGGCGCGGTCTCGGCGGCCACGCCGCTTTCGACGACGGACGTGCCGGCTTTTGAGGGCACATGGATGACGGCGGTGGTGTTGGCCGGGATCTCGACGCGGAGCGTGGCGGTGCCGTCGACGAGGGTCCAATCGGTGGCGAGGCGTCCGTGGGCGGCGAGTTGCTCGCACCGGGCTTCGGTGAGCCCGCCGTGGCCGATGAGCGGGGCGATGCGCGCGCGGCGGTAGCCGGGCGAGAGGGCCTGGATGCCTCCGAGCTTTTGGAACATCCAGTCGCCGACGGCGCCGTAGGCGTAGTGGTTGAATGAATTCATGTCCACGGGACCGAACTCGAGGGTCGGCTGGATGGAGTTCCAGCGCTCCCACATGGTCGTCGCGCCGATGGAGATGGGGAAGCCCCACGAAGGGTAGGTCTCGTTGAGGAGGAGGCGCATGGCGAGGTCCTCGCGTCCGATCTTGGAGAGCGCGGGCAGGAGCCAGGGCGTGCCGAGGAAGCCGGTGCGCAGGTGGTTGTTGTCGGCGGCGAGCTTGCCGACGAACTTGGCCGCGGTTTGGGCGCGCTGCGCCGGGTCGGCGATCATGTCCATGCCGAGGGCTAGGGCGTAGGCGGTCTGGGTGCCGGTGTAGATCGTGCCGTCGGCGGCGCGGTAGGCGTTGACGAAGGCTTGCCGGATCTGCGGCGCGAGCGCGGACCACTCCGCGGCGAGCGCGGTGTCGCCGAGGGCGGCGGCCATCTCGGCCATCATGCGGGTGTTTTCGGCGAAGTAGGCGGTGCCGATTACCTTGTGCTCCTCGAGGCGGTTGACGGTTTCGAGGCTGAGCCAGTCGCCGGAGAACCAGTTGCTCCGGCCTTGTTCGAGCAGATCGCCGTCGCCGGTGGCGCTGGAGCGGACGAAGGCGTAGAAGGACTTCATCGCGTTCCAGTTGGCGCGCACGATCTGGAGGTCGCCGGTGGCTTGCCAGACGGAGTAGGGCACGGTGATGGCGGCGTCGGGCCAGCCCACGCCGGTGGAGTCGAACTCGGTGCGCGGCTGGGGCACGATGGCGGGCAGGTTGCCGTCGGGCTTCTGCGCGTCGCGCACGTCGGTCATCCACTTGGAGAGGAAGGCGCGGGTGTCGGCGAAACGCGCGGCGGCGGGGGCGAAGACGTTGATGTCGCCGGTCCAGCCGAGTCGTTCGTCACGGGCGGGCGTGTCGGTGGGGATGGATAGGAAGTTGCCGCGCTGTCCCCAGCGGATGTTGCTCACGAGCTTGTTGAGCATCGCGCGCGAGGTGACGAGATCGCCCGTGGCGGGGAGGTCGGAGGAAAGCACGACGCCTTGGACGTAGCCGACGGCGGGCGGCGTGGCGGCGCCGGTGATCTGAATATAGCGAAACCCGTGCTGGGTGAATTTCGGCTGGAAAGTCACGACACCGTCGGCGTCGAAGAGGTAGGTGTCGGTCGCTTTGGCGGTGCGGAGATTGTCGGTGTAGATTTGGCCGGCGCGCGAGCCGACGCGGTAGAGCTCTTCGGCGTGGCGGAGCACGATGGCGTCGCCTTGTCGGCCGCTCAAGCGGACGCGCGGCACGCCGACCATGTTTTGGCCGAGGTCGTAAATCCAGGTGCCGGGGGAAATCTCGGTGCGCGTCGCGGCCGTGAGCAATGCGACGGCGCGGACGGGCTCGTCGGGCTGCGGCACGAGACGCGAGGAGAGATCGGCGACCGCGCCGACGGGCATCCACGAGCTGTCGTCGAAGGCGGCGGTGTTCCAGCCCGGTTTCTCGAAGGCGGCCTGGTGGGTCTCGCCATCCTGGAGGTCGGCGCGCAGGCGCGGACCGTCGGCGGCTTTCCAACTCAGGTCGGTGGCGAACCATTCGACCGAGCCGTCGTCGTAGGCGAGTTTCACCTTCGCGACGAAGGCCAGCTGGTCGCCGTAGACGCGCGTCCAGCCGATGCCGACCTTGCCGCGATGCCAGCCGTCGCCGAGCTCGGCGCCGAGGACGTTGAGGCCGGGTTGGACGAGCGAGGTGATGTCGTAGGTCTGGGCCTGGATGCGCTTCGCGTAGGCCGTCCAGCCGGGCGCGAGGAACTGGTCGCCCGCTTTGCTCCCGTTGACCGACACCTCGTAGAGACCGAGCGCGGAGGCGTAGACGCGGGCCGAGGCGAGGCCGTCGCGGACGGTGAAGCGACCGCGCAGCAAGGGGAGCGAAGACGGCGCGTTGACGAAAACCGCGTCGGTGTTGCCGGAGACGGAGAGGGCGCCGTTGACGAGCGCGCCGGCGCCGAAGCCGTTTTCGCCTTTGGAAAAGTCGGGGTCGATGCGGGTGGCGCCGCTCGCCTGGTCGACGACGGTCACGCGGTGGACGAGGCCCGCCTCGGCGCCGAAGGTGCGAAAGCCGACCAGGCCGCGCGCCGGCGCGACGCCGCCGCGGGTGTCGATGACGGCGCCGTCGAGGCGCGTGACGAGGGTGGAGCCGGAGACCTCGAAGCGGAGCGTGTGGCGGGAGCCGGTGAGGGACGCGTTGGTGAAGCCGAAGGGAGCGAGGTCGACGGTGCCGAGCACGGCGTAGGCGCCGTTGACGCGGCTGTGCGCCTTGAAGACCGGCGTCCCTCCGCTGACGTTGATCTGGAGCATCCACGCGTTTTGCGCGTCGGCGCTGCTGCGCAGGAGAACACCGAAGGCGGTGCTTTGCAGCGTGAACTCGACGGTGGCGGTGTAGTCGGTCCAGGCATTCAGATCGGGCGCGGCGACGGGACGAGTGATCCACTGTGCGCCGTTCCAGCCTGTGGCGGAGAGCAGGCCGGTTTCGAACCAAGCCGCGTCGCTCCATGCCGCGGCGCGGTTCGCCTCGTCCCAAACACGCGCCTGCCAATGGTAACGTGTGGCGGGGGCGAGGACGGCGGAGGCGGGGAGGGGAATGTCGACCTGCCGATCGGAGACGACCTGGCCGGAGTCCCAGACATCGGAGAGGCCGGGGGCGGTTCCGACGCGAAGCTGATAGGCGCTCTGTCTGGCCCCGCGGGCGGAGGCGCTCGCAGCCCAGCCGAAGGAGATGTCGGCGCCGGCGATGCCGAGGGGGTTTACGCGGCCGTTGGTGGTCATGCGCGCGACGGCGAGGGAAGCGTCGCCGGGCCCGGATTGGGCGGAAGCCGGAGCCGGCGCGGCCGCGAAGAGGAACCCCAGGCCGCAGGTGACGAGCAAACGGACGACAAGAGGTAACAGGGGGCGAGAGACGCGCGGGGCGAGCATGTCGCCATGATGCCCGGCTTCCCAACAAGAACTCAAACCGTCGCGTCTCGCGGGCATACGCCTTTTCGGGCGTATGGGATGCCCGTGGGAGGATTTGCGAGCGGGGCGGAGCTTGCCGCGCGCCGCGAGTTATCGGAATCTGCGCCGCCTAGGTTGCCCGCGCCGTGCGCTCTTGGTTTCAGTTCTTGTTCGGACTTCGCCGTTTCGCGCTTTGCGGGGCGGCCGTTTTTTGCGCGAGCATACCGGCATCCGCGGAGCCGCCGATCACGACGGACTACGTTTTGCGCGCGTGGGAGCTGGAGGACGGAATGCCGGACCACCACGTGGGCAGCGTCGCGCGCAGTGCGGATGGGTTTCTCTGGCTGACGACTTACGGCGGGCTCGCTCGCTTCGACGGCCTGCGGTTCGAGCGGATGGGGAAGGACGCGGTGCCGGGGCTGACGACTCCCTGGGTCGCGCCGGTGCATGTGGCTCGCGACCAGACTTTGTGGCTGGGGTTGGAGCGCGGAGGAGTTGTCCGATGGAAACGCGACGGCGTGGCGGAGGAGGTTCTGCCCGTGCAACCCCGCGCCGCGCAGGCGCTTTGGCCCACTTCGTTCGCCGAAGATCGCGAAGGGGCGGTCTGGTTTGGCTTCGCGCATGAAGCGAAAGTCTTTCGATGGCGCGCGGGGGAGCTGCGTGCGTTCACCGCGAACGAGGGGGTGCCGCCGGGCAACTGGGTGTCCGTCTTGGCCTCGGCTCGCGGTGAGATCTGGTGCGCGACGTATTCGGGCTGCGCGCGGTTTGACGGGGAGCGCTTTGTCGCCGTCGACGTCGGGTGGGAAAGGCGAAAGCGCCTGGCGCCGAGCGCCGCCGGCGGCATGTGGGCGGCGGGAGACGCGCGGTTGTTCAAATACTCCGACACGGGCGAGAAATCCTTGGTGGCGAATCTGGCCGCGCCGCCCCCGGGCGTCGCGGTCGAGCAGCTGCTCGAGGATCGCGAGGGGCGGCTCTGGATCGGCACCTGGGGTGCGGGACTCTACGTTTACGACAAGGGAGAACTCGAGCGTGTGCCGACATCCTTCGGGCGGATTTCGGTCTTGGAGCTGGACGGGGAAGACAACCTGTGGGTCGGCATTTGGGGCGGCGGCCTGGATCGCATCACGCCCCGGCGCTTTTTCCTGCACAGGGCGGGCCGCGATTTGAGCGAGGACGGGCTCGCTTCGATTGCGATCGAAGCGAGCGGGCGGCGATGGGCGATCGACCGCCGCGGAGTGCCGGCCGTCGGCGAGCCCGCCGGAGCGGGGCGCTTCTCGATCCCGTCCGGCTGGCCGGCGAATCGGTTTGCGCGGGTCGTCTCTGTGGACGCCGAGGGCGAAGTCTGGATTGGCACCGATTCCGGGTTGCTTCGATGGCGTGAGGACGGGTTTGTCGAGGAAGCTCCGCGCGAGGCGGTGTCGGCGATCTTTGCCGACGGAGCAAACGGCGTCTGGGTCGCGACGGCGGCGGGCGGCGTGCATCGTCGCGGGCCGGACGGAAGCCGGCCGGTGAACTTCGATCGGCCTCTGCGCGAAGTCCGCGCGATGGCGCGCGATGCGGCCGGCCGCATGTGGTTCGGCACGCGCGACGGTTCGGTGTTCCACGCCGCGGAGGATCGTCTGCATCCGGTGGCTTTGCCCGGCGCGGGCGGCGACGAGACGGTGCGGCATATCGTGCCGGACGGCGAAAACGTCTGGATCGGCACGCTTCTCGGCGGGCTCTATCGCTGGCGCGCGGGGGAGGTGACGCGTCTGCCGGACGATGCGACTTTGCCTCTGGCGGAATTTCGCGTCCTGCATATCCAGACGGTGAATACGGACTCGGGGCGCGCGGCGGGGAGTGGAGACGATGTCTTTTGGCTCGGCACCGCCCAGGGCTTGTTCAGCACGACGCGTCGCGAGATCGAGAGACGGCTCGGGCTGCCGGGCTTGCCGATCGGGGCGCGGCGGCATCGCGGCAACGACGGGCTGCCCGCCCTCGAATTTGTCGAAGGCGGGATGGGCGGCCTGAGCTTGGGGCGGGACGGGCGTCCGTGGTTCGCGACCAACCGGGGGGCGTTGGAGATCCGCGCCGGCGACGGGGCCGCGCGCGGGACGGCCCCGGCCAAGGGTGCGGAGCGGCGCGTGCTCATCGAAACGGCTTCGCTGGGCGGGCAGGCCCTGCCGTCCGCGAAATCGGGCGGGTGGAAGCTGCCGCCGCGACCGGGGCCCGTGCGGATACGTTACACCTTGCCGGAGTTGCGCGAGCCCGAGCAGGTGCGCTTTCGGCATCGTCTCCTGCGCTTTGGCGACGAGGAGTGGAGCCTGGCGGGCCCGGACCGGGAGGCGGTTTTTCTCGGCCTCGCGCCGGGGTCCTATCGCTTCGAGGTGGCGGCGGGCTTGGGCGGCGATGCGTGGTTGCAGGGCGTGGCGGCCGTGGAATTTTCGGTGGAGGCGACGTGGTGGCAGCGGACGCCCTTCCGCCTCTTCCTTCTGGGCGTGCTGGCCATGGCGATCTGGGGCGGCGTGACTTTGCGCGCGCGGGCGCGTATCCGGCGCGCGGAGCAGGCGCAGGCGGTCGAGCGGGAGCGCACGCGCATCGCGCGGGACATGCACGACGAGCTCGGGGCCAACCTCACGCAGATCGGCGCGACGAGCAGCCTCGCCCAAGGCGAGCCGCCGGAGTCGGCGGCCGCGCGATTTCGCGAGATCGCGGAGACGGCGCGCCGCAGCGTCGAGGCGCTCGACGAGATCGTGTGGGCGGTGAATCCGCGCTACGACAGCCTGGCCGGCACCATCGAGTATCTGGCCAAATACGCGGTGCGTTTTCTCTCGTCGGCGGGCGTGGCGCGGGAACTCGATTTGCCGTCGGAGCCGCCCGATTTGCCGATGGCGGCGGACCGTCGTCATCATCTCCTGCTCGTGGTGAAAGAAGCGCTCAACAACGCGGTGAAGCATGCGCGTCCAAAACGCGTCCGCTTCGCGGCGGAGATAGGGCGGGGCGTGTTGCGCGTGTCGGTGGAGGACGACGGCGCGGGCTTTGATTTCGAGCATGCCGGGGGTTTCTCGAACGGGCTGCGCAACATGCGCGAACGCATGGCGGCGGCCGGCGGGAGCCTCCTCATCGAGCGGCCGGCGGGCGGCGGCACGCGGGTGGTGGTGGAGCTCCCCTTGCCGCCGCCCTGCGCCGCGCGAGGCGATGATTATCGGTCTGGGAGCGACGATAGGACGACGGCTACCGTCATCTAGGCACTCTCAACCCAATGGATACCCCAGCCGACAGCCCCGCCGAGACTCCGACGCCGAAGCCGATCCGGGTTTGCCTCGTGGAAGATCACGCGGCGACGCGCGATGCCTTTGTCCGCATGCTCGGACAGGCGCCGGAGATCGAGTGCGCGGGGCTTTTCGCGGACGGGAAGGAGGCGGTCAAAAACCTCCCCGACCTGCGGCCGGACGTGGTGTTGATGGATATTCAACTTCCGGGGCGGAGCGGCATCGAGTGCGTGGCGGCGCTCAAGCTGCGGCTGCCGGATTGCGAGTTTCTCATGCTCACGACCTACGACGACACCGACCTGATTTTCGACGCGTTGCGGGCGGGCGCCTGCGGCTATTTGTTGAAGCGCTCGGCGGGGGAGGAGCTGGTGCGCGCGATCCGCGAGACCGTCCGCGGGGGCTCTCCGATGTCGATGGAGATCGCGCGCCGGGTGGTGTCGCATTTTCGCCGCGTGGAGGGGGAGCGCCCGACGGTGCTGACCCTGCGCGAGCGCGAGATTCTCGGGCTGCTGGCGAAGGGGCTCGCCTACAAGGAAATCGCGGATCGCATGGAACTCAGCCCGCACACCGTGCACAGCCGCCTGCGAGGAATCTACAAGAAGCTTCACGTGAAATCCGGCCCGGAGGCGGTGGCGAAATTTCTGGGGGAGTGAGCCCGCGAGGGACCTGGCGCGGCGTTCCAATGCGTGTGGCGACCTGGAATGGCGCCGATCACCGCGATCGCGCGTCCGCGTCCGATGTTCGTATTACGAACATTGGACGCGGCCTTCGACAGAGGTGTGATTCGGCTCAGGCGCCGTAGGCGGCGCGGAGACGGGCGACCTCCTCGGCGTCGAGCGGCAGGACGGAGCCGTGGCGAAAGGGGAAGGGGAAACTGAAGTCCGAGGCGGGCTCGAAGCGGCCGGCGGCGAGGTCCCGCGCGACGTAGGGTTGGTAGCCGCGTTGCGCCATGTAGTGGTCGAGGATCAGGCCCCAGAGCGGAGGACGCTCCGCCGTGGCGGGCTCGATGAGGTAGCACTCCGGGCCTTCGTAGCCGACGAGGCCTCGGAGCGAAAACGCCTCGATCTCGCGCCATTCGCCTTCGAGCTCGTTGGCGGTCTCAAGCGTGACGGATTTGTATTTCTCGTCCTTGGTGAACCGATAGTAGGCGCGGCCGTCGTGGATGATCGTCGTGTCGATGACGGTCGTCTCCCCGTCGATGTAAACAAAGGGCGCGGAGAACTCGCGAAAATCGCTCGTGCGCGCCGCCCAGATGCGGTGCTTGGCGAAATCGTCGCGCGCGGTGGTCGAGGCCCAGAACACGAGGAAGTCGTCCGTCTTGGTGTCATAGACCGCTTCGGGCGCCCACGCGCAACCGGCGTCGGCGGGGGCGACGGGAACGAGGCGCGGCGCCGACCAGTGGACGAGGTCGGGCGATTCCCAGACGATGATGCCGCGGCTGCCGGCGCGGACGGCGCGCGTCCAGTCCGGGTCCAGATGGATCGAGAGATCGGTGCCGATGAGGAAATACTTTCCGTTCCCGGGCGAGCGAAGCACGAAAGGATCGCGCAGGCCGCGTTCTCCGAGGTGGTTGACCAGGACGGGCTCGCCGCGGTTGAGGGCGGACCAAACGCGTCCATCGGTGCTGAGCGCGAAATAGACCTGCTCGGAGAGCGGCGTTTGCTCGCCCTTGAAGGTGGCGAACAGGAAGCCCGCCGGGACGCGAGGGGCCGAAGCGGACGCGGAAGTGAGCGGGCAGGCTGAAGCGGGTGCTGTCATGGAGTGGAGCGCGGCGGAAAACGAAACTCGCATGCCGCCGCCTGCACACGGCGGAGACAAGCGCGACGCGTTCTGCACGTCATACCGGCGCGAATACCGGCGCGGTGGCGGGCACGGAACGCGGCGCGCTGTCGCGGGCGCCAGGTTGCGACGCCCGGACGAATCCGTTTTGGCTCGCGTGGCATCGGAGGCCCTTTTCCCGGGGCTCGCCTGCAGGTCTTCGCGAGCGGACGGCGGGTGGCTGTGTTTGCGAGAGCGACGGCGCCGACACGATAAGCCCTGCCGCCGGCGAGCCGCTTGCTTCATGACATCGTTCTTGGCGGGGCCGATCACTCCCACCGCTCGGGCCTTATTGCTAATTCTACGCAGGTAGAGCGCGTGGCTCGAATTTTCTTCTGATCGTTAGCGAAGTTTTTACCCTTGGTTTTCGTTCCCCCCGAAAGGTCCATGCACGACGTCCCCGTTCAGCCGCCTTTGGTCCTCGCCGTTTGCGAGGATTTTGCACGGCGGGAACTAATCCGGGACACCTTGGGGGATGAACGCGTGGAGCTTTGGTTGGGCGCTACCGCCGAGGAGGCGTTTCGTATTCTGCTCAACCGGAAGCCCGCGCTTGTCATCGTGGATCTTCACTTGCCGGGCGCGGCGGGAGCGGCCTTTGGCCGGATACTGCGGTCGCCGGCGCATCCCGAACTGAACGACGTGCCCGTGCTCATGATCTCGGGCCCGGTCGAGGACGAGAACGCGGCGCGCGAAACGGCGACCGAGATCGGCGCCAACGATCTTTTGCTCCTGCCGGCCGAGCGCGAGCGGCTTGTCGAGCGGGCTCGCCTCCTGCTCGCCGGCCCGGTGGAGAGCGCCCCTTGGCGGGTGCTGCTTGTGATGCCTGAAGGGCGCGAGTTCGAACAGCTGCGCGAGCGTTTCGCGACTTATCCCGTTCGCCTCGACCACGTCACGCTGCTCCCCGGCGTCGAGGCCGCCTTCGCCACCGAGGCGTGGGACACGGTCGTGTGGGATCTCGACACTCCGGGCCACGATCTCGCGGAACTCGCCAAGTGGACCGCGGTTTCTCCGCAGACGGGCTTTGTCACGATCACTTCGGATCTCGTTTCCAATGGCTCTGTCGCGTCCTTGCGCGCCGGCGCCACCGCGCATTTGCGGCGTCCCTACGCCGCCGACTACCTGGTCGGCCTTTGTCATTTCACCTGGCAAAAGCAGGCGCTCGTTCGCGCCCAGCAGATGCTGGAGCGCCGCACTTGGGAGCTGCGCCATTCCGAGCGCATGCTGCAGGGCATCCTTGATTCGTCGGATCAGATTTTTCTCGTTCTCGACGCCTCGGGCCGGGTCGAGCGCTTCAACGACGCCGCGCGTCGCATGTGCGCTATTTTCTCCCGGTCGGTGCCTGTCCGGGGCGAACCGCTTGCGGCCTACCTGCCCGCGGCGCTGCATCGCCTGGTGCGGATCGGCGTCGCCCGCGCGCTCTCCGGCGAGGTCGTGCAGCGCGATGTCGACCTTTCCGACCTTCACGGCAACCGACACCGTTTCATCGTTCGTTACTCGCCGCTCGACGCCCACGACGACTCACCCCGCCAGGTCTGTCTCAACGCCTACGACATCACGGACCGCGCCGCGGCCGAGGACGGAATCCGTATTCGCAACCACGCGCTGAGTTCCGTCTCCCAAGGCGTGCTGATCACCGACCCGGGACGCCGCATCGTCTACGTCAACTCCGGCTTTACCCAGATCACGGGTTATGAGGCGAAGGAGGTCATCGGCCACAACATCCGCTTCCTCCACGGCCCGGGCACCGATCCCGGTTTCTCCGACCGGGTCCGCGACACGCTCGACGCCGGGCTCACCGTCGAGGCCGAGGTGCTCAACTACCGCAAGGACGGCACCGAGTTCTGGAACGACCTCACCATCACTCCCGTCAAGGACGAGCGCGGCGTCATCACCCAGTTCGTCGGCGTGCAGCGCGACATCACCGAGCGAAAGCGCCAGCAGGACGCCCTCGCCGCCAGCCAGTCGCGCCTCCAGGCGCTCTTCGACAACTCCAACGACGCCATCCTCCTCGCGGACGACAGCGGCGCCTATATCGAAGGCAATCCCGCCGCGTGCGCGCTGCTGGGCTGCGAGGCGCACGAGCTTCGCCGCCTTCGGTTCTCGCAGGTCTTCGTGGCCAACGATCCCGGCTGGGCCGAGGGCGCGTGGCGGGAGTTCCTCGCCGCGGGCCGCGCCTCGGGAGACTACTTGGTGCGACGCCGGGATGGCGCCTCGGTCCGCGTCGAGTTCAACGCGATCGCGCGCATCCAGCCCGGCTTGCACCTTTCCATCCTGCGCGACGTATCCGAACGGGAGGCGCTGCAATCGCGCCTGATGCGCCAGCAGCGCCTCGAAAGCGTCGGCCGGCTCGCCAGCGGCGTGGCGCACGATCTCAACAACATTCTCACGCCGATCCTCATGGCGCCGACGATCCTCCGCTCCTATCTGGCGGATCCGAACGCGCGCATGCTGCTCGACACGATCGAGTCCGGCGCCCGGCGCGGTTCCTTCATCGTGCGGCAGCTCATGACCTTCGCCCGCGGCGAGGCCGGCGCCAAGGTGCCGCTCGAGCTGCGCGACGTCATCAAGGACGTCGGCGCCATCATCCGGGAAACTTTCCGGAAGGAGGTGGCTCTCGAGATGGCCCCCCTCGCCCCGGATGCGCGCTTCCCCGTCCGCGGCGATCCCAATCATCTTCATCAGGCGGTCCTCAACCTTGCGTTGAACGCCGCCGACTCGATGCCCCGGGGCGGCCGCATGATCCTCGCGCTGGAGCGCGCGGAGTTCACCGCCGCCGATCTCTGCGGGGAGCCCGGCGTGCCTCCCGGCGCGTTCGCCGTGGTCAGTGTCGTCGATCACGGCGCGGGCATCGCGCCCGAGCTCCTCGACAAGATTTTCGATCCTTTCTTCACCACCAAGCCCTTCGGCCAGGGCAGCGGCCTCGGGCTTTCCGTCGTGCTGGGGGTCGCCCGCGGCCACGCCGGCTTTGTCCGCATCACCAGCCGTGTCGGCGTCGGCACCATCGCGAAGCTTTATCTCCCGTTGCGCGCCGAGGAGAGGCCCGCCCGTCCGGCGGATCCGCCTTTCGCGTCGCAGGAGGCGGCCCGGCCTTCCCCGGCGCTGATCGGCCGCGTCGTGCTCGTCGTCGACGACGAGGACTCCGTGCGCGAAGTGGTGCGCAACATCCTTGCCCGCGCCGGCTGCGAAGTGGTCTGCGCCTCCGGGGCCGACGCGGCCTTCGGCCAGCTCAAGGCCGCGGGCCGGCGTATTGATCTTGTGGTGACGGATCTGGCGATGCCCGTCGTGTCCGGGGCCGCCTTCATCGAGATGCTGCGGAACCGACAACCCGGCCTGCCGGTGCTCGTGCTCACCGGCACCGATACCCGGGAGCAACTGCCTCTCTCGATCCGGGGCCACGTCCGGGGAGTCGTTGGCAAACCCTGCGTTCCCTCCGCCCTGCTTGAGGCGGTCGAAAAAGCGCTGCGAGTGCTGCAGCCGGCCTGACGCGGGAGACCGGGCGCGGATCGCAGTGCGCGCGCCGCCGGTCAGGCGGCCCGACGGTTGTCCGGGCCGGGTTCGAGTCGTCGGGCGGCTTCAAACTCGCAAGACCGGGAGGAGACCTATTAAGCCGTTTAACGGTGGCCATTAAACGGGATGACATGCGGCGGATCGCGAGCGAGGGCGGCGGGAACGCGTGGCACCGCGCTTGTCGCCGGCACCTTCCCGAGGAATATCGAGTGGCGCGCCGATATCGCGGCCGATCTTTGGCCGGTGATCGGCGACGTGACGCAGCTTCACCAAGTTTTGCTCAATCTCTGCGTGAATGCGCGTGAATGCGCGTGACGCGATGCCGGCGGGCGGGCGGCTCCCGGTGTGGCTTTTCAACGTTACGCCTACCGGCGACCACCCGGGCATGCGGCACGGCGAATCCGCGGGCCGTCACACGGTGATCGAGGTCATGGACGAGGGTTGCGGAATGGACGCCGATTTGCGCGACCGGATATTCGAACCCTTCTTCACGACCAAGGCCCCGGGCAGGGGCACCGGGCTCGGCCTTTCGACCGTGCTCGGCATCGTCCGCGGGCGCGTGGAGGTCGACAGCGATCCGGGGCGAGGCAGCACCTTCCGTGTGTTTCTGCCGGCGATGCCGGAGGGAGGGTGCGAGGGCGCGGCGCTCGTCGCGACGGAGCGGCCGCGGGCCGGGGAAGGCGAACTGGTGTTGGTCATCGATGGCGAGAGCACCATGCTGGAAGTCACGCGCCAGATGCTGGTGATTTTCGGCTATCGGGCGGAGCTCGTTTCCAACGGCGCCGAAGCGGTCGCGATCTTTGCCCGGCGCCGAGAGGAGTTTTCCGTCGTTATTGCGGATTTGAGCCTGCCGGCGATGGGTGGGCGCGAGCTGATCGATTCCCTCCGGGAGATCGACCCCGCGGTGCCGGTGATCGGCGTGGCGGGGGAATCCGAATCGGCGTTCGACGGTGAAGGCGCGCCCGGCGTCATTTTGCCGAAACCTTTCGCGGCGGATACCTTGCTTTTGGCGCTTGGCCGGGCCTTGGAGACGCGAAAAAAGACCGCGGTGTCTACACACGTGGTGGGGAGCCAAAACCGCTGGAGAGAGGGGCGAAACGATCTTTTTACATCCGGGGTGTTTCCCCCTGGTGAAATTAGGCCCGAATCTCTACGCTAGGCTCGACAGGGGGACGCGAATCGGCTTTCAACGCAACCGAGTTGCCCGCGTCGCTCGGTTGGAGCCGCTTAATCCCCGGCACCCCGTGAAACGCGCGGCTTCGCGTTCTTATATACCCGAGTTTCGGTCCGCGTTCGTCACGGTGCGAGCAAAGCAAATGCATAGGGGATGTTATTAGCTTTAAAAACGCCGAGGCGGGCGCGGGCCGTCTTCGTTTTGCGCCTTCGTGACGCGGCGCCAGCTTCCGGGTGGGACAAGCCGCCCGCCGTTGGCACACCTCATTGTCGTTCCCTCCTCGGCCACGCCCGATCCGGTCCTTGGTCCGCCTTGTGCAAAGGAGACTCGTATGAACCCTGACACGCTCACGCAAATGTCGCGCGGCGCCATCGCCGAAGCGCAATCCATCGCGCGCCGCCACGGCCACACCGAGGTCGACAGCTGGCATCTGCTGCTCGCCCTTCTCGGCCAGGAAAACGGCATCGTGCCGGCGCTGGTGGACAAGGCCGGTCTCACCGTCGCCGCCATGCAACTCGCCGCCGAACGCGAGGTGGAGCGTCTCCCGCGTGTCTCCGGCAGCACGGACAATTCCAAGGTTTTCGTCACCCAGGCCGTAAACGACGCCATCACCCGCGCCGAGGCCGAGGCGAAGCAGCTCAAGGACGAATTCGTATCCACCGAGCACCTACTGCTTGGCCTCGTCGAGGTCGCCAAGCCGGACGCCTTCGCGAAGTATCTCAAGTCCTTCGGCCTGGATCGCGCCCGCTTGCTCGCCGCGCTCAAGGCCACCCGCGGCAACCAGCGCGTCACCTCGGACAACCCCGAGGCCACCTACGACGCGCTCGCCAAATACGGCACCGATCTCTGCGCCCAGGCCCGCAAGGGCAAGATGGACCCCGTCATCGGCCGCGACGACGAGATCCGCCGCGCCATCCGCATCCTTTCGCGTAAAACCAAAAACAACCCCGTCCTCATCGGCGAACCCGGCGTCGGCAAAACCGCCATCGTCGAGGGCCTCGCCCAGCGCATCGTGCGCGGCGACGTGCCCGAGGGCCTGAAGGACAAGACCGTTTACTCCCTCGACATGGGCGCGCTCATCGCCGGCGCCAAATACCGCGGCGAATTCGAGGAGCGCCTCAAGGCCGTGCTCGCGGAGGTGAAATCCTCCGACGGCCGCATCCTGCTCTTCATCGACGAGCTCCACACGATTGTCGGCGCCGGCAAGGCCGACGGCGCGATGGACGCCGGCAACCTCCTCAAGCCCATGCTCGCGCGGGGCGAGCTCCACTGCATCGGCGCCACCACGCTCGACGAGTATCGCAAATACATCGAGAAGGACGCCGCGCTCGAGCGCCGTTTCCAGCCCGTGCAGGTCGATCCGCCCTCCACCGAGGACGCCATCTCCATTCTCCGCGGCCTGAAGGAGCGCTTCGAATTGCACCACGGCGTGCGCATTCAGGACAACGCCCTCGTCTCCGCCGTCACGCTTTCCGAGCGCTACATCGCGGACCGCTTCCTGCCCGACAAGGCCATCGACCTCATCGACGAGGCCTGCGCGCTCATCCGCACCGAGATGGACAGCGCCCCGCAGGAACTCGACGCCCTCCAGCGTCGCGTCATGCAGCTCGAGATCGAGCAGGCCGCTCTGAAACTCGAAAAGGACACCGCCTCGAAAACCCGCCTCGACGCGCTCAACAAGGAACTGGCCGACGCCAAGGAGCAGACCGCCGGCCTCCGCGCCAAATGGGAGGCCGAGAAGGCTTCCGTTGAGCGTGTCCGCAAGGTTCGGGGCGATCTCGACACCGCCCGCATCGAGCTTGAGAAAGCCGAGCGCGCCTACGATCTCAACAAGCTTGCCGAGCTTCGCCACGGCCGCATCCCGCAACTCGAGGCCGAGCTGAAGAAACTCGAGGCCACCTCCGCCCAGACCGAGCTCTTCAAGGAGGAGGTCTCCGCCGAGGAGGTCGCCGGCATCGTCGCCAAATGGAGCGGCATCCCCGTCACCCGTCTCGTCGAAAGCGAGCGCGAGAAACTCCTGCGCCTCGGCGACACGCTTCATAACCGCGTCATCGGCCAGGACGAAGGCGTGCAACTCGTGAGCGACGCCATCCTCCGCGCCCGCGCCGGGATCAAGGATCCGCGCCGGCCCGTCGGCAGCTTCCTTTTCCTCGGCCCCACCGGCGTCGGCAAAACCGAGCTCGCCAAGGCGCTCGCCGAGACGCTCTTCGACAGCGAGGCCGCGCTCGTGCGCATCGACATGTCCGAATACATGGAGAAGCACTCCGTCTCGCGCCTGGTCGGCGCGCCTCCCGGCTACGTCGGCTACGACGAAGGCGGCCAGCTCACCGAGGCCGTGCGCCGCAAGCCTTACGCCGTCATTCTCTTCGACGAGGTCGAGAAGGCCCACCCGGACGTATTTAATATTCTCCTACAGGTTCTCGACGACGGGCGCATCACCGACTCGCAGGGCCGGACGGTCGACTTCAAGAACACGGTCATCATCCTCACCTCGAACCTCGGCTCGCGCCACCTGCTGGAAGGCGTGGCCGGCGACACGATTCCCGAAGGGGTGCGCGAGGCCGTGTTCGCCGATCTCCGCAAGGCCTTCCGTCCGGAGTTCCTGAACCGCATCGACGAGACGGTCCTCTTCAAGCCGCTTACGCTCGAAGAGATCACGCGCATCGTGGACCTCCTCGTGGCCGATTTGAACAAGCGCCTCGCCGAGCGCCGCGTGATGGTGGAGTTCGACAAAAAGGCCAGGGAGTGGGCGGCCGAAAAGGGCTACGACCCGGTCTTCGGCGC
>CAMLQS010000084.1 GCA_946482165.1 uncultured Verrucomicrobiota bacterium | reverse complement strand
GGTTGGCGCCCTTGCCGCCGAGGAGGGCCTTCATGGAGCCGTCGCCGTCGGCTTTGCCGGCGCCCCAGGTGTAAACGTATTTGGGGCCCTTGCCGGCCTTGGCGGCGGGGGCGGATTTGTTCGCGGAGGACGAGGCCTTCGCGGCGGGTTTCTTGGCGGTGGATTTAGCCATGGATGTGGTGGGTCTAGGGAAGTGTGGTAGTGCGGCGCGTCTCCGGGGTTGGGACACGCAAAGGCGAGACTGAAGAGGGAGCGGCCGCCGAGTGTCAACGGCGCGCCCCGCGCCCGACGTCGGAAAGGGGCGGCGATGGGACGCGCCCGGATAACCAGGAAGGGCGTGGTGCATGGAATGGGGCCAGCCGACGTCGGCGACGATATCTCCAAGGTAGAAGTTGAAAAGCGGCGGGCGCCCGGCTTGCTCGGCGGGCTGTGAACGAGAACCGCGCACCTTCCGACCAATTCGACGCCGTCGATCCCGACGACGCGGAAGCCATGGCCGACCCGCGCGAAAAGCCGATGGGCTTTCTCGATCACTTGGAGGAGTTGCGATGGACGCTCGTGAAATGCGCCGTCGTATTCGCGATCGCGGCCGGCCTGATCGGCTACTTCCTTCGCGATTTCAACGACGTGCTGCTCTGGCCCCTGCGGCATGTGCAAGCGGAGAACCTCGATCTGAAATTCGAGCTCACCACGCGCACGATCATGGAGAGCTTTGGAATCGTGATCCAGCTTTGCGGCTTCGGCGGCTTGGCCGTGGCGGCGCCGTTCATGATCGTGTTTATCGGACAGTTCGTCGCGCCGGCCCTTACGGAAAAAGAGATCAAGCTCGTGCTGCCGACGGGGTTTAGCGCTTTCCTTTTGTTCGCCCTCGGAGCGGCCTTCGGGTTTTTCCTCCTTATCCCGAGCACGCTGCGGGTCTCGCTTGAGATCAATAAATTGCTGGGCTTCGGCCCGCCGCTGTGGACGCCGGACAGCTATTACTCGCTGCTGACTTGGCTGGTGCTCGGGGTCGGGGCGGCGTTCGAGTTCCCCCTGTTGATCGTAATGGCGGTCCACTTCGGGTTTCTTCGGGTGCAGACGCTTCGCAAGTATCGGCGCCATTCCATCGTGGTCATCTTCCTGATTGCGGCGATCGTCACGCCGACGCCTGACCCGTTCACGCAATGCCTGTTCGCGGCGCCGCTGTATGTCCTTTTCGAACTCGCGATTCTCGTTGGTGCGCGTGTTCAGGCGAAGCGCGAGGCGAGATTGGCCGCTGAGGCCTAGTCCCAATCGGGTGAATCGGGCGCCTCGGGTCGTGAACGACGCTAGGCTGTCGGCGTGGCGAAGGGATTGTGCGCCTGCTCGTGAGCAATGGTCGTGAGCGGTCCGTGGCCGGGGGCCAGGACCGTGCTGGCGGGCAAGTCGCGCAAGATACGCGTCACTTGCTCGCGTTGTCGGCGAGGGCAAAAGTAGCCGCCGCCGATCGAGCCGGCGAAGAGCAGATCGCCGCAGGCGAGCAGCGGCGCGGCGTGGGGGGCGCGGGGAACGCGCACGAGGTAGGCGTTGTGCGCCTCCGCGTGGCCCGGCGTGGCGAGCGTCTCGATGGAGTAGCCGGCGCATTCCATCCGGGCGCCGTCGACGAGGCCGGCCGCGCCGGGAACGCCGGCCCCCGTCGGGGCGAACACGGGCACGTTGGGAAAAAGGCGGCGCAGTTCGTCGAGCGCTCCGATATGCTCGGTTTCCGCGTGGGTGAGGAAAATCGCCGCCAGACGCGTGACGCCGGCGGGCCACATGCGCCGCAGCCGGACGGGATCCGGGCCGGTGTCAAAAAGAACGCCTTCGCCGCCGCGACAGTCCGTGACGAGATACGCGTTGGCCGTCCCGAGACCGTGCGGCGAGCGCAGCGGATGCAGGCAGAAGGGGAGTCCGCACACGACGGGAAGAGGGTAGCGGCCGGAGGCGAGTTCGCGCAGTCCCGCCGCGGCGAGTCCGAGGGCGGCGGCGAGGCGGTCCAGCTCGGCCCGGTCGAGGTCCTCGTGGCGATAATCGAGGGCGTCGTGTATTTTTCCTACGGATACGGATGCGATCTTGGCGAGCGCGTCCGCGGACAAGCCGGCGAGGCGAAGCGCCTTGTCCAGGACGTCGCCCAGCTCGTCTTCCAGCGGTGCCTGTTCGATGACCATGCCGCGAGCGAAGCCCTCGGACGGACCAATGTCCAACGACCAATGGCCGATGTTCGGCGGGCCGCCGGGGGCGGGACGGAAGTTTGGCTTGGATTTCCCTGTCGGGACGCGGCAGGGTGCCGTTTCCAAACGCCAAATCCATGGACGCATCCCAACAAGAGATTCTCGACATCTTCACTCGCACGCGCGCCTTGCTGCGCGGCCACTTCGTGCTGCGCTCGGGCCTGCACAGCGGCCACTATTTCCAGTGCGCGCAGGTGTGCCAGGACATGGGGGCGGTCGAGCGGCTCGCCGAGTTGCTGGTGGCGAAGCTCAAGAGCGCGGGCGGCCTGGATTTCGTCACGGTTCTCGCGCCTGCGATGGGCGGCCTGGTGATCGGGCAGGAGGTCGCTCGCCGGGCGAAGGTTCGCTATATCTTCGCGGAGAAGGAGAACGACCGCCTGGTTCTGCGCCGCGGCTTCAAATTCGCCCCGGGCGAACGCGTCTTGATCGTCGAGGACGTCGTGACTCGCGGCGGTCGTGTGCTCGAGTGCCTCGACATCGTGCGCAAAGGAGGGGGCGTGCCGGTTGCGGTGGGCATGCTGGTGGATCGCAGCGCGGGCACGATGCGTTTCGATGTGCCGGCGATATCGCTGCTGGAGCTGAGCTTTCCCACCTATGAGGCGGACAAATTGCCGCCCGAACTCGTCGCGCTGCCGGTGGAGAAGCCGGGCAGCTGAGCGAACACGCGAGCCGATTCCGCGTGACTGAACGAAGAAAGGCGCCGGCCGCAGGGCCGGCGCCTTTTTGCTTTTCACGAAGGCAGGCGGCGGCGCCTCACTTGAGGCTGATGGCGATGGGGCTGAACATGCCGCGGATGTAGACGATAAGGAGATTGCGGCCGGGCTTCAGCAGCGAGCGGGCGTCTTCGAGATCGCCCACCGGGTCGCGATTGATTTCGACGATGACCATGCCGGGCGTCAGGCGCGAGGCGTAGGGGGAATTTTCGGCGACATCGGTGATGACGAGGCCGGAGAGGTCGCGGGGAGCGCCGACCTGGCGGCGCATTTCGTCGTCGAGGGGTTTGACGGTCACGCCGGGAAGGAGCTCGGAAACGGCGAGAGCCCCGTCGAGCGAGCCGAGCGTGACCTTGAGCGTGCGTTCCTTTCCGTCCCGAAGGACGCGCAGCTCGACCGCCGAGCCGGGGGTGCGCGCCGCGATTGAGTTGCGCAGTTCGAAGAAGGTGGTGACGGGGCGCCCGTCGATGGCGACGATGACGTCGCTGCGTTGCACGCCGGCTTTGGCGGCGGGGCCGTCTTTGGTGAGGTTGGTGACGATGACGCCGCGTTGGTCCTTCTTGAGGCCAAGCGCTTCGGCGACATCGGGCTTAAGATCGTCTCCGCCCACGCCGAGCATGCCGCGCTGCACCGAGCCGGTTTCCACGAGGCTGGTGAGGATGGACGACGCCATGTTTATCGGAATGGCGAAACCGATGCCGATGTTGCCGCCGGCGCCCGAAAGGATGGCGGTGTTGATGCCGACGAGGCGGCCTTGGGCGTCGATCAGGGCGCCGCCGGAATTGCCTTGGTTGATGGCGGCATCCGTCTGGATGAAGTTCTCGTAGCCGCCGGTCTGTTTGTTTTCCAGGATGCCGATGCGGCGGCTGGTGGCGGACACGATGCCCATGGTGACGGTCTGGCCGACGCCGAGGGGATTGCCGATGGCGAAGACGATGTCGCCGACGCGGAGCTTGTCGCTGTCGGCGAGAGTGGCGACCGGCAGGTTCTCCGCCTCGATGCGGATCACGGCGACGTCGGTCTTGGGATCGGTGCCGATGAGCTTGGCGGGAAACTCGCGCCCGTCGGAGAGGGCGACCTTGAGCTCGTCGGCCTCGGCGACCACGTGGTTGTTGGTGAGGACGTATCCATTCTTTGATACGATAACCCCGGAGCCGAGCCCTTCCAGCTTTTGCTCGCGCTCGGAGGGGCCGTCGTAGAACTGCCGGAAGATGTCGGGCATCTGCAGGCGCTGGCGCACGATCTTGCTGGAGTAGACGGAGACGACGGCCGGCTGGACCGGGGAAATCACGTCGGCGTAGGAGGTGGCGCGCGGGTGATCGGCCGAGGCGGAAAGGGGCGCAAGGTCGAGCTTCAGGTCGAGCGGGGCGGCGGACGATTTGCCTTCTTGCGCGCGGCAGGCGGGCAGGAGGGCGAGCCCAAGCAGCGCAGTGAACAGGGTGCGGGACGCGAGGAATCGGAGTTTCATGGACGGTAAGGGAATGCGGATTGACCGGCGCGCAAGGGAGGAGGTTCCCCGCCTCCGGATCGGTTTAAAAAGCAAAAAGCCGGAAGCGACACGCGCTTCCGGCCGAAATTTACAGATGGCCGCCTCCCATAGGCAGCCCTTGGGGTCCCCGGCCTAGAAGCCTTTCACCTTGAACAGGCTGGTGACGGATTCGTTGTTATTGATGCGGACGATCGCTTCGGCGAGGAGGGGCGCGACGCTGAGGATGGTGATGGGGAGGCCGCGAGTCTCGAGGGGGATCGAATTGGTGGTAATGAGCTCGTCGATGTCACCGGCGCGAAGGCGTTCGTAAGCCATCGGGCCGAGGAGGGCGTGGGATACGGCGGCTCGCACGGATTTGGCGCCATGGGCGCGGAGGAGCTTGGCGGCGTTGACGAGCGTGCCGGCGGTCTCGGTGATGTCGTCGACGATGAGCACGTCTTTTCCCTCAACGTCGCCCACGATATTGACGGATTCGACCGTGGTGGCGGAGGTGCGTTTTTTCCACACCATGCCCAGGCCGGTGCCGAGGGCGCCGGCGTAAGCCGCGGCCATTTTCATGCCGCCCACGTCGGGAGAGCAGACGACGAGGTTTTCCGCTTTGAAGCGCTCGAGGTATTTGAAGATGACGGGCGAGGCGAAGAGGTGGTCGACGGGAATGTTGAAGAAGCCTTGGATCTGCTGGGAGTGCAGGTCCATCGTGAGCACGCGGTGGGCGCCGGCCGACGTGAGCAAATCAGCCACGAGCTTGGCGGTGATCGGCACGCGCGGCTGGTCTTTGCGATCCTGACGGGCGTAGCCGTAGAAGGGGATCACGGCGGTGATGCGCTGCGCCGACGCGCGCTTGGCGGCGTCGATCATGATGAGCAACTCCATCAGGTGATGGTTGGTCGGCGTGCACGTCGACTGGACGAGGTAAATATCGTGTCCCCGGACGTTTTCGTTGATTTTGACGAAGGATTCCCCGTCGGGAAACGAGGTGACGGTGGCTTCGCCGAGCGGCACCCCCACATGTTTGCAGATCTCCTCGGCGAGGGGCCGATTTGAATTGCCGGAGAAGATCTTCAGGCGGGTGGCGCTCATTCGTGGTGTGGTGAAGGAACGCGGAGGCTGACAAGCCCCGAGCCGGCGGAAAGGAAATTTCATCCCCACCCGCCCGGTGCGGCGGATAGGCGCGGCGTCCGGGACTTTTCCGGACTTGAGCGGGGGGCGTATACCTCGACGAGGCGCGTTCCCCTCGTGAAACGCCTCTGGCTGCGAAAACGGGGCCGCGGCGGCGGGCAAGTCCCGTCTTGCACGGGACGAGGGGCGGACGCAGAGGCGCGGTCAAGGCCATCACCCACACGCATGAAATTCCCAGCTGAAGAAACCGGTCGTCCTCTTTTCCCCTATGCAGACGGAAGCGCTTTTTCCGGTCCGATCGAGGATGCGAAAGGTGCGATCATTCCCGATTCGTGGCCCAGCCCCGCTTTGGCTGAAAGCATTGATCGTGACCGCGAGTTCTGGACCGGCCGGCGGGCGTTGATCACCGGAGCCTTCGGTTTCGTGGGCGGGCATCTTTCGCGCGCCCTTCACGCGGCGGGCGCGCGAGTGACGGCGTTGGATTGCGACACCCTGCCAGCCCATGGCTCGCAGATCGATCTGGCGGGGCTTCGCGATAAACTCGACGTGGTGGAGGCCGACATCACCGACAAGGCTCGCATGCAGGAGATCGTGCATCGTGGGCGCTACGACTTTATCTTCCATCTCGCGGCGGGCGCGACGACGGTCGAGAAGGCGATGCACGACCCTTACGCGACGATCCTCGCGAACACGATGGGCTTCGTGAATCTTGCCGAGGCGGCTCGCCTGCTGCCCTCGGACAAGCGCCCGGTGCTGTTGTATTCCTCGACCGACAAGGTCTACGGCGAGTCCGACGACCTTCCCTACGACGAGGAGAAGTCCGAACTGCGCGGCGTCGGAGTCTACGACGCCGCCAAGCTCGCGGCGGATATTTTCTCCGCCACCTATCACCAGGCGCTGGGCCTGGATACGATCGTGCTTCGGATGTGCAATCTGTTCGGTCCCTATGACTTCAATACGGATTACCGCTTGGTTCCGAAGGCGATGCGAGACATCTTCCGCAACCACGACGCGCCCGAGCTGTATTACAGCAGTCTGCAACACCACCGCGACTACCTCTATGTCGAAGACGCGGCGCGGGCTTTCATGGCGCTCGCGCGCGAACCAAAGTGCCGCGGTTCGGTGTTCAACCTGCCGGGCGTCCATTACTCTCCGACGCCTGACGTGCTTCGCGATATCGTCGATATGGTCGCGGGCATGCAGGAAGACGCCATGCGTTCCGGCGGGGATCCGCGTCTGGCCAACCTCATCTGGAGCCGCTACATCCGGCTTACGCAAACGGTGTCGGGCGTGGTCGCGATATCCAAGCAGCACCTCAGCGGCACGAAGATCAAAAACGTCGCGGGGTTCACGCCGTCCGTCTCGTTCGATGACGGATTGCGCCGCACGATTTTGTTCTACCTCTGGTATTTTAATCAGCCCGATGGAACTTGGGGCGCGAGCCGCAAGGACGGCATCGCGGAGAGCCAGGCGTTGCTGACCGTGCGGGCTGGCTGAGTCCAAAGCCATGGCCGCCGATTTTTGGAAGGGACACCGCGCGCTCGTGATCGGGGGTGCGGGTTTTGGCGGAGCGCATCTCTGCGAGCAATTGCTCGCGCGCGGGGCGGCGGTGACGGTGCTCGACCGGGCGTTTCCGGCGGACTCCTATCTGCGACTTTCGAACGTCGAGGCGCGCGTGGGCGCAGTCACCGCCGATGTTTGCGATGCGGTGGCGATGAAGTTGCTGATCGCGCGATTGGAGCCGGACACGGTGTTTCTCCTCGCCGCCCAGCCGATCGTTACGATCTCGAACGCGCTTCCGCTGGAGACCGCCGAGCTCAACGTGATGGGCACTTATCATGTGCTCGAGGCTTGCCGGCTTTCGCGAAGGTCAAAACGCGTGGTCTTCGCTTCTTCGGGCGCGTATTATGGCGCGACCGACACCATCGCCGCGATACCCGAAGACGCGCCGCCGTTGCCCGCCGCCAATATTTATGCGCCGACGAAAGTGGCCGCCGACATCGCGGTGCGCTGCTACGCCAAAATCTATGGCATGCGGACCGCGGTGTGCCGCTGGATGAACACCTACGGTCCCGGCGACACGAACTTCACGCGTATCGTGCCGGTGTCGATTCGCCGGCTCATGCGCGGCGAACGGCCGCTCATCGACGGCACCGATGGCACGAACGTGCTCGAGCTGCTGCACGTCCGCGACATGGCGCTAGGCTACCTCGCGGCGGCGGAGCGGCTCGATGACGCGGGCGTGTGTGGCGAAGCCTTCAACTTTGGATCCGGCGCGCCGTTGTCCTTGCGCGATGCCATGGCCGAGCTCACGCGCTCGTGGAACGCCGTGGCGAAGCAATCGGTGCCGGAGGATCCGCTGATAACCGGGCCTCAGGTGCGGTCGGTGAAGTATCTCGACATCACGAAGGCCCGCGAACGCCTCGGCTGGGCGCCGCGGACGGAACTGCGCGCCGGGCTCGAGGAAACCGTGGCGTGGTATCTGGCGAAGCGCGATGCGCTGGCGCTCTGAGCCTTCGCAACCGTGAGGGCGTTTACGTGGGCGCCGTCAGGCGGCGCTTTTCGCTTTTAGCTCGGCCAGTTCCCCGGCGATCGAGTCGACCTTGCGGAAGAGGTCGGGCAGGCGTTGGCGCAGGACGTTGATGCGTTGCTCGAGTTGGTAAGGAAGGCAGGGCGAGCCCTTCCAGAAGGTGCCGGGGGCGAGAGTGGTGTTGATGCCGGTCTGGCCGTCGGCCTTTGCGCCCTTGCCGATCGTGAGGTGCCCCGCGACGCCGGCCTGGCCGCCGAGGACGACGTAGTCCTCCAACGTAGCGCTCCCGCTGATACCGACTTGGGCGCAGATGATGCAGTGGCGGCCGATGACGACGTTGTGGCCGACCTGGACAAGGTTGTCGATTTTGGTGCCCTGGCCCACGATGGTGCGGCTGAAGCGGGCGCGGTCGAAGGCGGTGTTGGCGCCGACCTCGACGTCGTCCTGGATCTCGACGATGCCGACCTGCGGGACCTTTACGTGGCGGCCATCTTGGAATTCATAACCGAAGCCGTCGGCGCCGACCACGACGCCGGCGTGAAGGCGAACGCGGGCGCCGATGACGCATCCGGTGGCGACGTGCGCGGAGGGCATGAGCCAGGAGTCCGTTCCGACGCGAGCCGCGCGGCCGAGGAAGACCTGGGCCTGAAGCACGGTGCGCGGGCCGACAACGGCCTCGGCTTCGATCACGCAAAGCGGACCCACGGTCGCGCTTGGGTCGATTTGCGCGGAGGGATCGACGACCGCGCTGGGGTGAATGCCGGCGGGAGGCCTGGGCCAAAGAGAAGCCTCAAGGCGGGCGCAGAGGGTGGCGAGCGCGGCGGAGGGGTTGTCGACGAGGAGCCAGAGCTGATTGGCGGGGGGCTCGCCCTCGAAGTCGGCGGGGAGGAGGACGACCGAAGCCCGGGTGCTGGCCACCTCGGGCTTGTATTTCGGATTCCCGAGGAAGGAGAGATCGCCGGGTTGGGCGTCTTTGAGCGCGGCGATATTTCGGATCGTCGCGGACGTCCCGCCCCGGGTGGAGCGAGCGGCGAGCAGTGAGGCCAGTTCGGCGGCGCTGAAGGCGAAAATCATACGAAGAGCGCCCAATGACGAGCGACCCGACGGCAATGTCGAACGGGGAATTTAGCCCAAGGCATCGTCAGAAGGCGGCTTGTCCGGACAATAAAAAACCCGACGCGATGGACGCGTCGGGCGAAGGAAATCGGGAGCGGGGAGCTCTTACTTGGCGCCGGGGAAGGTGACCTTGGCGTCGGAACCGGATTCGGCGGCAGGCTTGGCGGCCGCGGGAGCGGCGGGCGCGGAGCTGCCGGCGGGACGGTTCTTGTTAAGTTCTTTTTGAACCTCTTCGGTGAGGTCGTAAGCGGCGTCCGAGTAGACGAGCGGGTTGATGCCGATGAGGGTCGGGCCGGACTTGTCGAAGACGAGCGTGGCGCCCTTTTTCTTGGCGACCTCGGTCACGGTGACGGAGATCTCCTCGAACATGAGCTTGCGGAAGTTCTGGATGCGCTGCTGGAGGGAGCGCTGGGTGTTGCCGCGGAACGACGTCACCTCGTTCTGTTTCTTTTGGATGTCCTCGATCTTGGTGCGCATCTCGGCCTGGAGCTTTTCCTTGGCCTCGGTGGCGAGGGCGGGGTTCTTGCTGTCCTCTTCGAGTTTCTTGAGCTGTTCGACGAGGGTTTTGCCCTCGCTGTTGATCTTCTCGAGCTCCTCGTTGGCCTTGGCTTCGTCGCCCTTGAGCTTGGCGTTCTGCTCTTCGGTCTTGTGGTGCCCGTCGAGGAGCTTGGCCATGTCGACGACGTAGATCTTGGGGGCGGGTTGGGCGGACGCGGGGGCGGCGGCGATGCCGACGAAGCCAGCAATGGCGCAAAGGATGGCGAGGAGTTTGTTCATGCGATGTAGTTTAAAATTCGGAGAGTTGAAGGGACGGAAAGTTCGAGGACACGCGAATCAGAAACGGGTGCCAAAGGAAAAGTTAAACTGAAGCCCGTCGTCGTTATAATCGTCGGTCGTCAGCGGGATACCAAAGTCGAGACTAAGGGGAGCGCCGCCGACCATGAGGCGAATGCCGAAGCCAAAGTTGTCGTTGTAGTTGGCCGGGTCGAAATCCCACGCGTCGAGATTCACGTAGCCGATATCGTAGAATACCGCCAGGCGGAGGGGATTCACGACCTCGAAGGTGTATTCGATGCTTCCCATCGCGTAGGTGTTGCCGCCGATGGGTTCGTAGGTGGGCGGCACATCGGCGCCGTCGGGGTCGGGGGCCATGCCCAGGCCGTCGGGGTCGGGCTGGGTTCGGAGCCCGACCATGTCTTTGGGGCCGACTTCGCGGAACTCGAAGCCGCGGAGGCTGCTGGGGCCGCCGAGGAACATGCGGTCGAAGTAGGGCACGCGATCCGAGTCCCCGTAGGAGTCGATCACGCCGGCGCGACCGATGAACGAGAGCACCTGGTTGAGGGTTTCGAAGGTGTTGTAATACTGCGACGCGCGAAGCTCGACGCGGTAGTAATCCGTTTCGCCCGCGAAGGGACCGCCGGCGAGCTCGGTGCCCAGCTCGACGCGATTGCCGCGGGTGGTGTTGTAGAGGCGATCGCGGGTGTCGCGGAGAAGCTTGAAGGTGAGCTTGGAGACGGACCGTTCGCCTTCCTCGTCGAGGAGGAACGGGGCGGTCTCGCGGTCGACATCGGAAATCTCGACGATTTCGTAGGTGTAGCCGAGCCGGCCTTCGACGAGTTCGAAAAGGCGCTTGCGGAGGTAAACTTCGGCTCCGGTGCGGGTCTCCTCGTAGATGTCGCTGTAGTAGTCCGAGGAGGAGCGGTAGAGATTGAACCCGAGGGCGAGTTCGCGCTCCAGGAACCAGGGTTCCTCGAAGTTCATCGTGGCCTCGCTGGAGCGGGAGCCGAGCTGGAGACGGAGGCGGAACTTCTGGCCGTCGCCTTGGAAGAAGCTCTTTCGGTTGAAGAGATCGAAGTTGGATTGGCTGACCTCGGCGAAAACGATGGCGCGCTCGAGCGAGCTGAAGCCGGCGCCGAAGGTGAGGTTGCCGGTGCGGCCTTCCTTCACGGCGATCTTGAGGTTCCGGCGGCCGGGGAGGTTGGTGACCTCGGGGCTCATGTTCACCTCTTCGAAGAAGCGGGTGTTCTCGAGACGCAGCTTCGAGGTCTGCATGCGGACGGTATTGAAAACTTCGCCCGGTCCGAGGACGAGTTCACGAAGGATGACGATGCTCTTGGTCTTGGTGTTTCCTTCGAGGCGGATGGACTCGACGTTGTATTTCTCTCCCTCGGTAAACTGATATTCGACGTCGATGGCGCCGCTTTCGAGATTCGGCTTTCGGATGATGCGCACGCGCGCGTCGACGTAGCCGTCCTTGCCGATGAAGTTTTCCAAGGCCTTTTGATCTTTCTCGATACCTGACGGCGAGAAGACGTCGCCCGTCTTGAGTTTGAGGACCGTCAGCAGCTTTTCAGTGGGATAGAGGGTGTTGCCGCTGATGGCGATGGAGCCGACCTTGTATTGGCGCCCTTCGTTGATCGAGAAGGTGAGAACGAGCCGGTTCGGCTTGGGGTAGTCGAACCCGACTTGGGCGGGATCGATTTCCACGTCGAGGAAGCCATGGTCGCGGTAGTGGTCGCGGAGCTTGTCGAAGTCCGTCTCGTAGCGGTCGTCGCGGAAACGACCGGTGTCGGTCAGCCAGGAAAAGATGTTCCACTTGCGAGTCTCGACGACCTTGCGGAGCTTGCGGTCGGAGAAGGCGGTGTTGCCCTCGAAATTGACGCGTTTGATGCGGACCTTCGCGCCTTCCTGAATGGTGAAGAACACGCGGCCGAGGCCGGTGGCTTTGTCGCGCTCGATGCGGTATTCGATCTTGGCCTGGTTGTAACCGGACTTCTGGTAGAACTCGCGGATCTTCTCGGCGTCCTCCTTCACCTGGCGCTCGTCGAGGGGCAGGTTTTCCTTGGTCTTGGCCTCTTTGAGGAGGCGCTTGGCCTTCACCTTTTTGTTGCCCTCGAAGGTGATGGTGGAGACGCGAAATTTGGAGGTGACCTCGACGACGAGGTCGACCTTGCCGTCGACTAGCGCGCCACGTTTGAACTCGATAAACTCGAATTGGCCGGTGCGGTAGAGGGATCGGATGTCGCGGTCGATGAGCGAGTCCTCCAGCGCGGAGCCCTCCTGGAGCTGCATGTTGGCTCGCACGACCTGTTCGGCGACGGTGGCCGGGCCGTTGAAGCGGACCGTGATGTCGCCCACGCGCACGGAGGGCGCCGCGGACGGCGCGGTGGCCGCGCCACCGGCGACGGGCTGCGCGCCAAGGGGGGCGGCGGGAAAGACCGCGGAGGCGACGAAAAGGGTGACGAGGAGGGCAAGGCGCGCGACGAGACGCGCGGCGGGCTTACTGCGTGTAGTTTTCAAAGCGGGTAATCGAATTGAGGAAGGTGAGCTTAAGATCGCCCACTTCGCCGTTACGGTTTTTTGAGATAAAGAGTTCCATTGTGCCGCTGGCGACTTGGAATTTGTCGTTTTCTTCCTTCGGGCGGTTGAGCATGAGGACGACGTCGGCGTCTTGCTCGATGGAGCCCGACTCGCGAAGGTCGGAAAGGCGGGGGGCGCGGTTTTCTTTTTCGGCGGAGCGGTTGAGCTGGGCGAGCACGATCACGGGCACCTCGAGTTCCTTGGCCAGTGCCTTCAGGCCGCGGGAGGCCTCGGCGACCTGCTGTTCGCGCGGCACGGTGCCGTCGGTGGGGCTGATGAGCTGGAGATAGTCCACGACGATGAGGCCCAGGGGCTGGCGTGCGTGGAGCCGGCGGGCCTTGGCGCGCAGCTCCATGACGGAGAGCGAACTGGAATCGTCGATGAAGAGGGGCGATTTCGAAAACTCGTCGGCGACTTTGAGCAGTTCCTGCTGCTCCTCGCCGTTTTTGGAGAGAAGGCCGTCTCGCAGGAGCTTCATGTTCACGCGCGAGCGAGAGCAGAGGAGACGCAGGGCGAGCTGGGCCGCGCTCATTTCGAGCGAGAAGACCAGCGTGGTCACGCCGGCGCCGCGGTTCGGCAGGGCGGCGTGTTCGGCGAAGTTCATCGCCAGCGAGGTTTTTCCGCAGGAAGGGCGTCCCGCGAGGACGATCATTTCCGATTTTTGAAGGCCGAAGAGATAGCGGTCGATGTCCTTGTAGCCGGTGCTCACGCCGGTGAGCTCGCCCTTCTTCATGAGCATCTTTTGGATGACATGCATGGCCTCCTTCGTCGGCTCGCGCATGGGCTTGGCGCCGTCGCCGACGCGCTCCTGCGTGACCTTGAACATGCTCTGCTCGATCTTATCGACGAATTCCTGAATCCCGCCGGTATAGCCGTAGCAATCTTCCACGGCGCCGGTGGCGGCGCGGATGATTTCGCGGAGGAGGGCGAGTTCGCGGACCTTTTCGATGAAGTAGGCGGCGCCGGCGGTGGTGGGGATGCGGCCGGAGATCCGCGTGAGGTAGGCGTAGCCGCCGATTTCGTCGAGCTGGCGGGTAGTTTTCAGCTCCTCGGCGAGGATGGCGAGGTCGATGGGCTTGCCGGCGTTGTAGAGCTCAAGGAGCTTTTCGTAGATGAGGCGGTTGGCGGGGACGTAAAAGGATGCCGCCGCGATTTTGCCTTCCAAGCAGCGTGCGACGACGTCGCCGCCGTCGAGCAAGCAGGCGGAGAGGAGCTGTTCCTCCGCCTCGACGGAGTGCGGCGGCACGCGGCCGGGCGCGGAAGCCGGGGAAGGGAAGTTTCCATCCGCGCGGGAGCGGCGGGGGGAGCGGGCGGAAGCGGCGGAAGAGTGGCTGGCGGAGTCGGACATCGCGGACGAAGCGCGAGAGGGAAGGGAGGCTGCGTCACCGGGGCAAGGAGAGGTTTGAAGCAGGTGCATAAGGCGGTGGCCGGGGGATCCGTTGGCGGATCCGGCCAGAGGCGCCTTCAGTCTGTGCGGATCCGCTTCGGGCCGACAGATCCTGGTTTTTTCGGACGGGGAGTTCGTGTGTTTCGATACGAAGTCCGGCTTGCCGAATGGCGGCTCGTGGCTTTTGTGGGTTTCGCGACGGGTGAGCATCGGTCCAAGATCCGGTTCACGGTGTTTTGTCCGGGGCGTCAGGACGTGCTTCGGCACTCAATCCCGCTTGCGGGAGCGCCCACCGAATTATGCCCCCGTCGCACTTTTTATTTCCGCGAATTCGGAGGAAAGGCGGGCGCAAAAAAGCCGCGCCCGGGATCGGGCGCGGCCTTGGGAAACTGAAATCGCGGGCGTCCGCTTATTCGGCCTTGTCGGTCTTCTTCTTGGCCTTCGAGTAGGTCTTGGGCGCCGGGGCCTCTTCCGCGGGGGGAGCCTGTTCGATCGGGTTCTCGGAGACGACGTCGAAGGAGACTTCCACGCTGACCTCGGGGTGCAGCTTGATGGACACCTCGTGCTTGCCGAGGGTCTTCACCGGCGTGTGGAGGTGGATCTTCTTCTTGTCGACCTCGACACCGGCCTCGACGAACTTCTGGTAGAGATCGGCCGAGGTGATCGCGCCGAACATCTTGCCGCCTTCGCCCGTCTTGACGACGAACGCGAGGGAGACTTTGGCGATCTTCTTGGCGAGTTCCTGGGCGCCGGAGAGCTCGGTGGCCTCGCGGTTGGCGCGCTGCTTCTTGAGCGACTCGACGCGCTTGCGGTTGGCCTGGGTCAGGGCGACGGCGGCCTTTTGGGGGATGAGGAAGTTGCGGGCGTAGCCGGCGCGGACGCGGACTTGATCGCCTTCGCCGCCGAGGTTGGCGACGGGCTTCAGGAGGAGGACTTCATGGTGGGCCATGGTGAGTAGTGTGTTGTATTGGTTAAAGGATACGGGATGTCGTGGCGACGGGAAGGCCTTTAGAAGGGCACGTCCTCGTCGTTGATGTCGTGCTGGGGCGCGGGAGCGGGGCGGCCGCCGCCCGGCGCGCGGGGCGGCGGGGCGGAGCGCTGCGGCTGCTCGAAGCTCTGGTCGACGTCCTCGCCGGATCCGGCGGGGGAGCCGCCGGCGCCGGGAGCGCCGCCTTCGCGTCCGCCGAGGAACTGAAAGTTCTCGAGGACGACCTTGAGCTTGGAACGCTTTTGCTGGGTCTGCTTGTCCTCCCACTGGTCGAAGCGAAGCCGTCCCTCGACGAAGAGGGGACGGCCCTTGGTGCAATACTTGGCGATGAGCTCGCCTTGTTTGCCCCAGGCTTCGATGTCCACGAAGGTGGCTTCCTCGCGGGTCTGGCCGGACTCGTCCTTGAACGATCGGGAGATCGCCAGGCCGAACTGACAGATGGCCGTGCCCTTGGGCGTGACGCGCAGCTCGGGATCACGGGTAAGGTTTCCGATCAAGAGAACACGATTGAGGTTGGCCATGGCGGGGAGGGTGGGGGGATTCCGTGCGACGAAGCGACGACGAACAGGCTCGTTTAGGCGGCCTGGACGAGCGTGCGATAGACGCTGTGCTTGAGGCGGAGGCGCTCCTTGAGCGCGGCGGGCGCCGTGGCGGGGCCGGAGAACTTGATCTGGACGTAGCTGGCGGCGGGGAACTTGTTGTCCGTGACGCGGGCGAAGTCCTTGCGGCCGACGGTATCGACGGACGAAACGGTGCCGGAAACGGCGGTGATCTCGGTCTTTACGACCTCGACGATCTGCTCGACGGTCTCTTCCTTGCCCCGGTTGTCGAGGATGAAGGTGGCGAGGTAGTTGCGGGTAGCGGTGGCGCTCATGATGTTGGGAGGGTGCGGCGGTTAAGCTGGTTCATGGCTTGGTCCGGTCCCTGCGCGAGCAGGAGGCGGAGGCCTATGATGAAACGTGGGAGTTGTTGATTAAAGAGGTGAAGTTGTTCGTCCGTGAAGCGGCCGAGCACGTAGTCCTTGAGGTTCATTTCGCGAGGAAGCTTGGGTCCGATGCCGAGGCGGTAGCGGATAAAGCCGTCCCCCGTGCGGGCGAGCAGATCGGCGATGCCGTTGTGGCCGCCGGCGCTGCCCTTGACCGAGACCTTCAACAGGCCGCAGTCGATGGTGAGATCGTCATACACAACCGTGATCGAGGCCGGCGGCACCTTGTGAAAGGCGGCAAGCTTCTGGATGGCGCGGCCGCTTTCGTTCATGAACGTAAGCGGCTTGGCCAGCCACACGGTGTGGCCTGGAACGAAGTCCCAGCGGGCGATCTCGGCCTCGAAGCGCTCCTCGGTTTTCCAGGAGAGCTTTTCCGCCGCGGCGAGCGCATCGACCACCATCCAGCCCGCGTTGTGGCGGGTGGCGGCGTAGGCGCGACCGGGGTTGCCGAGGCCGGCAACGAGCGAAATGGGCATGACTCAAAGAACAAACGCGCTCGCCCCGGGCGGCAAGGCGCGGGGTGGGTCGCGGGACGACGACGCTTACTTCTTGGCGG
>CAMLQS010000083.1 GCA_946482165.1 uncultured Verrucomicrobiota bacterium | reverse complement strand
CGGCCTGCGTGCCCACGTCGGGCGCGGTGGTCGGCGCAGCCGACGCAGCCGGCGCCGCGGCTTCTTGGGCGGCGAGCAGGCCGGCCAGCCAGAAGGGAAGACTCAACACGAGAACTCGGAGGATTCGCATGGCGAAAAAGGGGCTCAGAGCTAGCGTGATCGGAAGGCAAGTCAACCAGCCGGCCGGGAGACGTTCGCGGGAAAATGAAACGCGCGCCCCGCTTGGAGGCGCGCGGTGAACCGCGGCTGATCGCGTCGTTTGATCAGGCCACGGAAATCTTACGGGGCTTCAGCGCCTCGGCCTTGGGCAGAGAGACGCGGAGGACGCCGTCGCGAAGCTCGGCGTGGACTTTGTCGGCGTCGATCACGCGGCCGTGATCGAGCACGAGTTCAAAGGTCGCGTCGCGCGACTCCCGATGCAGGGCGTGCCACCCCTCGGGCTTGCGCCAGGCGCGGCGGCCGAGGACGCGTATCTGCTGGTGGTCGACGCTGAGTTCGAGTCCGTCCTTGGCCACTCCAGGCAGCTCCACGGTGAGGCCGTAGGCTTCCGGTGTTTCCGTGACCTCGTGGCGCGGGGCCACGGTCGGCTCGGGGCCATTCGGACCGCCGGAGTTGGCGGAGCGGCTCGCGGGCGTGGCGGCGAAGGCCGGAATGAGGGAAGAGATGAGTGACATGGTGATTCCTCCTTTGAGCGATGGTTGGTTGGATCGAGTAAGTCTCGGGTCTTCGTTTTTTGCGGTTACGAGACGGCCACGCTGATCTTGCGGGGCTTGGCTTCCTCGCGTTTGGGCAACGTGACGGTGAGCACGCCGTTCTCGTAGGCGGCGCTGATCTTGTCGGCCTGCACGGCCCCCTCGGGCACGGTGAGCGCGCGGCTGAACTCGGCGGTCTCCTCGCGTTCGCCGATCTTGCGCGTGCGCTTCGCGGAGATCTGGAGCGTGCCGTCGGCGAGCTCGACGCCGATGTCGGCGCGGTTCACGCCGGGCAGCTCGGCACGCACATAGGTCGCGGAGGCGTCTTCAAAGAGGTCGACCGGAAAACCCGCGGCGCTGACGCCCGCGGTCTCGCCCAAGGCGGCCTCGAAAAGCCGGTCCATCTGGTCCTCCAACCCCGCCCACGGGCTGCGGGCAAAGGCCGGATACTGGGCGCGAGAGGACGGCGTAGTGTAGCGGATGAGTCTCATGGTAATGTCTCCTGGGTTTGGATTGGTGTTTGTTTCGACTCAGTCCCTTGCATACGCGATGCCGGATCGGATACCGGACTCTTTACCTTGGATAACAGATATTTACATGATACAACCCCTCGGCGGCCGGGAAAATTTGTCCGCCCGTTTGTCACGCGACTGAGCAAGGTCGTCTCAAAAAACGCGTGCCGAGCCCGGGCGGCTTCCCCACCGTGCCCGCCCCGCCATGAGCCTTGATTTCAACACCGTTCCCCACCGCGCCGGCACCGACTCCCAGAAGTGGAAGAAATACGCCGGGAAAGACATTCTCCCCATGTGGGTGGCGGACATGGATTTTCGTTCTTCGCCCGCCATCATCAAGGCGCTGCACGAGCGCGTGGACCATGGCATCTTCGGCTATGCGCGCCCGACGCAGTCCACGGTGGACGCGGTCGTGGACGCCTGCGCCGCGCGCTACGGGTGGAAGATAGACGCCGACTGGCTGGTATGGCTGCCGGGTCTCGTCTGCGGCCTCAACGTCACCGCGCAGGCCTTTGCCCAGCCGGGCGAGGAGGTGCTTTGCCTCACGCCCGTGTATCCGCCGTTCATGACGGCCCCGAAAAACTCGGGCCGCGTGTCGGTCCCCGTGCCGCTCACGCTGCGCGCCGGCCCCGCCGGACGCGGCGACGGCGCGTGGGAGATCGATTGGGAGGCGCTCGAGCGCGCGGTGACGCCAAAGACCCGGCTGTTTTTCCTCTGCAACCCGCACAACCCCGTGGCGCGCGTTTTCCGACGCGACGAAATCGCCCGTCTCGCGGAGTTCTGCGCGCGGCACGATCTTATCCTCTGCTCCGACGAGATCCACTGCGACCTGATCCTCGACCCCGCGCTGCCGCACCTTCCCACCGCTCTCGTGGCTCCGGAACACGCGGCGCGCACGCTCACGTTGATGGCGCCGAGCAAAACCTACAACGTGCCCGGACTCGGGACCTCCTTCGCGATCATACCCGACGCCGCTTTGCGCGCCCGCTTTGTCCGAGCGACGTGGGGCATCGTCGCGGAAGTCACCACGCTCGGCTACTCCGCCTGTGAAGCCGCCTATCGCGACAGCGAAGACTGGCGCCAAGGCCTCCTCGCCACGCTTCGCTCGCATGCCGCTCACCTGCAGGCCACCTTCGGCACGGGCGTGTTCAAAAACGTGCGGCTCGAAGCGCCGCTCGAAGCGACCTACCTCGCCTGGCTCAACGTCTCCGCCCTCGGGCTGGAGGACCCCGTGGCGCATTTTGAGGCGCACGGAGTCGGCCTGAGCGACGGACGCTTCTTCGACGCCGCCCCGGGCCACTACGTGCGGCTCAACTTCGGCTGCCCGCGGGCCACGCTCGACGAGGCGTTGCGCCGCATGGCGGCCGCCGTGCAGGCCCTCCCGGCGGGGGGCTGAGCCCGTCCGCGGCCGCGCTCAATCGTAGAACCGGTCCGCCCACGCGGCTTCGCGCCACAGGGGCGCGCCGCGGTGCCGCCCAAAAATCGCGTAACGCGTTCTCGCCACCAGGCGATAAACCCCGTCCCGCAGCCCCGCCGGCACGCGTCGCAAGCACCGCGCCAGACGCGCCCAGCCCCCGCCCAGCGCCGACATCGCGGCCAGCGCCCCTTCGGTGCGCAGCAGACCCGGCCCCGCCTCGCCGCGCGGGAGAAAAACCAGGCTGTCGAAATCGCGCGTCGGCAGCCCGAGGCGGCGCAGAGCCGCCTGCCCGTGGTTTCCCTGCAAGGCCGCGAAACGCAGGCGCCTCGCGCGGTCGCGTCGGAGGAGGAAGCGCGCCAGGGTGTTGCACAAGCCGCACTCGCCGTCGAAGAGCAGCACCGGCTCCGATTCGCTCATCGCCCCGCCCGCGCCAAGGCGGTCTCCGCCGCGGGCGCCGGGCAGCCCGTGAGCTCGCACATCGTCGGCCCCCCCGGGGCGCGGCCCAGGAGCCACTGCGCGCCGCTTAGCGCAAGCGCGAGAGAGACGGCGACGAGACGGCGATGGCGGCGAAGATACACTCCGGCACCCTACTCAGCCGCCGGCCCGGCGCAACCGCCGGCGCGCGGCTCCCGATGCTTGCCGCGCCGGGACCGGCGCCATTGCCTGATTCCCCGCATGCGTCTCGGCCCGCTCACGCTTTCATCGAACCTGTTTTTGTCTCCGCTCGCCGGATACACGAACCTGCCCATGCGCCTCACCGTGCGCGAGCTGGGCGGACTCGGCTTCGCCACCACGGATCTCGTCAACGCCCGCTCCCTGATCGAGCGCAACCCCACCGCGCTCAAGCTCGTCGCCACCGCTCCCGGCGACCGCCCCTGGGCCGTGCAGCTTTTCGGCGCGGTCCCCGAGGAGATGCGCGACGCCGCCGTCATTTGCCAGGAGCTCGGGGCCGATGCCGTCGACATCAACATGGGCTGCCCCGTGAAGAAGGTCGTCAAGATCGGCGGGGGATCGGCGATGATGACCGAGCTCGACAAAACCGCCGCCCTGGTGCGCGGCATGATCGCGGCGGTGAAGATCCCCGTGACCGCGAAAATGCGCCTCGGCTGGGACGAGCAGAACCTCACCGCGCCCGATCTCGCGCGCGTGCTGGAGGACGCCGGAGTGGCCGCGGTCTTCGTCCATGGCCGCACGCGTGCGCAGGGCTTTTCCGGACAGGTGAACCTGGCCGGCATCCGCGCCGTCGCGCAGGCGGTGAAAACCATTCCCGTGATCGGCAATGGCGACGTCACCACTCCCGAGGCCGCCCGACACATGATCGCCGAGACCGGCTGCGCCGGCGTGAGCATCGGGCGCGGCGCCTTCTACGATCCGTGGATATTCAAGCGCACGGACCACCTCCTGCGCACGGGCGAACTGCTGCCCGAGCCGACTTTCGAGGAACGCGTGCGCGTGCTTCGCCGCCACTTCGAACGCTACCTCGAATTTTACGGCGAGGAGCACGGAGCGCGGCTGTTTCGTCGCGTCGCGCCCTGGTATGCGCGGCGTTTCGGCCCCTCGAAGCCCTTCAAGCAAGCGATCCTCGGCATCGCCTCGGCGGCGGACTTTGAAAAGGCGCTTGCCGACTACATCGCCTGGCGGGCGCGTTTTTGCGGCGAGGACGGCGAGTTGCTTCCCAAATACCGGCCCGACCCGATGGTCGCCTCGTTCATGCGAGACCCCGACGATCCGGTTTTCGCCCGCGAGGCGATACCCGTGCCCAAGGGGCCGGTGGAGAACTGGTAGGGCGCGCCATCCCCCGCCGCCGCCTGAAGGGACTAGAGATACTTCACTTTCACCTGCGCGCCGGACCCATCCTCGAGGATGATCTGCTTCGCCTCGGCATCGATATCCGAAAACTTGATGCCGAGGGCCGGCTCGACGACTTCGCCCTCGCGGACGAGGCGCCCGTCGATCAGCGCCCGCGCCGGGCTGCCTTGGTAGACGCCGCTCACGCGGATGCTCTCCGCGTAGCGGACAAAGCGAGGGTTGGCCTTGGGAATCGGCGGAGGCCCTTCCGGCACCGGGGGCGGCGCCGGTTCGGTGGTCGCGACGGGAGTGGAACCGGCGGTCGTGGCCGGCGGCGGGTTCTCGGCGGGAGTGACGACCGGCACGGCGGAGTTTTTTTCCTGCAACTTCGTCTGAAGCTCGCCGGGCGTCACGTTGCCAATCACGCGTTCCGCGGGCGGCTCCTTGCCGTCCACGACCGCGTTCACCCGAGCTTGTTCTTTTTCGCGGACTTCGGCGATCGCCTTGGCGGGAGGCGGCGCAGGTTCCGGTGCCGGCTCGGAGCCGGAAAAATAGAAATAGGCTCCCGCGCCGGCGCCGACGACCAGAAGGAGAACCAAGCCAAACACGAGGGCGTCGCGCTTCGCGTGGCTGCGATTCACCGCCGCCTTCGCGGCGCGGGCGGGCAACGGGGGCGGCGCGAGCTTGGAGGGATCCAGGGCCTCGGCCGGCCCGGACGCGCGCAGATGGATGGGCGTCCGTTGTCCGGTCGGCTCGGCGCTTGGCGGCAACACGAGGCCGCCGACAGACGTGGGCAAAGGCATCAGCGGCGGCACCGTCGCGCCCATGGACGCGCCCGGACCCACACCCGGAAGCGGCAACAGCGGGGCGCCCCCCGCGGATTCTTCGAAAGCCTTGAGGGGATCGGGCGCGCCGATCTCCGCGCCGGGAGGCGGAACGGGCGGCGGAGGCAGCTTGGCCCCGATCTTCAGTTTAAAAGCGGGCGCGGCCGGCGGCGGAGGAGTCTCCGAAGGCGGGGCGAATAAGGGAGGCACCGTGGCGCCCGGATGTTCCGCATGCGGGTGAGGCGCGGAGATTCCAGGAGCGGCTCCGCCCTCGGGCGCGAGACTTGGTCGGCGCCGCAACCGCTCGCCATGTCCACCTTCCGGGGGTAGGTCGACAGGGGGAAGAACCGGGAGAGCCGGCATTCCAGGCAATGGAATCAGCGGCGGCTCAAAGAGCTTGGCATCCGGGACGGTCAACGGAGGCAAAGACGGCGCAGCCGGCGCGGCATCAGCCGCGGGAGGGGGGGCGCCGGCACCAGGCCGTTTTAGGCGCAAAGGACTAACCTCGGGCTCTTCGCTCATGAATAGGACATACGCTGAGGACTTCGCGACGCATCTCAAAACGAAAAACGACGCACCTGCAAAGGTGCGTCGTCTTGATTTTTTAAGTCCGACCGGCAGATCGGCGCCTCAAGGGCGCTAGTAGGCCGAGGGCTTAGTAGCGGCGATCGCCGCCACCGAAGCCGCCGCGACGCTCGCCGCCGCCGCCGCCGAAGCCGCCGCGGCCACCGCCGCCGCCGCCGCCACCGAAGCCACGGCCGCCACCGCCGCCGAAGGAGCGACCAGCGCCCTCTTCCTTGGGACGGGCCTCATTGACGGTGAGGGCGCGGCCGCCGAGGTCGGCGCCGTTCATCTTCTCGGCGGCCAGCTTGGCCTCCTCGGCGGTGCCCATGGTGACGAACGCGAAGCCGCGGGGGCGGCCGGTCATCTTGTCCATGGCGACGTAAACGTCGGTCACGGAACCGAATTGGCCGAAGGCGGAACGGAGTTCGTCTTCGGACGTCTTGAAGGACATATTGCCGACGTAGAGTTTGGAGTTGCTCATGATGTTTGATTTCGTCGCTGACGTGTCTCTGCCAGTCCGTTCCCGACTATCGGGTTTCAAATCATCACTAGAGCCTAACTCTCCTGACGACTCACCAGTTCCTGTCATCTAACGCTTCGCTAACGATGCGAGGCACCACATTGACCGGCGGACGTTTGGCAAGGAGAATCGCAAGCCCCGGGTTTTGTAAGGTGCCTCGTCTCGGTGATTTTTATCAGCGCTTCGGATCTTCCCACAACGCGTCCCGCTCCCGGCGCTCCCGCTTCGTAGGCCGCCCGCCACCCCCGGCGAGGATATGCTGAACTCGTTGTTGCCGCGCCGCCTCCAACACCTCCGGCGGCGTCTCGTCGCGTGCGAAATCACTCACTTTGGAAGCCCCTTGGCGCCCGCGCGGCAACCCCACCACGACCAGACGGCGCGACACGATCCCTTGCCGGGCTTCGATCACTTGCCCCGGTCGAACGGAGGCCGCGGCCTTGGCCTCGCGCCCGTCCACGGTCACCCGCCCGAGGCGGCAAGCCTCCGCGGCGAGAGCCCGGGTTTTGTAAGCGCGCACGGACCAAAGCCACTTGTCCAACCGGGCCTCGTCGGCTTCGGGCGCGCGATCACGATTCTGCGGAGTTTCCACCCGCTCCGATTGCGGCCGGCGGCAAGCGCGCGTAAATGTTAATCTGCATCCAGAGTCCTCTAAAGTTGCTCCCATGTTCGCGCCCCTCCTCCCCCGCTTCCCCCGACGTGATCCCGATCCCGGCGAGATCGGGCGCCCCTTGATCGAAGAGACCCGAATCGAGCACCCGCGCGAACCGCGAAGTCGCAAGCTCGAGCTCGGACTCGCCATCTGCTGGATGCTCGTGCTCGCAAAGTGCGCTCTCATCCATTGGGCGTGCCGGCGCTACGAAGTGCCGCTCAGCCCGTGGTGGATCATCGGCCCCACCCTCGCCTTCGCCTCGCTCTGCACGCTCGTGTATTGGCGGCGCGACTGAAGCGCTTTGCCTTTCGGTCGTTCCGAGTTTCGCTGCGCCCCGTCATGCCTCACGTTCCCGGTCTCCGCAGTCCCTACGCCCGAGTCGGGCGCCTCGTCTACTTCGGGCGCATGCTCGACAAGATCCGCCTCCACGCCCGCGGCGCCTTGCCGCCGGATTATGTGGAAAACCTCGGCGAGCCCGCGGCCAAGCCGACCGTCTTCGACGGACGCGTCTGCCGCTTCCTGCGGCTCCCCTACGGCGAGATCCGCGATCATGTCTTGTCCAGCCCCGCCGCCAGCGACGCCGAAATCCTCGCCTGGGCCGAAGCGCGGGCGACCGCCGCCGGTCGTCCGCCGCGTGGCGACGAAGAATACGAGATTTTCAACGCGTTCCTCACCAAGCGCGGATGGCGGGATGCAGGCGCTCCTCTTCTCGCCCAGCGCATCGCCGAATCCAAGCTGGAGGGCCGCCCCGTCGAGACGATGTTCGATTATCTGGACGCCGACGAGGGCCGCGACCCCGCTCAAACCCGCGCGCTGGCCACGTCGTGACCCCGCCCCCGAGCGTCTTGGTCGTCATGGGAGTGTCCGGCGCGGGAAAAACGCGCTTCGGACGCGCCCTCGCCGCCGCGCTCGGCTGGGACTTCGCCGACGCCGATGATTATCACTCCGCGGCCAACGTCGCCAAGATGCGCGCGGGCTCGCCGCTTTCCGACGCGGACCGCGCTCCGTGGCTCGCATCCTTGCGCGCCGAGATCGACCGCCGACTCGAACGGGGCGGCGCCCTGGTCCTCGCCTGCTCGGCGCTCAAACAAGACTATCGGCGGATCCTGCGGGCGGATGATCCTCTTCGCGTGCGTTTTATCCACCTCGACGGCCCGCCGGAACTGATTGCCGCCCGCCTGGCCGCCCGAACCGGCCACTACATGCCGCCCGCCCTGCTCGACAGCCAACTCGCCGCGCTCGAGGCCCCGCCCGACGGCTTGCGTATCGATATATCCCTTACAACCGAAGCCCAGCTGGCGGCGGCCCGGTCCGCCCTCGGACTTTGACGGGGACGCCGGCCGCCCGGCCGGTCGGTTTCCAGGCGCCTCGTCCGGCGAGACCTGCGGATTCCGCCGATTCGCCAGATTGCCATCGGCACGCAGCCCATCACGCTTGCCCTCTTATGTTCCTCGCGCACCACCTCCCGTCGGCCTTTGCCGCTATCGCGTTGCTTATCACCTCCGTCGCCGTCCGCGCCGAGATCGCCAGCTGGACCAACTCCGACGGCGCGACCATGCGCGCCGAATTTCTTGGCCGAAAAGGCGATTACGTCAGCTTCCGCCGCGAAGACGGGGCCAAATACCTCTACCCCTACGCGAAGCTGGGCCCCGAGGATCGCGCCCGCGTGGACGCCCTCTCCCAACCGGCATCCGAGCTCGCCGCCGCCGCGGAAGGCGCTTCCTCCGGGTCCGCCCCGGCCGCCGACCAGCCCGCCGCCCCGGCGCCGCTTGGCAAGACCGCCGCAGCCTTCGCGGGCAAATTGGTCACCGTGCAAAACGGCTCCCTGGCCTCCGCCCCCGCCGGCCAGCTCGATGGCGTCCGCTACCTCGCCATCTACTACTCCGCCCATTGGTGCCCGCCCTGCCGCGCGTTCACTCCCGAGCTCGTCGAAGCCCACAAGGCGATCAAGGTGAAGCACCCCGAATTCGAGGTGATCTTTGTCAGCAGCGACAAAGACGAGAGAGCTATGAAAGGCTACATGACCGAGTATGGGATGGGTTGGCCGGCCCTCCGCTTCGGGGAGAAGAAATCCCTCGGCGCCGCCCGTCGCCCCGAACACGAAAGCGGGATTCCCAATCTCGTGTTCATGACCGCGAACGGGAAGGAGCTTTCGCTCAGCTTCACGCCCGACGGCAATTATCGCGGCCCAAGCGCCGTGCTCGCGGACATAAAAAAGCACTTCAAAAACTGAAGCTCTGTTTTCGTCCGTCGTCGCGTCCCGACGCTCCGCGCCGCCTCCGACATGTCCGCCCCCCCGCCATCGCCCGCCGTCCCGCTCGTCCTTCCCGAGGCCGACTGGCAGGCGCGCGCGCGCGCCCATGAGAATCGCGTGCGCACCTGGACCGATCCGCACCAAGCCCGGGCCGCGCACGCCGAGAAGCATCCCGTCTACGACTTCCTTTTCACCTACTACGGGCACCGCCCCTCCTGGTTGCGCCGCTGGTTCCCGGGACCCGGCGTCGCGCTCGCCGGAAACGCCGCGCTCGCCTACCTCGCCCGCGGCGAATACCAGGAAACCGAATACGGCGTGACCCTTCGACCCTCCGCCATTCTGGAAAAACGCCGCGCCTTCGTCTCGTGGCTGCGGGGCTTTCTGGCCGCCACCGCCGCGCGCCCGCCCTTCTTCGGCTGCTTCGGGCTTCACGAATGGGCGATGGTCTACCGCCAGACGCCGGACGAAGTTCGCCACAACCAGTATCCGCTGCGGTTCCCGCCCGCGGAGCTTGCCTTGATCGTCGAGTCGCAGGCTCTCCGCTGCACGCACTACGACGCGTTTCGCTTTTTCACCGCGCCCGCCCTGCCCCTCAACCGGGCGCAACTCGCGCGCGAGACGGCGATCGATCACGAGCAGCCCGGCTGCCTGCACGCCAACATGGATCTCTACAAATGGGCCTTCAAACTCGGCCCGCTCGTGCCCGCCGAGCTCGTCGCCGACTGCTTCGAACTCGCCCGCGACATCCGGGAACTCGACATGCGCGCCAGCCCCTACGACCTCGCCGCGCTCGGCATTCCCCCCGTCAAGATCGAGACGCCCGACGGTCGCGCCGATTACGAACGCGCCCAACGCGCCTTCGCCGAGCGAGCACGCGTTCTCCGCTCCCGCCTCATCGCCTTCTGCGACGAGGCCCTGCTCGCCTGACCGCCCCCCCCCTTGCCCATGCGCCGCCTTATTCCACTCCTCCTCGTCATGGTTGGCGCGTTATGCGTCTGGCTGGCGCCGCGGCCTTCGCCAACGCCGCAAACGCCCGGCGATTTCCCAAACGCCCGCGTCGAAGTCGCGCCGGCAAAAAACAAACCGCGCCCGGCGCAGGTGAATACTCCATCGCCCGCCGCTGCGGACAATGTGTTCAGCCTCTCCGATGGCGGGGCCCAAAAAACCTACGTCGTCGCCCTCGACGAGTTGTATTTCCCCGGCAGTCCGGCGGCCCGGCGACTTGAACGCATCCCGGCGCAGGCGGACCTGCCCGCCCTCCTCAAACACGCAACCGATCTCGGCCGGCGCGTTCCGGAAGGAGCTTCGCCGCGCCTCGTGCTTTACCCGCCCGGCGCCACGCGCGACGCCCGCACCCGCCGCATCGTCAATCCCCGCGTCGAAATCGTTCTCGCCTCGGCCGACGCCCCGTCTCCGCCGCCTCGCCCGGACCTTGGGATAGCCTCCTGGGAAAGGCCCGCCTATGCGCCGGACCACGCCATCGGCCATGTCATCGGCGACGCCGCCCAGCCCCTCCGCGCCGCCTTGGCCGCCGCCGCCCTTCCGGGAATCCGCTCCGCCCGCCCCCTTCTCGCCCGGCAGCGTTTCCCGCGTCGCACGCTCAACGATCCCATGCTCAAAAGCCAATGGCACCTCGGCGAAATCCGCGCCGCGCCGTCGTGGGACAGCGCCGCCGGCTCCGGCGTCGTCATCGGCATCGTGGACAACGGCGTCGATCTCTCCCATCCCGACCTTTCGCCCGCTTTGGACAACAGCCTGGGATACGATTGGAACGACAACGACAACGACCCGTCGGCCGAGGACCACGATATCGTTTTCGACGGCGAAACCTACCGCCGCGAGGACGACCATGGCACCGCCGTCGCGGGCCTCGCCGCCGCCCGGGGAGACAACCGAATCGGCGGCGCTGGCTCCGCGCCTTCGGCCACCTTGGCCGCCATGCGGCTCATCGCCGCGCCGACCGACGACTCGGAAGAGGCCGGAGCCATGTATTGGCGCAACGACGTCATCTCGGTGAAAAACAATTCCTGGGGCCCTTACGACTATGAACCCGACGTCAGCCCGGCGCCTTCGCTTTGGCTGTCCGCTGTCGCCGAGGGCGCCGCGAGCGGCCGCGATGGTCTGGGAACCCTCTACTTTTGGGCCGCGGGCAACGGCCAGAGCCACGGGGATCAAGGCTCCCTCGATGGCTACGCCTCCTCCCGGCCCGTCATCGCCGTCGCCGCGACCGGCAAAGGCGGCAGCCCCGCCGGCTTCAGCGAAGGCGGCCCGCACCTGGTCGTCGCCGCGCCCGGGGCCGGCGGCATCGTCACCACGGACCGCATGGGCGTCCCCGGTTATGCGCGCGGCGGCTACACCTCCAACTTCAGCGGAACCTCCGCCGCCACGCCCATCGCGGCGGGCGTAGGCGCGCTGCTTCTCGAAGCCCGGCCCGATCTCGGCTGGCGCGACATAAAGGAGATATTCCTCCGCTCCTCCACCCGGACGCTCGCATCGAGCGGAGACTGGACATCGCGTCCCGCCGGCGACCCCGCGCATCCCATCAAGCATCATCCACGTCTCGGCGGCGGCTTGGTCAACGCACTGGCCGCTCTCACTCTCGCGCGCAATTGGCGCCCGCTCGGCCCGGAAACCGAGCTCATCGCGTTCCCGAACGCGCCAGGTTCGGTGCTTATCCCCGACAACCCCGCCCTCCCCTTGTCGCTCACGTTCGACATCCCCGACGATTCTCCCGTGCTTCGGGTCGAGCACGTCGTCGTGAATGTGAACATCACCCACTCCTATCGCGGCGACTTGGAAATCACGCTCATCTCGCCTTCCGGCGCCACCAGCCGCTTCACCAAAACCAGCCGCTGGATGAGCGGCGAAGACTACGTCGACTACCCCTTCACCAGCGTGCGCCATTGGGGCGAGGAATCCCACCTTCCCTCGTCTCCCTCCAAACGCTGGACGCTTCGCATCCGCGACACGCAGGCCTCCGACAGCGGCTCCTTCAACTCCGCCTCGCTGAGCCTCTACGGCACGCCGCTCGCCCCGCCCGCCGTGGTCGCTCCGCTCGCCAGCCAGACCCTCGCGACCGGCTCCACGCTCGTCCTTCGCGGCGATTTTTCCGGCGGCAACCTGAGCTACGTGTGGCGCCGCGACGGCCAGGTCATTCCCGGCGCCAACGCCCCCGAATACCGCCTCGCCAACTTCTCCGCCAAACACGTCGGCGTCTACACTTGCACGGCGACGAACGCCTTGGGCGGCGCCAGCTCCGAAGCCCAGGTCGCCTTGGACGACAGCCCCCGCGGCACCTTCGACATCCGCGCCGGCACGAACGCCTCGCTCGACCTTTCCGGATACGTCGACGGCGACGTCGCCCTTTGGAAAGCCGCCGCCCTCCCCGCCGGCCTCCGCCTCGACCCGCTCACGGGCATACTCAGCGGTCGCCCCGCCAAAATCAGCGCGACCGCCCTGGCCGTCAACGTCACCGCCACGACGGTCGATGGAACGGTGGTTCGCCTGCCCTTGCTCTTCACCATCTCCCCCCTGCCCGCGCCCTTGGCCGGCCGCCACGTCATGGGCGTCGGCATCGACGCCAACGGGTCCGTGGATTTCGAGCGAAAGGGCCTTCTGACGCTCGCGGTCGCGACCAACGGTCGCGCCACCGGGCAACTTTACTCCGGCGCCGGACTCCGCTCCTTCTCCGTCGTGTTGGACAAAACCGAGGAAGGCGGCGCGTCGTTCGTTTACAGCTTCACCGTGCTCGGCGCCACCCGCCAACTCACCGTCACCATCGACCCGGACGGAGAAAGCACCGGCACCCTCGAGGAGATCGGACACGGCATTTTCATGCCGATCACGGGCCACTCCTCGCCTTGGAACACGAAAACCCGGCCCGCGACCGCCTACGCCTCCCGATTCACCGCCGCCTTCGGCCAGGACTCGGGCGACGTCAGCCGCATGAAGCGCTGCCTGCTGGAACTGAACGCGGGACCGGACGGTGTCGCCAAATGGCGGCTCCTGCCCTCGGACGGCTCGCCCGCCATCACCGGCTCGGCCCCCTTGGGCGCGGAAGGACAGCTTTTGTTCTTCGCCCCCTACGCCAAACAGAAGGGCTCGATCTTCGGCGAGTTCTCCCTGCCCGCGGCCCCTGTTCAGGAATTGGCCGAGAACACCAGCCTGCGGTGGGATCGCGCCCCGGCGCCGACCTGGCTGGAGCCCGCCGGGTTCCATAACCAGACGCTGCTTCTCCGCGGCGGCGGCCGCTACTCGCCCCCCGCAGGCGGCGCGCGCTTGCTGGGCTACACCGCGGGCGGCACCCCCTTGCAGATTCTGGGAGAGGCGGACGATTTCCCCTATGCGCTGGCCACCGGAGTGACCGTCGATGCCGCCAACCGCTTCGTCATCCCCGCTCCGAACCCGCGGAAGTTCCAACTCACGACCAAGACGGCGTCCGGCTGGGTGACAGGCACCTATCGCGGCACAATCCCCGCCAAGACGAACCCTGATGAAATCCGGGAGGTCCTCACCCAGTTCGCGGGGCTCGTGCTCAGCACAAGCGGCCAAGTGTCCGGCTTCGCCCTTACGCCGTATCTCTCGGACGGCACCTCCCCTTACTGCGGCGCGGTCGCCATTCGCGCCGAACAACCCACGGAATAACGGTGTCGACGGCCCACGACAGAGCGCCCGGATCAAGCGCCTCCCGCCTTCCCGGGCCATGAGCGCGCCGCCCCGCGACGTCCTCTGCGTCGGCCTCGCCTGCGTCGACCTGCTCCTCTCCGTGCCGCATCACCCCTCGGCCGACGAGAAGGTGCGCGCCGACGCTCGTCTCGTCGCGCCTGGCGGGCCCGCCGCCGTCGCCGCCGCGCAAGTCGCCCGGCTCGGCGGACGCGCGGCCTTCGCCGGCCTCGTGGGCGACGACTCCTCCGACCCCCTTGCCGCCCTGCTCCGCCGGGCCTTCGACGCCGAAAACATCGACCGCTCCGCCCTCCATTCCCCGCGAGGCTTCGAGACCCCGCTCGCCGCCATCCTCGTGAAACCCGACGCCACCCGCTCCGTGGTGTCCCATCGCCCGCCCCCACCGGATACGCCCAATCCCCCGGCGGCCCGATCCGGCATTCCCCATTTTCCCCTCGCCCGGGTGATCCTCGCCGACGGGCACCGCCCGGAGTGGAACGACGCGCTCGTGGCGCACGCAGCCGCCACCGCTGCCCCGCTCGTGATCGACGCCGGCTCCTGGAGTGACTCGATTCGGGCCCTCGCCCCCCGCGCCGACCACCTCGTCTCGAGCGAGGCTTGCGCCCGTTCCGCGCTCGGAGGCCGCGATCCCGCCAACGTCTCGACCACCGTCCTGCGCGCGGCCCTCAACGCCCGCTCCGACGCCACCGTGGTCGTCACGTTGGGCCCGCGCGGCCTCGTCTGGTCCACGCCCGACGGCTCCGGCTCCCTGCCGGCCTTTTGTATCGATGCAGTCGATACTACCGGCGCCGGCGACGCCTTTCACGGAGCCTACGCCTTCGCTCTCGCGCGCGGGCTCTCGCTTCTCGAGTGCCTGCGCCTGGCGTCCGCCGCGGGGGCGCTCGCCTGCACGCGCCCCGGCGCCTGGCCGTCCCTCGCCTACGCCGCCGAAATCGACGCTCTCCTGGCCTTGCCCCGTTGAGCGAAGCGCATTCTCTTCCGCCACCGTCTCTTCGCCGCCCCTCCATGAGCACCTACTCCGACGAACCCGTCCTCGTGAAACCCGACGCCCGTCGCGATTGGAAGCGCTGGGCCGCCGCCGGCCTCGCGCTTCTTGTCACCGGCATCGTCGTCTACATTCCCTTGAACAAGTCCCTGACCGAAGAGCGCGCGCACGACGCCCCGCGCGGCTCCCGCAAAGGAGTCCTCCTAAACATCGCGGTCGACGGCGCGTCCCACAAACTCGAGCTCACCTGGAATATGGGCCGCTTCGCGCCCGTCCTCGAGCCCGCGCCCGCTCCCGGCACCACGCTTCGCATCAAGGGCCGCTTTGGCGAAGAAACGCTTTCCTGGAACGCCGAGCTCGGCGCCTTCGGCCCCGGCGCCGCCGAGGTCGACCCCTATTCGCACTACAAACTGGCGCTTCGCCTCGAACGCGACGGACGTGTGCTCTGGAGCGACAGCGCCTGGGCTTACGGCGTCCACGACGACCACGGCCACGATCACTAAATGATCGCCAGCGCGGCTAGATAGTCGCGAGGTGCGACGGCCGCGCGAGCCGCGCGCTGTCCCACGCGCGGCCGCTCAACAGGATAGCTCAGCCCGAAGCCGGCTTGTCCGCGGCCGGCGCGTCGCCCGCGATGTCGTCCGATGCGGGCGTTTCCGCCCCCGCACGCGCCGCGATGCGTTTCTCCGCCTCGAGGATGATGGCTTCGCAACCGAGGAACTTGTGGTCGTCGAGCGTCAGGCGCTTCCGTTTTCCGCCCTGCTCATAAATGGCGTAGGCGATGCCCTTGTTCGCCCACTTGCGGCGATCCATGTCGATGATCGAGTCGAGATGCACCTGCTCCCCCGAGGCGCCCGTGATGAGATCGCCCTCGGCGCGCACGCTGCGCTTGTGGTTCCACGCCACCCAAGCGGCGAAAATAGCCGAACCCGCCAACATGATCCAGCCCGTCCAACGCTGTCCCGCGAGATCGCCCGCCGTGCGTTCCTTCGGAACCTTGATGGGCAGCTCGTTTTTTTCCGCATGGAGCTCCCAAGCGCGTTTCAGGACCGGATCCTTGAGATCCTTCGCCTTGCCCTCGGCAATCATCTGCTCGGCCATGACCTTGTAGACTTCGAAGCGCTTGGTCTCCTTCGGCCACATGATGTAGCCGTCGGAGAGAAACCAGAGGCCCGAGCCGAAGATCATCAAAAACAGAAAGATCATGCGGCGGCGCCATTCCTTCGAGATGCGTGCGTGGACTTGCATGAGGACCACCCAAAACACCCCGCCGGCCAAAAACAACTCCCGCCTCGTCCTTCTCCACCAGCCCGCCTTTTCGCTTGCCGCACCCGCCTCGCGTCAAAGGGTGACGCCCTCTCCGGATTCCGCGCCAGGTCTCAGGTTTCCGCCCTCCGCCTTTTCTTCCGTCTCCGCCCTCATCCCTTTCCTTTTCTCATGGCCAACGCCTACACCGAAGCCTCGATCAAAACCCTCTCGCCGCTCGAACACATCCGCCTGCGCCCCGGCATGTATATAGGCCGCCTCGGCAACGGCGCCCACCCCGAGGACGGCATCTACGTCCTCCTCAAGGAGACCATCGATAACTGCATCGACGAGTTCACCATGGGCTTCGGCAAGAA
>CAMLQS010000082.1 GCA_946482165.1 uncultured Verrucomicrobiota bacterium | reverse complement strand
GTGAGTGTCGTGGCGGTCTGTACGGCTGCCGGATCGTGTGGAACGACGACGACGAGCTCGTCCAGGTGGTGACGCCGGACCGGATCATCGATGCGGCGAAGGCGCGCTCCGTGCTCGGCTGGCGACCGCGGTGGCCCACGTTTCGGGAAGGCTACGCGGAAGTGTTGGCGGGCGCCTGACGGAAAGCGGAGCCGGGCGGGCAGGGTGCTACTCCGGTCACGGCGAGATGTCCGTGCCGCTTTTTAGGCAACGCCGCGATAGCGGAGGCGGCCAGGAGGGTTGCCGGGCGGAGCGGCGGGCCGGCGAGACGGCGAAGGCCGGCGGCGCAGGAGGGGGGAAGAATCCGACGGGTCGCGGGCCCAATGTTCGTATTACGAACATTGGGTGGAGGCCGGCTCTAGGTCGGGGAGAGCAGGGAATGTTCGTAATACGAACATTTGATTGGGGCTCGGATCGGGCGGAGAGGGGGGCGCGAGAGGGGTGGGACGGGGGCGCGAGGAGGCCCGATGGCGTGGTTTCGGTGACGGGTATGCGGAGGTGGCAAGGACGAGCGGAGCGGGACGTGTCGGACGCGGAAGGTGGCGAGAGGATGCTCGCCCTACTTTGCTTGCGGGGGAGGCGGGAAACGCAAAGGTGCGCGCGTGACTTTCGCGGACTATGGCGCGGTGTTTTTGATGGGGCTGCTCGGCGGCGCCCACTGCGCGGGCATGTGCGCGCCGTTCGCGTTGGCGATCTCGGTCGGGGCGCAGGGAAGGGCGGGCGTCTTGCTCGCGCGGCATGTCGCCTACCAACTGGGCAAGGCGACGGCTTACGTTTTTCTCGGCGTGCTGCTGCAACTGGCGACTGGCTGGGTGGACATCGAGACCTCGCTCGGGCGGATGCAGGAGTGGCTGGCGTGGATCGCCGGCGCGGTGATGATCGTGATCGGGCTGGGCTACGCGCTGGGATGGCGCTGGTCGGCGGCGTTGGCGAGCGAGGGCGGCTGGACGGGGCGGGCCTGCGGGGCGCTGCGGGCGCTGTGGAGCGCGCCTAGTTTGTGGCGCGCGGTGCTCACGGGGTGGGTGAATGGATTTTTGCCCTGCGGACTCTCGCTCGCGGCGCTGTTATATTTGGTCAGCCGCGACTCGCTCGAAGGCGTGGTGTTCGGCGCGTATGTGTTCGGTTTCGGCACGCTGCCGGCGCTGTTCATCACCGGGTGGCTGGGCAACAAAGTCTCGGCGCGGGCGCGCGGCGCGTGGCTACGGGTGGCGGGCGTGCTGTTGGCGGCGTTCGGAGTGCTGACGGTGTTTCGCGGGAGCGACGCGGTGCACCACTGGTTTCACCGGAACACGGTGCCGGCGGCGGCGGGCTCGGCCGGGCACGAGGGGCATGGGCGCTGATCAGCGGGCGGCGCGGATTTCCTGCCAGAGCGGACCAAGGTTTAGGCGGTCGAGCCAAGGGGCGAGCGCGGTCTCGTCGACGCCGGTGGTCTCGATGATCGAACGGATGTCGGCGGGATGTTTGCTGGAGCGACCCTCGCGATAGAACTCAAGTTTGCGGAGGACGACGTATTCGGGCGGAGCCACGTCGACTTCGATCTCATCGCTCCAGCGCAGACGGCGGCGATGGGGAAGGGCCCACAGGTGCAAGGGGTCGGTGCCGACGAGGTAGATGTCGGCTTTGTAGCCGCTGTCGTGGTGGATGATGTTGAAGTGTCCGCGTTGGGTCCGGGCTTGCTCGGCGCGGATCACCGTTTCAGGCGGGATGTAAAATTCGGCCTCGGGAAAAGCGCGGAGAAGCGCGGGACGGGTGGCGTCGTCGAGCGCGAGGACGAGGTCGAGGTCGTTGGTGACGCGCGGTTGGCCGTAAAGGATCGCCGCAGTGGCGCCCGTGATCATGTAGGGCGCGCCAGTGGCGGCGAGACGCAGGGCGAAGAGGCTTAGCTCATCCGGTTCGGGCATGGAGAATGCGGTCGGCGACGGCGCGACGGATTTCGAGCTCCGTCCAATTCGGGTTACGTTGGCGAAAGCCGAGGGCGAGCAGGCGACGCATGGAGGCGTTCATGCGCAACGCCTGGGCGATGCGTTGCTGGGGTGTCATGGCGCGGTAGATCGCCGCCTGCCGCGCGGTGGCGTCGCGCTCGTGGTCGGTGATCTCGGCTGCGGACTGCATGGGCGCAATGTGGTCGAGTGAGAGCGCTTAGCAAGGGAGGGCGAGGGGGCCTCGGTGGGGGGAGTTATCTGACCGTGGCATCCAATCTCCGTCGCCGAGGTAGTCTGACACCAGGTCGCGCAAATCGAAACCCCATGTATCGAGGAGAGCGGATTCACCTGCGTCGTCGCGGTGGGCGGAGTGGAGGAAGGCGTGGAAGCGGTCGCGCTTACGGGCGAGTTTCGAGGTGAGCACTTTTGACAGGTGGTAGCAGTGCATCTGGCTTTCGTTGGTTTTCATGAAGCCGGAGCCGTTCCAAAAATCCTGGATGGTTTCCTCGTTCCAGAAGCCGTCGAGCGAGTCCTTGATCTCTTCGTAGCGGGTGAGATCGCGGCCGGTCAGGCTGATCTCGCAGAGCTGCGCGACGCCCTCGTTCAGCCAGACGGGAATGGGCAGGTGGGCGACGTAGACGTGGGCGAGTTCGTGCGCCATGACTGTCTCGGCCTGGTTCATGTCGAGGTAGTTGAAAACAAAGTGGCCGTAACCGTGGTTTAGATACACGCCGCCGGAGCCGGCATATTCCCCGTCGGCGAGGTAGCCGGCGAAATATTCGTCGTAGGTGGCGAGGTCGTGGAGAACGAGAATCGGGCACTTGCCGAAGAGGTGGCCGGCGGGGTCCACCTTCAGCATCTTTTGCACCTTGGCCGCCGTGGTCTCGGCCCAGGCGACGAGGCGGCGGCAGGTGTCGGCGGGTTCTCGCGAGACGAGCCAGAAGTTTTTCGATTCGTAGCCTTGGTAGCCTTTGCCGAGCGCGCCTTTCAGCAGGTGGACAAACTCACGGCCGTGTTCGGTCCAGAAGGCATCGAGCGCGGCGGTGTCCGCGTCTTCGGGGACGGAGGCGTGGACGGCGCTCCAGTCCGGCTTGGGAAAGCGGGAGTCGGAGGGGAGAAGCGGGAGGGACATCGGAGGGAAGTTGCGGCTATTCGGGACCGCGCTTCGCGCGGGATTCGAGGAACGCGAGGGTGGCGGCCTGGCGGCGCTGGAACTCGGCTTCCGGGACAAACTCCCAGCTGCCGCCGGCGAGGATGTTTCGGCCGACTTCGTCGGCCCGATGGCGCGGGTTTTCGCACTCCCACCTTGTTGGTTCGAAATAATAGAGGATGATCAGGGAACCGGAGTCGTCGCCGCGAAGACCTTCGTTGTAGCGATAGCAGGAGTAGTCTTCGTGAAAGGCCTTGTGCCGTGCGTAATAGGCCTGCGCCCGCGTCGTGAGCGCGTGACTGGTGAAAAAGCCCACTTCGTGCTCCGGCCTGGCGGCATCGGCGATGGCGAGGGCGAGCGACCCCATGGGATTTCCCGCGCCTCTCGGATACCAGCCGTCGTGTCTGAGCGCGTATTCGTCCAAGACGGCGGAGGCTTGGCGACGGCAGTTGGAGCAGGATGCGGCGGGATTGTATCGGAAGAAGTGAAGATAGGCGCCGACGCCGACGGCCGACAGGACTATCGAGACGAACGCGATGAGACGAAGCCGGCGCGGTTTCATGGCGCGGGGTCGAGGCGCGAACAAAGAATTTCGTGCGGCGTGCTTTTGTTCATTTTCGCCCCGGCTTTTCGCGGCTCTCCCGCAGTTTTCGCGGCTTGTTTTGGAAGATCGGATCGCAAGCAAGGGCGGCGTCAAAAAAACCGAACGCCGGAGTTATGATGCCGAGGCCGCGCGGGCGGGCGGAGCATTGGCGAAGGCGGGTCATGGCGGACCGGACATTGCGCCTCTCACCGCGTGAGCTTGCGGTATTTGATGCGGTGGGGGCGGTCGGCGTCCTTGCCCTTGCGCTTCTTGAAGTCCTCGAGGTATTCGCTGTAGTTGCCGTTGCAATACACGACCTGGCTGTCGCCCTCGAAGGCGAGGATGTGCGTCGCCACGCGGTCGAGGAACCAACGGTCATGCGAGACGACGACGGCGCAGCCGGCGAAGGTTTCCAGGCCTTCCTCGAGGGCGCGGATGGAGTTCACGTCGAGGTCGTTGGTCGGCTCGTCGAGGAGGAGGAGGTTGGCGCCGCTCTTGAGGATGCGCGCGAGGTGGACGCGGTTGCGTTCGCCGCCGGAGAGGACGCCGACTTTTTTCGACTGGTCGGCGCCGGTGAAGCCGAACTGGGCGCAGTAGGCGCGGGCGTTCACCTCGCGGCCGGGCATGCGGATGATCTCTTCGCCGCCGCTGATCGCCTCGTAGATCGTCTGCGCGTCGGGGAGCGAATCGCGCGACTGGTCGACGTGGGAGATGACGACGGTGTCGCCGACGCGAAGCGTGCCGGCGTCGGCTTTCTCGGCGCCCGTGATCATGCGGAAGAGCGTGGTCTTGCCGGCGCCGTTGGGTCCGATGACGCCGACGATGCCGCCGGGAGGGAGGGAGAAGCTGAAGTTCTCGAAGAGGAGCTTGTCGCCGTAGGCCTTGGCGATGCCGCTGGCCTCGACGACGAGCTGGCCGAGGCGCGGGCCCTTGGGGAGGACGAGTTCGAATTCGCGCTCCTGCTCGGCGGTGTTGGAGCTGTTGACCATCTTCTCGTAGGCGCTGATGCGGGCCTGGGATTTGGCATGGCGGGCCTTGGCGCCCTGGCGAATCCACTCGAGCTCGCGGGCCATGGCCTTCTGCCGTTTGTCCTCGGTGCGTTGCTCGGCGGCGAGACGGGCGGACTTTTGCTCGAGCCAGCCGGAGTAGTTGCCCTTCCACGGAATGCCGTGTCCGTGGGCGAGCTCGAGGATCCACTGCGCGACGTTGTCGAGAAAGTAGCGGTCGTGCGTGACCGCGATGACGGTGCCCTCGTAGCGGGCGAGGTGTTGCTCGAGCCAGTGGACGGATTCGGCGTCGAGATGGTTCGTGGGCTCGTCGAGGAGGAGAATTTCGGGCTTTTGGAGGAGGAGGCGGGCGAGGGCGACGCGGCGGCGCTCGCCTCCGGAGAGGGTGTCGACGATGGCGTCGGCGGGCGGGCAGCGGAGGGCGTCCATGGCCATTTCGACCTGCGGGGCGACGTCCCAGGCGCCGAGGCGCTCGATCTCCTCCTGGAGCCTGGCCTGTTTGTCGCCGATGGCGTCGCGGGCTTCGTCGGTGTCGGCGGTGGCGAGCTCGTCCCAAGACGCGTCGTAGGCGGCGGTGAGGTCGGTGAGGTGTTTGACGCCTTCCTCGACGCAGGCGCGGACGGTGGCGCCGGCGGCGAGTTGCGGTTCCTGCTCGAGGAGACCGACGCGGTAGCCGGGCTCGAAGTGGATGCGGCCGTCGATCTCGGTGTCGCGGCCGGCGAGGATGCGGAGGAGGGAGGATTTGCCGGAGCCGTTGAGGCCGAGGACGCCGATCTTGGCGCCGTAGTAGAAGGAGAGGGAGATGTCGCGGAGGATCTCCTTGCGCTCGATCTTCTTCGAAACGCGCATCATGGAGAAAATGATCTTCGGTTCTTCGGGCTTGGCCATGGGAGGGAGCAGGGAGCGAGGAGCTGGGAGAGAGGGTTTTGAACCACGGAGGACACGGAGGGCGCGGAGGAAAGGCGAGCCGGAGATGAGGCGGGGCGACCGGGGGGAGGCCGGAGTTTTTCGGAGGGGGCGAGCGGGAAGAAAAAGGAGCGACGCGGGTGGCGGCGGGCGGGGCGGGCGGCGAGGTTGGGAAATGTTGTCCATGCGCGTGCCGGAATGGGCCCGCGTGCCGCTGGCGGCGGCGCAGGGGTGGAATCGCCACGGGGCGTTTCGGCACTCCGCGGCGGTGAGTTTCTACACTCTGTTTTCGCTCGCGCCGGTGACGATCATCGTGGTCGGGATCGCGGGCTTCGTGTTCGGGCGCGAGGCGGCGACGCGGCAGGTGACGGGGCAATTGCAGGAGCTGGTGGGCGCGGAGGGGGCGCGGCTGATCGTGCAGGCGGTGGACGCGAGCCGGGCGGAGGCGGACGGGTGGACGGGCGCGACCATCGGGTTCGCGATGCTGCTGGTGGGGGCGACGACCGTGTTCGGCCAGCTGCAGGAGTCGTTAAATGAAATCTGGGGCGTGCGGGCGCGACCGGATCGCAAGGGCTGGGCGGTGCTGATCGCGCGGCGGGTGGTGTCGTTCGCGATGGTGCTGACGGTGGGGTTCCTGTTGTTGGTGTCGTTGGTGCTGACGACGGCGCTTTCTGCGTTGGTGCGCTATGCGGACGCGTGGGTGGGGGTGCCGGCGCCGGTGTTGCGGGCGGTGGACGTGGCGGTGGCGTTGGGGGCGATCACGGCGCTTTTCGCGATGTTGTTCAAATTCATGCCGGACGTGCGGCAATCGTGGCGCGACGTGTGGCGCGGCGCGTTTGTGACCGCGCTTTTGTTCAGCGCGGGGCGGGTGGGGATCGCGTGGTATCTGAGCCATTCGACGGTGGCGTCGGTGTATGGCGCGGCGGGCTCGCTGGCGGCGCTGTTGATCTGGATCTACTACTCGTGCGCGATCTTGTTTTTCGGGGTGGAGTTCACGCGGGCACGGGCGGAGTTGAAAGGGCGGCCGGTGCGTCCGAAAAAGACGGCCGTTCTGGTGCGTGAGGAGCTGGTGGAGGAGTCGGAGGAGGAGCGCGACGAGCAGGCGGAGAAACACGCCGAGGAGGCGGGCGGGCATGTGCCGACGCGGGAGGAGAAGGCGGCGGCGAGCGGGGTTGATCGCTAACAAGACCAGCCAAGGGCTGCTGCTTGGGAGGAAGATCCGCGGCTACCATCGCGCCGATTTTAGAAACGCCCCGCCGGACCGGGTTTTTCGCTGATCGGGCCAATGTTCGTATTACGAACATTGGCCCGATCAGCGAAACCGGAGGCTCGCATTGTGAACGACGGTGCGGCAGCCGAATCGTATGTTCGTATTACGAACAATGGTCGGGCGTGGTCGGTGGGAATGTTCGTAATACGAACATCGGACATGGCCGGGGGGGCGATCAGAGGGCAGGGGAATCGAGGCGGCAGGAGTGGGCGGCGAAGCCGGCGCCGAAGGAGACGAGCCACCAGGGGGCGTCGGGCGCGGGCGGAGTCTCCTCGCGGAGCGCGAGGTCGAGGGCGAAGAGAACGGAGGGACTGCTGATGTTGCCATTATCGCGCAGGACGCGGCGGCTTAGGTCGAGGGAGTAGCCGGGGAGGGCGGCTTCGAGGGCGTCGAGCACGTCGCGTCCACCGGTGTGGCTGAGTATGCGGGCGGGGCGCGGAGCGTCGGAGGGTTCGGCGGCGAAGAGGCGAGCGACGGCGTCGGCGGCGAGCGCCGGAACGGCGGGCGTGAGGAGGTTGCGGAGCTTGCCGAAGCGTTGTTCGAAGCGGATGTGGTCGCGCGCTTCGGGGATGTGGAGCGTGTTGAAACCGGTGGCGCGCAACGCGGGCAAGGGGCCGGGCGCCGCGGGCGGAGTGCCGCGCCAGATGGTGGCGGCGGCGCCGTCGCCGAAGAGCGTGGCGCTGATTTGCACGCCGGGGTCGTCGTCGAGGTAGAAGGCGGCGGAGCAGATCTCGACGGCGACGCAGGCGACGGTGGCGGAGGGGTTGGCGGCGAGGAGCGCGGCGACGGAGCGAAGGGCGGGGATGGCGGCGCCGCAGCCGAGACCGACGAGGTCCTGCAGATAGGAGTCGGGGCGGAGGCCGAGTTTTTCCGCGACGTAACTGGTGACGCCGGGGCAGAGGTAGCCGGTGCAGGTGCAGACGACGAGCGCGTCGAGTTGCGAGGCGCGGAGGCCGGCTTGGGCGAGGGCGTCCGAGAGCGCGCGGCCGGCGAGGCGCGGGGCCTCCTCGCGAAAGCAGGCGTTGAGGGTGTCGGCGGAGGCGCGGAAGACGTCCTCGACGGGGGAAAAGGCGAAGTGTCGGGCGGCGACGCCGCTGTCGCCGCGAAGGATGGTCTGGAGGGTGAGACGGGAGCGGCGCGAGAGGCGGGGGAAGAGTTCGGAGTCGGCGATGAGGCGGAGGCATTCGTCCTGGCGGAGGCGCGCGGGGGGCACGGCGGTGGCGAGGGCGTGGAGAAACATCGGCGGGCGGCGGGGCGCGGCTCAGTGGGTGACGCGGTAGAGGGACGCGAAGGGGACGAGGCCGGCGCGGGCGGAGGCGCGGAAGGCGGCCTGGGTGGCGGGGCGCAGGAGCGCGAGGTGAAGGAGGGCGGACCCGGCGAGTCGGAGGCGGAAGCGGGCGCGAAGTTTTTCGCGCACGGCGGAGACGGCGGCGGCCCAGTCGGTTTCGTGGCGGGTCCAACGCAGGATCGGATCGAGCGCGAGGGCGGCGGATTGGAAGGCCATGGCCATGCCGTTGCCGGTGAAGGGCGGGGAGAAGGCGTGGGCGTCGCCGAGGGAGAGTTTCTCGTCGTCGGCGTCGGCGTGGTTGGGAGCGGGGCCAAAGGCGAGGGCGGAAACGGCGCAGTGGGACTCGGGATCGAGCTCGGCGGAGCCGAGGCGGTCGGCGAGGTCGGAAAGGCCGGAGGCGCGGAGGTAGGCGGAGAGGGCGGTGGCGCGGTCCAGCTCGAGACCGGGGCGGCGGCGGAAGAGTCCGCAGACGTTGACGGTGTCCTGGTCGACGGAGCAGAGGCCGACGTAGGCCCGGTCGCCGAGGTGGAGCTCGAGCGGGGCGGCGAGGGCGAGGCCGCGGGCGTGGACCTTGAGGCCGAGCCAGTTGGAGTCGGAGGCGGCGCGGCGGCCTTGGGCGTAGACGCGGCCGGGGGGGGCGGAGTCGGGGAGGATGCGCGAGTGCGTGCGAAGTTCGCCGCCCGCGGCGACGAAGGCGGAGGCGAGGCGTTCGTCGAGGGTGTGGCGGCTCAGGGCGATCGCGGGGGCGGGCAGAGTGTGGCGGAGGAAGGGGGCGCCGTCGCGGAACCAGGCGACCTCCTGGTGGTAGCGGACGTCTCCGAAGAAGGGATCGAGGCGGAGGACGCGGCGCGTGCCGGGGTCGAGGCCGGTGATGAACTCGCCGCAGACGCGATGACGGGGGTAGGCGCCGGCCTCGTGGATCGTGACCGGCACGCCGGCTCGGCGGAGGGCGAGGCCGAGCGAAAGGCCGGAGAGGCCGCCGCCGACGATCTCGATCCGGCGGGGGGACGCCGGGCCGGGACGGCCCGGCGAGGAGAACACGGGCGAGACGCCCGTGCCACGCGAAGGGGAGGCGGGGGCGTTCATGGCCGGCGGAGTGCGACGAGGCGATAGGCGCCGAGAAACGTCTCGTCCACGCGGCAATCCCAGCGGGCGGGATCGAGGCGGAGGACGCGGGGAAGCTCGTGACCGCGGAAGCCGGCCTCGATGCTCAGGCGTCCGTCGTGGCGGGTGACGGCGCAGGCGCCGCCGAGCGGGGCGCCGACGGACCAGAGGAGACGGGCGCGGACGCTGCGTAGCGGCTCGTTGAATACGAGGACGCGCGCGTGGCGGTCGAGCCGGGCTCCGAGGGCGGCGAGTTCGAAGTCGTCGAGGTGGTGAAGGACGAGGTTGGCCAGGACGACCTTGTAGTCGGCCCAGCTATCGAAGCAGCGTAGGTCGGAGGCGTGCCAGCGGGCGGTGGCGGGCCAGCGACGCGGGGCGGGGAAACGGTCCAGGCTGTCCACGCGGACTCCGGCGCCGCGCAGACGCAGGGCCAGGATGCCGTCGCCGGCGCCGAGCTCGAGGGCGTGTTCGCCGGGTTCGGCCAGGCCCGGGACGATGCGCTCGAACCAGGCGTGGTTGCCCATGAGATGGTTGATGCGCAGCAGGTCGCGTCGGCTGCGCCGGGCGTCGGGCGAGTCGAGCGGAAGGATGTCGAGCAGTTCGGCTTCGAGGGTGCGCGGCATGGAGCCAGCAAGCGCGGTGGCGTCCGTGCGGCAAGGGAGGCAAGGGGACCCGTGGGCAGAATCGGGAAGCGCCCCGATGGGGGCGGCCGGAGAGATCCGCGAAACGGGCGGGCGCGGCGCGGGAGCGCAAGGGCGGACGGCTAAGCGGCGTGCAGGACCTTGGCCAGGGCGGACATCAGATCGGACTGGGAGAAGGGCTTTCGCAGGACCAGATCGCCATGGACGCGGTAGGCTTCGGAGGCGGAGGGGCCGGTGGCGCTTTCGGACAGCATGCCCGAGATCAGGATGATCGGCAGATCGGGGCGGACGGCTTTGATCCGGGCGGCGACTTCCTCGCCGCCCATATGCGGCATGATGTGATCGAGGATGACGGCCGAGAATCGTCCCGGGTCGGCCGAGAAAATCTCCATGGCGGCACGGCCGTCCTCCGCTTCGACGTGAGCGAAGCCGTGGTGCTGGAGGGCGAGGGCGGTGATGACGCGGATGGCCTCCTCGTCGTCCACGACGAGGATGGCGCGGCCCGCGCCCGTCACGCCGGCCTGGTGTTCGACGCGCGGGGCGGGCGACGTGGCGGTGGCGGGCAGCAGCACGCGAAACTCGGTGCCCTTGCCGAGCTGGCTGACGACGTCGAGGCCTCCGCCGTGGCCGCGCACGATGCCGAGCACGGTGGAGAGGCCGAGGCCGGTGCCGGCGCCGCGCGGTTTGGTGGTGTAGAACGGCTCGAACATGTGCTCCATGACCTCGGGCGAGATGCCGCAGCCGGTGTCGCGAACGGAGAGCACGACGTAGTCGCCCGGGGGCGCCTTCAGCCCGGATTGGGTGATCAGGGGTTCCGCGAGTTGCATGCGACGGGCGCCGAAGGTGAGCACGCCGCCGTGGGGCATGGCGTCGCGCGCGTTGACCCCGAGGTTGAGCAGGACCTGGTGCAGCTGGGTGGCGTCGCCGAGCACGGAGGGGAGGCCGGGTTCGAGGTCGACCACGATCTCGATGAGGCGGGGCAGGGTCTCCTGGAGCAGGTTGCGCACCTCCTTGATCAGGTGCTCGGGGCGCAGGGTCATGCGTTCGCCCTCGACTCCGCGGGCGAAGGTGAGGACTTGGCGCACGATGCCCGCGCCGCGTTCGGCGGACTTGCGGATGATCTCGAGGCGCGCCTGGTCGGCGGGGTCGGTGTAGCGCATCTTGAACAGGTCCATCGCCATGAGGATGGGGGCGAGGACGTTGTTCAAATCGTGGGCGATGCCGCCGGCGAGCAGGCCGATGCTCTCGAGGCGCTGGGTGCGGGCGACCTGGCGCTCCAGCTCCTTTTCGCCGGAGATGTCCTGCTTGATCGCGATGTAGTGCTCGATCGCGCCGGAGGGGCTTATCACGGGGGCGATGATCATGTGCTCCCAGTAGATGGAGCCGTCGCGGCGCTGGTTTTGCAGGTCGCCGGACCAGATGTGGCCGCGGGAGATGGCGCTCCACATCTCCTCGTAGAAGGCGGGGCCCTGGCGGCCGGATTTGAGGATGCTGGGGTTTCGGCCGGAGACCTGTTCGAGGGAGTAGCCGGTGAGGGCGACAAAGGCGGGATTCACCCATTCGATGCGGCCGACCGGGTCGGCCACGATGATGGCGCTGGGCGCGGCCTCGATGGCGGCCTGCATGAGGTGGAGGCGGGCGAGAACGCGGCGCTTTTCGGTGACGTCCTCCAAGGTGGCGAGCAGGTGGCGCCGGCCGTGGAAGGCGAAAGGGCTGAAGGTGGCGGCCAGCTCGACGCGCGCGCCGTCGGGGCCGGCGATGTGGGTTTCGATGGATTGGGCCGAGCCGAGGGCGAGGGCGCGCTCGGCGGCGGCGATCCGCCCCTGGTCGGGCCAGGCCGGGGTGCGGAGGTGGTGTTTTTCCAGTTCGTCGGCGGAGGTCCCCAGGATGCGCAGGGCCGCGGGGTTGGCGCGCACGGCGAGGCCTTCCGGATCGTAGATGACCATGCCGAGCGGGGAGGAGTCGATGGCGACCTCGTTGAGCGCGAGGGCGTCGGCGAGGGCCTGCTCGGCGGCGAGCCGGTCGGTGATGTCGTGGATGATGGAGCAGAGCAGTTCGCGGCCGTCGATGACGACGGGACCGGAAAAAATCTCCACGTCGCGGACGGCGGAATCGGCCCGGCGGTGGCGGAACTGGAAGCGTCGTTGTTCTCCGGATACGGCGAGGCCCATGTCGGCGAGTATGCGCTCGCGCGGGAGGAGGTTGAGGTCGGCGGCGTTCTTGCGGAGCAGCTCCTCGCGCGACCAGCCGTAGAAGGCGGCGGCGGCGGGGTTGGCGTCGCGGATCGCGCCGTCGACCGGGTCCACGAGCAGCATGGCGACGTGCTCGTTCTCGAACAGGGCGCGGTAGCGGGCCTCGCTTTCGCGGAGACGGTCGTCGACGCGCTCGCGCTCGGCCCGCGCGGCGATGAGACCGAGGCCGTGCTCGAGGTCGGAGGCGAGCTGGCGGAGGAGCTCGGCGATCTCGGCGTCGAAATATCCGGTCTGTCCGGCGTAGGCGGAGAAGGCGCCGCGACGCGCGCCGAAGCGGATGGGCACCGAGGCGCTGGAGAGAAAGCCGTGGCGGTCCATCTGCGGGCGCCAGGGGAGCAAGGTGTCGTCGCGCCGGAGGTCGTTGCAGGCGACGATGCGGTTCTCGCGGATGGCGGTCCCGGTCGGTCCGCGCCCATGGGCGTCGTCGGGGTCGATGGTGCAGACGAGGCCTTCGATGTAGCCCGGGGCGTCGCCGGCCCATGCGCCGGGCGCGACGCGGAGGGTTTGCTCATCGACCCAGCCGAACCAGACGAAACGCAGGCCGGCCAGGCCGACGAGGGCGGAGCCGATTTCGCGGCAGAGTGCCTCCTCCTCGCGCGCGGTGAGCGTGGCCTGGTTGGCGCGGGCGAGCGCGGCGAGCAGGCCCTTGGCGCGTTGGAGATGTTCGTTGACCCGCCGCAGTTCGTCCTGGCGCGAGCGCTCGGCGGCGTGGATGCGGCCCTGCATGCGCGTCGCCAAGGCGTGGAGGATAAGGCCGGTGACGACGACGAAGCCGAGTCCCTTCACGGTGTTCCAGTGCTGGGCGATCTCGTCGTCGCCGGCCAGGCGGGAGAGCAGAAGATCGGACGTCACGATCCAGACCGCGGCGATCAAGGTGTATTTCAGGGCGAGGCGGACCGGCTCGGAAACACGTGAGCATTTCATGGGGTATGTGTTTGGAGGATAAATAGACACGCGAAAGAGGGGCGAGCATTGTCCGCACGATGGATGTAAACGCTTAGGGTTGGCGAAAAGGCGCGGCGGGGATCGCGGCCGGGCGGCGAGCGGCGGGGCGGGCGGCGCGCGGTTGTGTTTCGAGCCGGACGCCGTAGATGCGGGGGATGGGCTTTTTTATCGGAGTCGACGCGGGCGGGACGAGGACGCGGGCGCTGCTCGCGGACGGGACGGGCGCGGTGCGCGGCGCGGGCGAGGCGGGCCCGGGGAATTTTCAGGCGATCGGCGCGGCGGCGGCGGGCGAGGCGATCATGGCGGCCGTGGGCGCGGCTCTGGCGGGCGCCGGGGTGGCGGCGGAGGCCGTGCGCGGGAGCTTCTTCGGGTTGGCGGGTGTGCGGACGGAGGCGGAGCGGGCGGTGATGCGCGCGGAGATTTCGAGCCTCGGGCTGGGCGGCGCGGTGGAGCTCGGGAGCGATTTGGAGGCGGCGCACGCGGGGGCGCTGGAGGGCGGTCCGGGCGTGGTGGTGATCGCGGGCACGGGGTCGGCGGCGTGGGGGCGGAACAAGGCGGGCGAAACGTGGCAGGCGGGCGGCTGGGGCTGGCTCGTCGACGACAAGGGCGGCGGCTATTGGCTGGCGCTTCAGGGGCTGGCGGCGGCGTGCGAAGGTGAAGACGGACGCGGAGAGGCGACGGAGCTGGGGGCGCGGGCGGCGGCGTATTTTCTCGGGGCGAAGGCGGAGGGAAAAGCGGGGCTGCGCGAAGTATTACGTGAACTGCATGCGGGCAAAAGGGACCGTGCGGCGGTGGCGGGTTTTGCGCGCGAGGTGCGGGCGGCGGCGGCGGCGGGCGACGCGGTGGCGGAGGGGCTGGTGCGCGCGGCGGGGGATGAGTTGTTGCGGCTGGCGAAGGCGGTGCGGGATCGCTTGACGGAGGCGGACCAGATGGAGGCGTGGAACTTTCCGCTGGCGGTCGCGGGCGGGCTGGGGATGGGGCCGGTGATCGCGGAGGAGGCGTGGAGCGTCGGCTTCGCGCCGGTGGAGCCGTGGGGCGAGCCGGTGCTCGGGGCGGTGTTGCGCGCGGCGGAGGCGGGCGGGGCGGAGCTCGACGCGGCGGCGCGGGCGCGTTTGCTGGAGGGATGGAAACCAACGGTTTGAAGGACGCGACGGCGACGCTTGGCGAAATCAAGGCGCGGGTGCTGGCCTTTGCGCATGAGCGGGACTGGGAGCAGTTTCACGCGCCGAAAAATCTCAGCATGGCGCTCGCGGCGGAGGCGGGGGAGCTGATGGAGCACTTTTTGTGGGACACGCCCGAGGCTTCGCGCGCGAAGGTGGCGGACGATCCGGCGCGCTTGGCGAAGATCGAGGAGGAACTGGCGGACGTGGTGATCTACGCGTTGGAGTTCGCCAACATGACCGGGATCGACGTGGCGGCGGCGATCGAGCGCAAGATGGCGCAGAACGCGGCGAAGTATCCGGTGGCGAAGGCGAAGGGGCGCAGCGCGAAGTATACGGAGCTGTGAGGGGTGGGCGTGTCGGTTCCGGTTTGGTAGCGCCACGAAGTTGAGCGACTTGCGGCTGGCTTCCCTTTGGCGGCGGGCGTTGCCTGTGCGGCGTCCAACTCCCTCGCGATGCTCGTCCCAAATTCGTCCGCGTCGTTTCAGCCGATTTTGTTCAACGCCATTCCCACAACCCTTCCTTGGGACGGGGTGCCTTCCCGCTTTTGGGCGGAATTGAAAAAGGACGAGTCGCCCGGCGGTGAGAAGCTGCGCGTTGTCGTGCGAGCGGTGGTGGAGGGGGCCGCCGCGCTTTCAGGACAAGTGGTGCGCGACATGCCGTTCTACACCGATCACGGGCCGCGCCATCTGCGGAATGTCCTTCACGTCATGGAGAGGTTGGTGACGGAGGAGGGAATTCAGGAACTCCAGCCCATCGGCTGTGCGCTCTGCATCGTTGCCGCTTACATTCACGACCTAGGAATGGTGCTCTCCGCTGAAGAACGGACAGAGCTGGAGCGGATTCGCAGGGGGCAGGAGCCGGGGACGGACTTCGGACGCAAATACCGTTCGCACGAAGACTCCCACGCCGAGCTGATCCGCGAGCGGAACCGTTTGCTCAAGGCGGGCGATGCCTCCGACGCGAAGTGCATCGCGGACCATTTGCTCGCGGAGTTTCTGCGGCGGCGTCACGCCGAGGAGAGCCCGGAGACGGGGGCCATCGCTCGCGAGTTGAAGAAGCTGCTGGGCTACTCCGAGCTGATGCACGCCGACTTGGATTGGTTCCCGTCCGCTGTCGCTATTGCCGCCAGCCACGGCAAGGCTCCCGGTTGGTTGCGAGAGAAGCACTGCGAAGGGAACGCGGAGCGCATTCGCGTGCATCTCGATGGCGCCCGAACCACCAATCTTGGCTGCCTGGTTTGCTGCTCCGGTTGGCCGACATCATCGATTTTGACCGGTCGCGCACGCCGGAGATACTTTTCTACCATCTCGGCTTGGGTGAGCTCGGCGACGACGGGGCGGGCGCCAAGGACGGACGCGCCACTTCGAGGGACGAGTGGCGAAAACATCTCGCGGTGACGGGCTATGCCATCGACCGCTCCGGCGCGGATCTCGTGCTGCGTTACGTGTGCAACGCCTGCCCGCATCCGGCGGTCGAGCACAGCATTCGGGCCTTCGGCGAATGGATCGACCAAGAGTGCGCGGCGGTGGCGGAGGAGCTTCGTCGCATCCATGCCGTGGGCGCGGTGCTGCCTCTTTCGCACGCCGAGCTGAAGATCAAGGCGAAGACCGTGAAGGGGAGGGCGCTTTATCTCTACGACCCGGAGTTTCGCTTCCGGCTCGATCAGGACCAAGTGATGCGGCTGCTCATGGGAGCCAACCTTTATGGCGACCCCGCGATCTGCATTCGCGAGCTGCTGCAAAATTCGCTCGACGCCTTGGAGCTGCGGCAGGCGCGGTTGAAGCGGCGGGAGCACGATAAAAACGCCGGGGAATCGGTGGACGAGTTGGGCAAGGGCGAGAGCTTGCGGGTCGACCTGAGCTGGGGCGAGGAGGAGCGGCGGCGCTTCATCCGCGTGCGCGATTGGGGCACGGGGATGACTCGAGAGCAAATACGCCGCTATTTCGCCACCGTGGGGCGGAGCTATTACCAGTCGCCGGATTTTCATGCCGAGCAGGCGGCCTTGACGCGCGAAGGGGCGGGGCGGGTGTCGCCCATCTCTCAGTTCGGGATCGGCATCCTTTCCTGCTTCATGGTGGCCGAGCGGATGACGGTGCGCACCCATCCGGGTGGCGCGGGCAAGGGGAGGGAGCCATCGTGTTTTGAGGTTACGGGGCCGGGCAAGCTCTTCGTGCTCCGGGAGGATGGATTGGCGACGCAGGGCACGGAGATCACTCTCTGGCTGCGGGAGCACATTAGCCCGACTTCCGCTACTGGAGCCTCCGCTGGATTCAACTCATTGATGGATAAC
>CAMLQS010000081.1 GCA_946482165.1 uncultured Verrucomicrobiota bacterium | reverse complement strand
GCGGGTTGAGAGCCATTCCGACATCCGCGGCGTTGGGGAGGCGGGGATAGCCTCTCCGAGGATACCCCTCGCCTCCCCGCCTTGCGGCCTGCCGTTTACCTCTCAACGCAGCCCCCGCCGGAGATTTCAGGACCTCCCATAGAACAGCGCCGTGACGATTTCGCCGCTTCGCCCGCGAATGGCGCTTTCGCATGGCCTTGCGGCCATCGCCGCTCCTTAGTTGCCGACCTCTTTCGAATGAACCTCGTCCCCACCCTGCGCGCGGCCGCATCGTCGCTTTGCGCCCTCGCCCTCGCCGCCACGTCGCTCTTTGGCACCGGCATCGTCCGCAATGCCCCCACCCTCAAGGAGTCCGCGCCGACCCCGTCCATCGATCTCGACAACCCCGCGAGCCAGCGCTCGTTCACGTTGGCCGACCACTACGAGTTCCCGACGATCTCCAACGATTTCGCCAAGGTGGCCACCCCCTTCGGCGACGTCTACCTGGAGTTTCTCCCCGCCGACGCGCCCAACACCGTCACCAACTTCAAGTCCTACCTCGCCACTGCATCGACCGCCGCCGCCGACCTCATCAAGACCTACGACGGCGTCTTCGTGCACCGCTCGGTCAAAGGCTTCGTCGTGCAGACCGGCGGCTACAAAATCGCCCCGCCGCTCAACCTCCTCACCGTAACGAAAAAGGCCGCCGTCAACAACGAGTTCAAAGTGGCCAACACCCGCGGCACGCTCGCGATGGCCAAGCTCGGCGGCCAGGTGAACTCCGCGACCAACGAGTGGTTCGTCAACCTCGCCGACAACCGCGGCAATCTCGACAACCAGAACGGCGGCTTCACCGTCTTCGCCCGCGTCATGGGCGACGGCATGAAGATCTTCGACCGCATCGCCGGCCTCCCTGCCTTGGACGTCGACGGGAGCGGATCGACTTTCGATACGGTCCCCCTTCGCAACTTTACTGGCGGCAACCTAACCGCGTCCCACTTCGTCACCTTCCCGACCCTCCGCACCGTCGACGCCGCGTCCGTTCCCGCCTCGGCCAAGACGAGCCCGATCAACTTCTCCATCGCGGCCAACGACAACCCCTCCGCCGCCACCCCGACCATCACGCGCGGCGTGTTGAAAGTCGTCCCCGGCAAATTCGGCGGTCGCGCCCTGATCACCGTCCGCGCCACCGCCCTCAGCGGCCACTATACGGACACCGTTTACACCGTCACCCGCAACGGCCCGCCTCGCGTCATCAAGCAGCTCCCCGCCGCCACCAAGGCCGCCCTCGGCTCCACCTTCACGCTCAACGCGGATATCACGGCGTGGCCCCTTGCGATCAAATGGCAGCGCCGCTCCGACAGCGGTTCGCCCTGGGTTGATCTGGTCGACTCCACCAGCGAGGCGCCTACCGCCTACTCGGGCGTAAACACCGAAACGCTCACCGTCCGCCTCACCGGCTCGAACGCCGACGAGGTTGGCGCCGCCCTCGACCTCAGTGGCGACCAGTTCCGCTTCGTGGTGGCCAACTCCGACGCCTTCACCGCCCCGCTTGCCGAGGGCGCGCCCACCACGCTCACCGTCACCACCACCCTCGCCTTCACCGGTAAACTCGCGGCCAACACCACCGCCAAGCTCGGCACCTCCTTCAGCCTCTCCGCACCCGCGGTCGGCGGCACCTATCCCGCGCCGAACTACCAGTGGCAGCGCAAGGCCCCGAACGGCGACTGGATCGCCCTCGTCGATCGCAAAGCCGCGGTGAAAGGCACCGGCACCAATGAAAACCCTGAGTTTCCCTCCGTCCCCAGCGCCTTCTCCGGCACCAAGACCGCCACGCTGGTCGTTCGCCTCACCGGCCCGGAAACCCCCGCGGCGAACTCCCAGGACATCAACACGCTCGACACCCTCGCGCTCCACCTGAACCAGTTCCGCTGCGTCATCTCGCATGACCTTGGCGACGGTCCCGTTTCACTGCCGGGAGCGCCCACCACGCTGCGCATCACCACCGTCCCGGTCGGAGTCGCCACCCAGCCGGCGAAGATGGTCCACGGCTTCCTTTCGCACGCCGAGGGCGACCTCAATAACAAGACGACGATCTCCGTTGCCGCCAAACCCGCCGCGTCCAACACCCCCGTCAAATACCAGTGGCAGCGCCTGAACGCCGCCACCGGGCAGTGGGATAACCTCGTCAACCACGTCCCGCCCACCGCAGCCACCGACACCACCCCCGCCTCTCCCGGAGCGCCCACGCCCTACTCCAACGTCACCAGCTCCACGCTCACCATCCGCCTCCCCTCCGACGCCAACACCACCGCCGGCTTCGGACTCGCCCTCGACGGCACCCAATACCGGTGCGTGCTGCGCAATGTCCTCAAGACTGCCCCCGCCCCCTTCGGCCCGACCGCGGGCGAGGCGATCAGCGCCCCCGCGACGCTGCGCATCGTCTCCGGCGTCCTCTTCTTGGTAACGAATAACAGCTTCGTCCTGCCCGGCACTCCGGCGCCGTCGCCTGAAACGAGCCGAAGCTACTCCGCAACGGGACTCCCCACCGGCCTCTCGATCAACAACGAAGGCATCATCACCGGCGTGATCACCGGCAAGCCCGGCCTCTACAAAGTCGTTCTCACGGTCACCGAAGGAGCCAGCCGCCTCTCCAGCACCTACTACATCCTCGTCGAGCCCTTGGTCGGCGGCTCGGTCGGCGATTTCGAGGCGCTGCTCAGCCCCGCGGACGGCGTCCACATCGCCAAACTCTCGCTCACGATCTCCGGAGTCGGCGTCCTCACCGGCACGCTCGATACCGCGCAGGACAAGAAACCCATTCCGCTCAAGGGCCGCGTGGTCCGCGACTACGACACCGGCACCCTTTCCTTCGCCGCGCCCGTGGTCGCCGCCCGCCCGGGCGCCCCTGCCGGCCGCGCCTACGTGCTCACGGACCTCGCCATCACCGAGGACGGCTACGTCTCGGTGAAGTTGAGCACCCGCGAGACCCCTTCGTCCGGGCTCGTCGAAATCGCGTCCGCTCTCCTCATTCCCGACGACGGTGACGCGGACACCCTGCCCTCCGGCAATCCCGGCCGTCAGATCGGCGCGCACTCCAAGGCAAATCCTCCGCCTTGGGCCAACGTCGGCTCCTACAACCTCGCGATCACCACACCGGCCTTGCTCGACGACGAATCCGACGACGAGCGTCCTTTCCCCGCCGGCAGCGGCTACGCCACCGCTCCCGCCGCCGCGAACGGCCGCCTCAACTTCAAGGGCAAGCTTGCCGATGGCACGCCGTTGACCACCTCGGTCCGCGGAGCGGTCGACAAGAGCATCCGCCTCTTCGCCCGCCCCCACGGTGTCGCCGTCAACGGCGGCGTGCTTAGCGCCGAGCTGCCGATGACCTCCGTCACGAAGTTCCAGCCCTACTTCTTCTTCCAGCGTCACTACGTCGCGCCGGGCGCCGGCACCGATGCCTACTGGACCAAGCCCGCGCTTCCCACCTCCGCCAACTATCGCGCGGGCTTCGGTCCGCTCGGTCTGAATATCCGGCTCGAGCCTTGGTATCCCAGCACGTTCGGCGATTTCGGCTTCGCGCACGATCAGACGGCCAACAAGGGCAAAACCGAACTCGTCCTCTCCGGCGCCGAGCTCGGCGCCTCCTCGGGCGAACTGCCCGCCCTGCTCGGCGTGACCTACAAAGTGCCGATCGCGCCCTTCGCCGACTTCGCGGCCAATGACGCCTCGCAGTTCAAAGGAACGCTCGACACCCGCACGGGCGTTTTCAAAGGCAGCTTCCGCCTCGTCGATGGAACAATCTCCCGGACGGTGCCGTTCGAGGGGGCGTTCCTGATGGCCGAGAACCTTGCCGGAGGCTCCGTCACCGCGGAAGGTTTCACCCTCGTGAAGCCTATCTCCGGCGGCGCCGAGCAAACCGTTTCCGGCCGCGTCCAATTCAAGAACCCGGCCACGCCCGCGCCCTAAGCGTCGGCAAACTGTGGTTCAGGTCACGAAAAGGCCGGCTTCCTCGGGAGCCGGCCTTTTCGTGGCAACTGTCGTCTTCCACGCTGCAAAACCGTCGTCACGCCGGATCGGCCCCGCACCTGTGATCCTAGATCCGGCGATAGCCGCGACTCATCTCGCACAACCTGCTGACCATCTGCTGATCGCATCGACCACTCGACGCACCCGCCGGGTGCGCCTTCGGGTCGCCGCAATCACCATCTGATTCAGCAACTTGAGCGATCTTTCGCCGGGGCTATCGCCGAATCTAGGGTGATGTGACACGCGGGGGCGCGCCCGCGTTCTTCGCTTCCTTCGCGCCCGGCACGAGCACCGCTATACGAAAAAGCCGGCTCCACGGAGCCGGCCTTTGGGAATTTCTGTCGAACCGCGGAACACGCGGCGCGAATGCGCCGCATTCCATCAACCCTGGCGCAGATTCGCCGGGACGTAATTGCGTTGCGGCTCGCCGACGTAGACCTGGCGGGGGCGGTAGATCTTGAGCTTCGGATTGGCGGCGACCTCGCGCCACTGCGCGATCCAGCCGGGCATGCGGCCGATGGCGAACATCACCGTGAACATGTTCTCCGGGATGCCCAGCGCGCGCATGATCAGGCCCGAGTAGAAGTCGACGTTCGGGTAGAGCTTGCGCTGCACGAAATACGGGTCGTTGAGCGCGCAATCCTCCAGCTTCATCGCGATGTTGAGGAGCGGGTCGTCCTTGATGCCGAGCGAGGCGAGGGCCTTGTAGAAGGAGGTCTTGATGATCTTCGCGCGCGGATCGTAGTTCTTGTAGACGCGGTGGCCGAAGCCCATCAGGCGCTCGCCCTTGCCGGCCTTGGCCGCGGCGATGAACTTGGTGCCGTCGTCGCCCTCGGCGTGGATGTTCTTCAACATCTCGATCACCGCCATGTTGGCGCCGCCGTGCAGCGGACCCCAGAGGGCGTTCACGCCGGCCGAGATCGAGGCGAAGAGATTCGCTCCGGCCGAGGCCACCATGCGCACGGTCGAGGTGGAGCAGTTCTGCTCGTGGTCGGCGTGGAGCAGAAGGAAGAGGTTGAGCGCCTGCGCGACCTCGGGGGTCGGCACGTATTCCGCGTAGGGCTCGGAGAACATCAGGTGCAGGAAGTTCTCGCAGTATCCAAGTTTTGGATTCGGATAATTGAAGGGCAGCCCCTTGCTCACTCGATAGGTGTGCGCGGCGATGGTGCGGACCTTGGAGATGGCGATCGCGGCGGCCTCGTCGAAATGCTCGAGATCGTTCTGGTGGTTGTTGCTCGCGAGGTGCGGATAATAGGCGCCGAGCGCGTTGAGGGTGGCGGAGAGCACCGCCATCGGATGCGCGTCGCGAGGGAAGCTTTGGATGAAGCGCACCAAACCCTCGCGGAGGGGCGCGTTGGCGGTGAGAAGCTGCGAAAAGGCCGCGCGCGCGTCCGGCGTGGGCAGCTCGCCGTTCATCACCAGCAGCGAACTTTCGATGAAGTTGGACTTCTCGGCCAGCTGCTCGATCGGATAGCCGCGATAGCGCAACACGCCGACTTCGCCGTCGATAAACGTGATTTTGCTGAGGCAGGACCCGGTGTTGCCGAAGCCGTCGTCGTAGGTGATGTAACCCGTGTCCGCGCGGAGCTTGCCGATATCTACCGCCCGTTCCCCTTCAGAACCAATGATTACGGGTAATTGGAGTTCCTTGCCGTCGATATGAAGGGTAGCGGTGTTGGCCATAAGCCCCGCTACGTGAACAAAATTAAAACCGCATGCAAAGCAAAGTCCGCGCGGGGCTTCACCGGAATACCGGACCTATTAGGCCGCCTACGCCGACCCGTTAGGAAATGTTGGCAGGCGGAATAGTTGCCGGAGTCGGCCTGACCGCGGTGATCAACGCCGGCCGGCGTCACAAAACCACCAGATGGTCGCGGTGCACCACCTCAAGGCGCTTCCGGCCCGGGAAAAGCGGACGAAGCTCGTCCGTGCTCTTTCCGGCGATGGCGCGCACCTCCGCGTCATCGAAGGCCGCCTCGCCTCGCGCCAGCACCGCGTCGTCCGGACCAAGAATATTCACAACGTCCCCGGCGGCGAAACGGCCGCGCACGCCCGTCACGCCGATGGCCAGCAGACTGCGGCCCTGCTCGCGAAGCACGGGAACGGCGTTGGCGTTGATCGCGATGGCGCCGGCGGGACGCTGATAGAAGGCGATCCAGCGCTTCCGGGACTCGAGCGGCTCGCCGGCAGGGACGAAGAACGTGCCCGGGTTGTCTCCCGCGAAGAGCCGCGCAAGGATGTCCGGCTCCGAGCCGCTCGCGATGAAGACCCCGCAGCCGGCGCGCAGCGCGACCTTCGCGGCGGAAATTTTCGAGATCATCCCCCCGGTCGCGGTGACATCGGTCGTGCCGCCGGCCATCGCCTCGATCTCGGGCGTGATTTTTTCGACGACGGGCAGAATTTTGCCCGTGCCCTTCATGTCGATCAGCCCGGGCGCGGTGGACAGGATGACGAGGTGCTGGGCGCCGACGAGCGCGGCGACCATGGCGGAGAGCGTGTCGTTGTCGCCGAACTTGATCTCGGCGGCGCTCACCGTGTCGTTCTCGTTGATCACGGGCACCACGCCGTAGCCGATCAGCTCCTCGAGGCAGGCCTTCACCCCGAGATGGCGGTGGCGCGAACGCATGTCTTCGTGGGTCAGGAGAACCTGGGCGACGGTCGTGCGGTGCGGGTCGAAGGCGCCCTGCCAGGTCTGCATGAGCAGCGACTGGCCGATGGCGGCGCAGGCCTGCTTTTTCGAGACGTCCGCGGGCTTTTTCTTCAGCGCGAGGCGCCCCATGCCGAGGCCGACGGCGCCGGAGGAAACGACGATCACCTCGACGCCCGAGGCGCGCAGGCCGGCGATGCCGGCGGCGAGGGCGTCGATGCGCGCGGTATTCAGCTGGCCGATACCGTGCGTGAGCACGCCGGTGCCGAGCTTGACGACGACGCGTTTGGGGAGGGCGGCGGCGGACATGGGAAACGGAGACGGAAGTCGCAGGTCCGAAGGTCGAATGGCCAAGGGGCGATCGTGGCGCGGCTCGCCGCGCGGTAGTGACGTTCGACCTTTGACCTCCCGACCTTCGACAGCGCGGCCTTGCGGCCGCGCTCAGCCGACGGTGAGCAGATCCTTTTCCTTGGAGGCGAGATGCGCGTTGATCTCGGCGATGGCCTTGTCGGTGGCGGCCTGGATGTCCTTTTCCACGCGCTTGGCCTCGTCCTCGGGGAGCTTGGCCTTCTTGAGCGCCTCAAGCGTGTCGCGACGGGAATTGCGAACCTGCACGCGGCCTTCCTCGGCGAAGCGCTGGGCGATCTTCACAAACTCCTGGCGGCGCTCGCGGCTCATCTCGGGCAAACCGATGCGGACGACGCTGCCATCGATGCGGGGGTTCAGGCCGATGTTGGCGATCTGGATGCCCTTCACGATGGCTTGGAGGGAGCCCTTGTCCCAAGGCTGGACGACGATCTGGCGGGAATCGGGGGTGGAAATGGCGGCGCAGTCCTTGATGCGCATCATCGAACCGTAGGACTCGACCATCACGCCCTCGACCATGGTCGGCGAAGCCTTGCCGGTATGGATGTTGGAAAACTCGTGGAGGGTATGATCCACGGCTTTCTTCATGCGGGCCTGGGCGTCGGAGAGGAAGGGGGAGGACATGGCGACGTATGGGTTAAGGAAGGGAAAACGGGCACTATTCGCCGGAGCGGGCGGACTTGTCGAGAGCGCGGTGGGCGCCCGAGCCGAAGCTATAAGAACGGAAAAGCCGCTCCCGGGGAGCGGCTAAACGGCGAACGGGTATGCCGCGCGTCAGCTATGCACCAAGGTGCCCACGGGCTCGCCGTGGATGGCGCGCGTGATGGCGTCGGGCGCGTGGAGATCGAACACGAGGATCGGCATGTTGTTGTCGAGGCACAGCGAGAAGGCGGTGCTGTCCATGACGTTGAGCCGCTGCTTGAGGGCCTCGATAAAGGTGAGGCTGTCGTAGCGGACCGCGTCGGCGTGCTTCTTCGGATCCTTGTTGTAGATGCCGTCGACCTTGGTCGCCTTCATGATGATGTCGGCGCGGATTTCGGAGGCTCGGAGCGCCGCGGTGGTATCCGTGGAGAAATACGGGTTGCCCGTGCCGGCGGCGAAGATGACGACGCGGCCCTTCTCGAGGTGGCGGATCGCGCGGCGCAGGATGAAGGGCTCGGCCACCTGGTTCATCGGGATGGCGGACTGCACGCGGCAGCTCACGCCCATCTTTTCCAGGCAATCCATGATCGCGAGCGAGTTGATCACGGTGGCGAGCATGCCCATGTAGTCGCCGGTGGTGCGGTCGACGCCACGCTGCGATCCGGTGAGCCCGCGGAAGATGTTGCCGCCGCCGATGACGACGCAGACCTCGATGCCGAGGTCGCGGACGATTTTCACCTGGCGGCAGATGTCCTCCAAAATTTGCGGATCGATCGGGTCGACACCTTTGCCGCGAAGCACTTCGCCACTGAGTTTCAGGACGATGCGCTTGTATTTGACGGTGGACGGTGTGGCCGGGCGGTCGCTCATGGTTGAGCGGAAGAAAAGCGGGCCGCGCGAGGGCGGGTCAAGCGCGGCGCGGAAAGCTCCTGCGGAGGGCGCAACCGGGAATTTCCCGGATTAGTCGATCAGGAGCGCCACCTGCACCCCCGGTCCATGAACGCCCTCGATGAGAATGCCCTCGACGTCGGCGGTCTTGGAGGGGCCGGTGGCCCAGACAACGTTCGGGTCTTTCGGAAGCGCAGCGATGGCGGCGGGCACATCGATATGGATCTGGGCGCGACGCAGCACGGCGATGTGGGTCCAAGGCGTCAGCGCGCCAAGGCGACGCGAGGTGCCGAGGTCGGAGAGGACGAGCGTGCCCGTCTCGGCGACTGCGCCGACGGCGGCAGTGATGCCGAATTGGTAATCGTCGACGCGGGTGCGGTCAAAGTCGGTCTCGACGGTGAAGCCGCCCGCGGCGTCGAAGGCGGCGCGAAGCGAGGGCCAGAGCGCGGGGTCGCAGTAGCCGTGTTTCCAGTTGTTCTTCGCGAGGAGATCGACGAGTTCGGGCACGGACGCGAGCGGGGTGCCGTTCACGCTTTTGAGACGCTCGGCAAAGAGCGTCCACGCGTCGACCACGCCGCGGGCCTGGCGCATGATGACGAGTTCGCGGTCCCAGTTGGGCAGCGGCGCGCGCTCGGGCAGCGGAGCGAGGGCGGCTTTGACTCGGGCGAGAAGGGTGTCGCGGGCGGTGGACATCGGAACGGGGATCGAAGGATTCTAAAATTTAACGCAGAGTCGCAGAGGCGCGGAGAGGAGGAAAACAGGCGAAAGCGGGTGAACCGTTTGGCCGGGCTTTCTCCGCGTCTCCGCGCCTCTGCGTTAAAATTATTTTTTGGCGCGGTCTTTCATCCACCTGCGGAAGGAGCCGCCGCGCCACTCGGGGAGCGTGCGGTCGCGCAGCCAAGTCTGCATCGGAGGCACGGGGATGAGGCTCTTGGGGATGTAGTTGAGCGCGTGGCCGGCGGTGAGCGAGGTCTTCCACGCGACGGGTTGCGAGGCGAGGACCGACCAGGCTCCCATCGGCGGCGTGCCGGCGGCGGCGCCTTTCGCGCCCTCCTCCTTGCCTCGGGCGCGAAGTCGGAGGAGCAGGTCGGGAATGGGGATGTTGACCGGGCAAACCTCGTTGCACGCGCCGCAGAGCGAGGAGGCCTTGGGCAGGTCGGCGAGCTCGGGGAAACGCTCGCCCGCGAGGAGCGGCGAAAGCACGGCGCCGACGGGGCCGGGATAAACGCTCCGGTAGGCGTGGCCTGAGGCCTGGCGGTAAACGGGGCAGACGTTGAGGCAGGCGCCGCAACGGATGCAGCGCAGGATGTCGCGGCAGTCGCTGGCGAGGGCGTCGGTGCGGCCGTTGTCGACGAAGATGACATGCATCTCCTCGGGACCGTCGGGCTGCTGCGGTGAGCGAGGACCGGAAATGAACTCGGTGTAGACGGTGAGCTGCTGCCCGGTGCCGGAGCGTGCGAGGAGATTGAGATAGAGGCCGAGGTCGGTCTCGCGGGGGAGGAGCTTTTCGATCCCCACCATGGCGATGTGGCACTTGGTGGCGGCGAGGCAGAAGCGGGAATTTCCCTCGTTGGTCACGAGGACGAGGCGGCCGGTGTCGGCGGTGACGAAGTTCGCGCCGGTGAGACCGACGTCCGCCTCGAGGTATTTTTTGCGAAGGTGGACGCGCGCGCGGCGCGTGATGGTCTGCGGGTCGTCGTTGTAGGCGCCGAGACCGTGTTTCTCGAACGAGGTCGCGATCTCGCGACGGTTCTTGTGGATGATCGGCTTTACGATGTGCGAGGGGTGGTCGCCATCGATCTGGATGATGAACTCGCCGAGGTCGGTCTCGACGCACTCGATGCCGTTTTTGTCGAGGAAGTCGCCGAGATGGGTCTCCTCGGAGACCATGGTCTTGGCCTTGACCATCTTTTTGGCGCCGCGCGCCTGCATGATGGCGAGCACGGCGGCGTTCGCCTCCTCGGCGGTGTTTGCCCAATGGACTTTCACGCCGTTGCGTTCGAGGGCGGCGGCGGTGGCCGGCAGGAGCGTGTCCAGATTCTCCACGACATGCTGCTTGATGTTGCCCGCGAGGCGGCGGAGGTGGTCGGGATCGGGATAGTGGTCGAAAAGAACGGCGGTGCGCTTCTCGTGACCCTTTTTGGAACCGTCGTAGACGGCGGCGCGCGTGTCGGGGCGCAGCTTGGCGGCGAACTGGTCGATTTGCTGGAGAGCCATGAGAGCGGAAAGGGACGGAGAGGCTGGAACCTGAGACCTGAAGGAGGAGCGACGGGCGCGGAGGAGAACTCAGACGTTCTTGAGCGCGTCGCGGAGGATCTGCGCGACGTGCAGGGTTTTGATCGGCTTGCCCTCTTTTTGAGCGAGACCGCCGAGGTGCATCATGCAACTCATGTCGATCGAGGCGAGGACGTCGGGCTGCGCGGCGCGGATGTGCTCGAGTTTCAAGTCGCCCATGCCTTTCGAGACATTCGGAAACGACACGGAGAAGGTGCCGCCGAAGCCGCAGCATTGCTCGCCCTCGCCGAAGGGCACGACCTCGATGTCCTTGATGCTGGAAAGCAAAGTGAGCGCCGCCGGACCGGTGCAGGTGCCGCGCGAGTGGCAGGAGCGGTGAAAGGCGACCTTCGCCTTGTAGTTGCCCGGCCACGACGTCACGCCGAGGCCGTTGACGATGAAGTCGATCAGCTCCCACGTGCGGTTGCCCAGGGCCTCGACCTCGGCGGCGTCGGGCTCCTTCTCGAACTCGAGTGGCGCCCCGTGAAACATCATCGCGGCGCAGGAGCCGCTCGGCACGATCACCGGCAGGTCTCCGGAGAATACCTTCACCGTGTGACGCACCACCTTGCGCGAGGAGGCCCAGTCGCCGCCGTTGAAGGCGGGCTGGCCGCAGCAGGTTTGCCCCTCGGGAAACTCCACCGTGCAGCCGAGATATTCGAGCACCTCGACCGTGGCCTTCGCCACGTCGTCGTAGAAAGCGTCGCACAGGCAGGTGGCCATCAGTTGCACGCGCTTGCCGGCGGGGCGCGCAGGATGGGTGATCAGGGCGGATTGAGCGTGAGCCATGGACGGAAACGAAGGCGCCGAAAATGCCAGCACGTCGAGGCCGCCCGCAATCCCCATCTTGGAAGAAGGTGCGCGTTTTTGGTAGATTTTGGTAGATTCAGTTCTTAGGTCGTTTTCGCCTCCGACCAACTTTTACTGCTCACCTTTCGCTCATGCCCTCCCCTGTCCATCTCGCCGCCGTCGATCTCGGCGCCACCAGCGGTCGCGTCATTCTTGGCATCTGGAAAAACCAGAAGCTCGAGCTCAAGGAGGTGCATCGTTTCCCCAACGCTTTCCAATCCCTCGGCGGTCACGACTACTGGAACATCACCGGCCTCTGGTCGGAAATCCAGACCGGCCTCCGCGCCGCGGTCGCCGCGCTGCCCAAGGGCGCCACGCTCGCTTCGGTCGGCGTCGATACGTGGGGCGTCGATTACGTCTTGGTCAACGACTCCGGCCGCATGGTCGCGCCCGTCCATGCCTACCGCGACGCGCGCACGCAGACCGGCCTCCAACGCCTCGGCAACACCCGCGCCGCCCTCGAACGCGTCTACGCCGCCACCGGCATTCCGAACGTTTTCTACAATTCCTCGCTTCAACTCGAGGAACAGGTCGCCTCCTGCCCCGCCGTCACCGACCTCGCCACGCGCTGCCTTTTCCTCCCCGACTTCTTCAACTTCCTCCTCTCGGGCAAAATGGCGAACGAGCTCACCATCGCGAGCACCACCCAGCTTCTCGACGTCCACTCCACCGACTGGTCCCGCGCCGCCCTCGACCATTTCCGCATCCCGGCGCAGTGGTTCGCCAAACCCGTCTTGGCGGGGACCAAGCTCGGCAAAGTCAAAGACTTCCCCGGACTCGAAAAGACGCAGGTCATCGCCGTCCCCGGCCACGACACCGCCTGCGCCTACGACGCCATGCCCGCCGCGCCCGACGGCACCGACCTCTTCCTCAGCTCCGGCACCTGGTCGCTCGTCGGTTTCGAAAGCGACACGCCCCTGCTCGGCCCCGAAGCCCTCGCCGCCCGCATCTCCAACGAACGCATCGGCGACGGCCGCTACCGCCCGCTCACCAATGTCATCGGCCTCTGGCTCCTCGAAGGCACGATGAAGGATTTCGCCTCGCGACCCAAGAACGACGCCGAGTGGGCGAAGTTGATCGCCGCCGCCGAAAAACTTCCCGCGCCCGCGGCCCTCCTCGACGTCGCCGATCCCGCCTTCGCCAATCCGAAATCGATGAAGGCCGCGATCGACGCCCACCTGAAGAAGCGTCGCCTCGCCCTTCCGAAAAACCTCGCCGCCTACACCCGCCTCATCTGCGACTCGCTCGGCAAGGGCCACGCCGATGCCAAGGCCGCCTTCGAACGCATGAGCGGCCGGGCCTTCAAACGCATCCTCGTAGTCGGCGGCGGCTCGAAAAACCGCCTTCTTTGCCAGTCCACCGCCGACGCCGGCGGCGTGCCCGTCGTCAGCTTCGCGCTCGAAGGCACCGCCGTCGGCAACATTGCCCGCCAGCTCATCGCGCTGGGCGCGGTCAAAAACCTCGCCGTTTTCCGCGCCCTCCTCGCCAAGGGCCTCAAGCAGACCGTCTACAAGCCCCGCGCCTTGTAGCGCCTCACGCTTCCCCGCCGGCGTTTGTCGCTCTTTTCAAGCCCGCCGTCCCCGGCGGGCTTTTTCGCGTCCGCATCGCCAACCGCTTCCCGCGTTGCGGAATCCGAAAAACGCATCCGTGCTTCAATAACACGTCGCCGCACCGCATTCCACGCGCCACCGTCTCTCCCCCTATCAGGCAACAGGTTCCGCCCTCCGCCCTCCCGATATGTCCTCCGCCGCCCCCTCCCCGCTCGCCCAGCTTCGCCACGACCTCCGCACCCCGATCAACCAGATCCTCGGTTACAGCGAACTCCTCATCGACGAGGTCGGCGACGCCGGCCACGGGGAAACCTACGCGCCCGACCTGCACAAAATCCGCCGCGCCGCCCAGCAGCTCCTCACGCTCATCACGGAGAACCTCACCGACGCCCGAGTGACCCTGGCGCCCGCCATTGGTCATTCCCCATCAGGCAATGGCCATTCCACGCCTGCCTCGGGCGTGGTCGCTCCGCCACTCGACGTCGCCGCCCTCCTCGCCGCCTCCGCGGCGGAATCAGCCGACACCCCCGCCCCCGATCCCGGCCGCATCCTCGTCGTCGACGACGAACCCGGAAACCGCGACGTCCTCGTCCGCCAACTCACCCGCCAGGGCCACACCGTCGCCGAGGCGGGGGACGGCGAGGCCGCCATCGCCCGCCTCCGCGCCGAGCCCTTCGATCTTGTGCTGCTCGACATGATGATGCCCGTGCTCGACGGCTTTTCCACCCTCCGCGCGCTCAAGGCCGCCCCCGCCCTCCGCCACCTCCCCGTCATCATGATCTCCGCCCTCGACGAGATCGCCGCCGTCGTGAAGTGCATTGAAAACGGCGCCGAGGATTTTCTCCCCAAACCCTTCAACCCCGTCCTCCTCCGCGCGCGCATCGGAGCCGGGCTTCAGAAAAAACGTTTCCGCGACCAGGAAGCTTCCTACCTCCACACCATCGAGCAGACGCAATCCCGCCTTCGCGCCGAACTCACCGAAGCGGAAAACTACATCCGCTCCCTCCTTCCCGCGCCCGGCCCCTGCCGCGCCATCAACGTCGACTGGCGTCTGGTTCCTTCCACCGAGCTCGGCGGCGACTCCTTCGGCTACCACTGGATCGACGACGATCATTTCGCCCTCTACCTCCTCGACGTCTGCGGCCACGGCGTCGGCGCCGCCTTGCTCTCCGCCGCCGCCATCAACGTCCTCCGCGGCTCCTCGCTGCCCGGAGTCGATTTCCGCGACCCCGGCCTCGTCCTCGCCGCGCTCAACAACGCCTTCCTCATGGAGCGCCAAAACGAGATGTATTTCACCCTCTGGTATGGCGTCTGGCAGGCCTCGACGCGCACGCTCCGCTTCGCCGCCGGCGGCCACCCTCCCGCCCTGCTGCTTGGAGGGACGCCGGCCCCGGCGTCCGCGCCCGCGAACGATTCCTCCGCCCCCGCCGAACCCCTCGCGGGCGCCGGCATGGTGATCGGCGGTCTCGAAGGCATGTTCTACAAGACCTTCACGCGCCACATCCCCGGCCCCGCGCGGCTCTACCTCCTCAGCGACGGCGTCTACGAAATCGAACGCGCCGACACCGGAGACATGTGGAGCTTGGACGAGCTCCGCGACTTCCTCGGCCACTCGCGCGTCCCTGGCACCAACGATCTCGACGCCCTGCACACCCAAGTTCGCGCCCTCCACGGCCCCGGTCCCCTCGACGACGACTTCACCATCGTCCGCTTCGATCTGTAACGCGTCCGTTCCGCCGGGTCTCTGCCTTCAGGTCTCAGGTTTCAGCCCTCATCCCTCTTCTCAGCGTGCACCGCTCCCTCCACCTCCGCCTCCTCGGCTGGTTCCTCCTCGTCGCCGCCCTCGTCGGCCTCGCCCTCTTCGGGGGCTATCGCAACCTTCGCGCCACCGTCGAAGCCGACCTCGAGGGTGACATCGCCCAGCGCACCGTCCAAGTCCGCCGCGAACTCGTCACCACCCACGCTCTCTACCTTGAGCGCGTCCACGCCGCCATGCGCGTCCTCCGCGACGCCACCGAACAGCTCGGCTCCGCCAACCTGGCTCCCGGCGGCGCCACCGACCGCGTCGACGGCCGCGAAGTCCCCGTCCTCCGCTTCGGCCTCACCCCCGTCGCGCACGACTTCACCATCGTGGATCGCGTCACCTCGCTCATGGGCGGCACCGCCACCCTTTTCGTCCGCGCCGGCGAGGACTTCGTCCGCGTCTCCACCAACGTCAAACGCGCCGACGACACCCGCGCCGTCGGCACCGTCCTCGACCCCTCCGGCCCCGCCATCGCCGCCATCCGCCAGGGCAAGCCTTACTACGGCGTCGTCGACATCCTCGGGCGTCCCTACCTCACCGGCTACGACCCCCTGCTCGACGACTCCGGCGCCACCGTCGGCGTCATCTACGTCGGCTACCTCGTCGAAAACCTGGATCGCATCGGCGATCAACTCGCCGACACCCGCCTCCTCGACTCCGGCTTTTTCGCTCTCGTCGACCGCGAGGGCCGCCCCCTTTTCCACACCCGCGACGTCGACATCGAGCTCGTCCGCGCCGCCGCGAGGGCCCACGCCGAGGATCTCGCCTGGGCCGACGAAAACGGCTGGTCCTGGCGCGCCGAGCCCTTCCCCCTCTGGAAGTTCACCCTCCTCGCCGCGCACCGCCCCGACGAGGTCCACCGTGAAACGTGGTCGCGCGTCCTCCCTGTCTTCGGCTTCATGGTCCCGCTCATCGTCGCCGCCCTCGCGCTCGGCTACGTTCTGGCCCGCCGCCTCTCCAACGCCCTCGCCGTGGCGGAGCGCCTCCAAGCCGAGGCCCGCCGCCTCGCCCTCGTCGCCGCCCGCACGTTCAACGGCGTCATCATCACCGACACCCAAGGCAAAATAACCTGGGTCAACGATTCCTTCACCCGCCTCACCGGCTACTCCGCCGCCGAAGCCATCGGCCGCCACCCCGACGACTTCCTCCTCGGCCCCGACACCGATCCCATCGCTCTCGCGGGAAAGAAAAAAGCCCGCGCCGAGAAACGCCCCTTTCAACTCGAACTCCTCAATTACCGAAAAGACGGCGCCCCGCTCTGGCTCCTCATCGACGGCCAGCCCATCCTCAACGCCTCCGGCGAAGTCGAAAGCTACGTCGTCGTCCAGGTCGACATCACCAAGCGAAAACAGGACGAGGCCGCCCTGCTCCAGGCCCGCGAAGCCGCCGAGGAGGCCAACCGCACCAAGTCCGCCTTCCTCGCCAACATGTCCCACGAGCTGCGCACCCCGATGAACGCCATCATCGGCTACTCGGAAATGCTCGTGGAGGACGCCGAGGACTCCGGCAACGAGGACGCGATTCCCGATCTAAAAAAGATCCACGCCGCCGGCAAACACCTCCTCGGCCTCATCAACGACGTCCTCGACATCTCCAAGATCGAGGCGGGCA
>CAMLQS010000080.1 GCA_946482165.1 uncultured Verrucomicrobiota bacterium | reverse complement strand
CGCATGCCCACTCCCGGCTCCCCGGCCCAGCCCTCGCCCTCCACCCCATCCGGAGCCACCGCCAGCCGCCGACACCCGCGCGGCCTCGCCACGCTCTTCTTCACCGAGATGTGGGAGCGTTTCAGCTACTACGGCATGCGCGCCCTGCTCGTGCTCTTCATGGTCGACGCCACGCGCGGCGGCATGGCGCTCGACGACAAGACCGCCACCGCGATCTACGGTCTCTACACCGCCGCCGTTTATCTCATGTCTCTCCCCGGCGGCTGGCTCGCCGACCGCCTCTGGGGCGCGCAGCGCGCCGTCTGGATCGGCGGCATCATCATCGCGCTGGGCCACTTCACCCTCGCACTGCCGTGGACGCAGACGTTCTACCTCGGGCTCCTCCTCGTCGTTATCGGCAGCGGCACGCTCAAGCCCAACATGAGCGGCCTCGTCGCCGACCTCTACCCCGAGGGCGGCGCGCGCCGCGACGCCGGATTCACCCTCTTCTACATGGGCGTGAACCTCGGCGCCGCCATCGGCCCTCTGATCTGCGGCTGGCTCGCCACCAGCCTCGGCTGGCACTGGGGCTTCGGCGCCGCCGGCGTGGGCATGGTGCTCGGCCTCGTGCAGTTTCACTTCTCCCGCGCCTGGCTCGGCGAAGCCGGCCTGCGTCGCGGCCACGAAAGCCCGCTCCACCTCGCCGAGCGCGTGCTCCTTTTCGGCGGCATCGCCGCCACCCTCCTGATCACCGCGCTCGCCATCACCGGCGTCGTCACCCTCAATCCCATCGCCATCGCGCGCTGGGCGACCTACGTCATCCTCGCCATCGCCGCCGCCTATTTCATCGGCGTCTTCACCCTCGGGCGCCTCGACGCCACCGAGAAAAAACGCGTTTCGATGATCCTCGTGCTCTTCTTCGCGTCCGCTCTCTTCTGGGCCGGCTTCGAGCAGGCGGGCTCCTCGTTCAACCTCTTCGCCGAGCGCTACACCGACCGCCAGTTCGACTGGTTGAACTACACCGTCCCCGCCGCCTGGTTCCAAGCGCTCGGCCCAGTCTTCATCATCGCGCTCGCCCCCGCCTTCGCCGCGCTCTGGGTCTGGCTCGCCAAGCGCCATCTCGATCCGTCCATCCCGGTGAAGTTCGGCATCGGCCTGCTCCTCCTCGCCGCCGGCTTCGTCGTCATGGCCGGCGCCTCGCGCGTGGTCGCCGCCGGCGATTCCGCGCTGCCGACCTGGCTCATCACCACCTACCTGGTGCACACCTTCGGCGAACTTTGCGTCAGCCCGGTCGGCCTCAGCTCGGTCACCAAACTCGCCCCGCGCCGCTTCGTCGGCCAGATGATGGGCATCTGGTTTCTCGCCACCTCGCTCGGCAGCCTCATCGCCGGCCTGCTCGCCGGCGAATTTCACGCCGACCGCGTCGCCTCCTGGCCCGCGATGTATCTCCAGATCACCATTCTCCCCCTCGCCGCCGGCCTGCTTCTGATCGTCTTCGCGCGCCCCATCAAACGCCTCGTCGCCGGCGCCGATTGACGATTTCAAACGCAGAGGCGCGAAGACGCCAAGGACCACAAAGAGTCCGCGCCTTGGTCCTTACCTTTTCCCATGTTTTCTTCCCGCTTCTCCGCGCCTTTGCGTCTCTGCGCTAGAAATCACACCATCTCGGTCCTTTCCTTCTTCGCTCGCGGTTTATCCTTTCTGCTGCCGCTCGCCTTCGCATCCGCCCTTGCCGCGGCGGAAGCTCCTCCGCTGCCCGACGGCCTCTACGCCGAGGTCACCACACCGCAAGGCGTGGTCGTCGCCGAGCTGCACTACAAGCAGGCCCCGATGACCGTCGCCAACTTCGTCGGCCTCGCGGAAGGCGCGCTCGGCCCGCGCAAAGGCGAACCCTTCTACGACGGCCTCGTGTTCCACCGCGTCGTCGACGATTTCGTCGTCCAAGGCGGCGACCCCGCCGGCACCGGCGAAGGCGGCCCCGGCTACGAGTTCCCCGACGAGATCGCGCCCGGCCTCCGCCACGACCGCGCGGGCGTCATGCAAATGGCCAACTCCGGCCCCGACACCAACGGCTCGCAATGGTGCTTCATGCTCCGCCCCGTTCCCCGCCTGAACTACCTGCACAGCGTCTTCGGCCACGTCGTGGGCGGCCTCGACCTCCTCCCTCGTATTCGCCAGGGCGATACCATGCGCGTGCGCATCCTTCGCGTCGGCCCCGACGCGCAGGCCTTTCGCGTCGCCGAGGCGTCCTTCGCCGCCCGGATCGCCGCCGCGAAAAAATACGCCGGCCCCTCGCAACCCGGCCCCGACGCCCCCTTCGACGATCCCGACGGCCTGCTCCCGACCGAGTGGGAGCGCGCCCGCGGCTTCACCTTCAAGTTGGCCAACTTCGAACGCTTCACCGGCGTCCGCCTTTGCGCCCGCCTGCTCGCCAAAACTCCGGAAGCCGGCATCGACGCCTACCTCCGCGAAACCGCCTCGCGCCTCGGCACCTTCCCCACCGGCGCCCTGGTCGTCTACTGCGCCGACACCGACCGTTGGCACTGCCTTCTCGGCGAGAAGTCCCCCGCCGCCCTGGGCACCGCCGACGACGTCGCCCGATTCCTCGCCACCGCCCGCCGCGAAGCCGAAGCCGTCGAGGCCTACGCCCAAGCCCGGCTGCCCGAAGGCCGGACGCTCACGCCCGCCCAGAAGCTCAAGCTCCACACCGACTCCGTTCTGGACGGCCTGATCTTCAAGTTGGAGCCGACACGGTAAACCGCCCGTCTTATCCGCCGATCCGACTGCGGTATTCCGAGGCCGTGGCTCCCATGTGGCGGCGGAACACGCGGGAAAAATAGAGCGGATCGCCGTATCCGACCGCGTAGCCGATCTCGGCGATGGTGTCGTCCGAATGTTCGATGCGTTCGCAGGCCTTCTGAAGCCTGAGCCGGGTGAGAAACCCGATCGGGCTGCAGTTCATCTGGCGCTTGAACATCGCGCTGTAATGCGGGATCGAGAGGCCGGCCGCCCGGGCCAGCTCCTCCAACGAGATGGAGCGGCCCAAGTTCTCGCGCATATAGCGTATGGTGCGGAGCACCTGCTCCCGGCTGCGCCGACAGCGAGGATCGGCGGGCTGCTGCAGGGTTCTGCAGAGCCCCATAAATCGGGAGAACGACGTGCTCAGGCCGATCAGGTCCGCGTCGGTGTATCCGCCCGAAACATACCGGTGGCACTCCTCGAAGGCGTCGACCACCACCTCGATGTTATGCACCGTGAACTTCCTGGTCCGGCCGGCGCCGCCGATGAGGCGGGCATATTCCCCGGCCCAAACGCCGACGAAATGGAACCAGATTATCGTCCATGGGCTTTTGGCATCGGCGGCGTAATCATGAGACCGTCCCGGCGGCAACAACACGCCTTGGCCGGCCCGAAGCGACCAGCGCGTTTCGTCGAGATGGCCCTCGCCCGCCCCATCGAGGCAGAGAATGAGAACATACTCCCGAGCCCCCCGCCGCCTTGCTATGTAATGGCCGCGCGCGTGGTCGAAGCGCCCCGTGTGCGTAACGCACAGCCCGCGACATCCGGGGAGCGCCCGCCCTCGCCGCAGAACCGAAGGAGGCAGGATCGTCATTCGCTCGCCCGGAAAGCCGCAGCCCTTCCGGACGACCGGCTGCTCGACCTTCGCTTTCATGCGATAAAATCGTCCATGGGTTTCATGCAAAGCTCCATTCCTGCGGCGGCGAATCAAAACTATGATGTTCCGATCCCCGTCGGATCGCCCTCGATGCACCGTCTCTATCTCCTCGGCCTGTCGCTGATGCTCGCCCTGCCTCTGGCCGCGGCCCCTTTTACCGCCGACTTGTCCGGCGAGTGGCGGGTCAGCCTGCAAGAGCCCGCGGCCGCCACGACCTGGAGCCCCATCCGGCTGCCCGGCACGCTCACCGACGCGGGCCTCGGCGAACCGATGCGGATGAAACCCGAGCTGACCTTGACCAATCTCGCCCACTTGCAGGCGAAGTTCGGCCATATCGGCCCCGCCTGGTATCGGCGCGAGGTGGATATCCCGCCGGAGTGGGCGAACCGACGCATCGTGCTCGAGCTGGAACGCGTGCTCTGGGAATCCCAGGTGTGGGTGGATGGCCGCCACGCCGGCCGGGCCGACAGTCTTGTCGCGCCGCATGTGCATGATCTCTCCGCCCTGCTTCCACCCGGCCGGCACGAATTGCTCGTGCGCATCGACAACCGGGAAATCCATCCCGGCCTGAGCCTCCCGGAGAAGAAATACCCCGTCCCCGCCGACCGGTATCTCGCCCACGCCTACACCAACCATACGCAAACAATCTGGAACGGGATGCTCGGCGCCTTGCGACTGCGCGCGGAGGAGTCGGCGGAGATCGCGCGGCTCGCGATCTTCCCGCGCCGCGGCCCGGCTCCGGCGCTGCGCATCGAGGGACGACTGTCCGCGTCGCCGGAGGGCGAGGCCGGCGCGCCTTTCCGCTTTGTCCTGCGCGACGCGCGCGGGGACCTGCTCGCCGATCGCGTGGAAACGCTCGGAGCCGCCGGCGCCCCGGCCTTCGCCTTCGACTGGGCGCTTCCCGAAGAAATCGACGTGCGCCCGTGGAACGAATTCTCACCCGCTCTCTACCAGATCGAAGCGCGGCCGGTCGCGCAGCCCGCGCCCATCGAGCCTCAGCCCTTCGTGACGCGCTTCGGATTCCGCGAACTGAAGGCGGACGACGGCGAACTGCGCCTCGACGGGCGGCGCATCTTTCTCCGCGGCACGCTGGAATGCGCCGTGTTTCCGCTCACCGGCTATCCGCCTACCGACAAGTCGTCCTGGCGGCGGATCTTCGAGCGCGCCCGCGAATGGGGGCTGAATCATCTGCGGTTTCATTCCTGGTGCCCGCCCGCCGCCGCTTTCGACGCGGCCGACGAACTCGGCATGTATCTCCAGATCGAGCTGCCCCACTGGAGCCTCGAAGTCGGCCGCGATCCCTCCACGTGGGCCTTCCTGCAGGAGGAGGCGCAACGCATCCTCTCCACCTACGGCAATCATCCGTCGTTCATGTTTCTTTCGCTCGGCAACGAACTGCAGGGCGACATGCCGGCGCTCGACACGCTGGTCCGGCAACTGCGACGGCAGGACGACCGGCGCCTCTACACCGCCACGACCTTTACCTTCCAGAAGGGACACGGCCGAGCGCCCGGACCGGACGACCAGTTCTTCATCACCCAATACACCGCCGACGGCTGGGTGCGCGGCCAAGGCGTGTTCAATGACGTCCCCCCGGCGTTTGACGTGGACTACCATGCCGCCGCCAAGGGCATCCGCACGCCGCTGGTTTCCCACGAGATCGGGCAATTCGCCGTGTTCCCGGATCTCGGGGAGATCGACCGCTACACGGGCAATCTCGTGCCGACGAATCTCGTCGCCATCCGCGACGACCTTGCGCGCAAAAGCCTGCTCGAACTCGCCCCGCGTTTCCTCGAGGCGAGCGGGAAATTCGCCGGGCTGCTCTACAAGGAGGAGATCGAGCGGGCGCTGCGCACGCGGGAGTTCGACGGCTTTCAATTGCTCGGCTTGCAGGATTTTCCCGGGCAAGGCACGGCGCTCGTCGGTTTGCTCAACGCGTTCTGGGACTCGAAAGGCGTGATGCGGGCCGAAACGTTCCGCGAGTTCTGCGGCCCGCTGACGCCGCTCGCCCGCTTCCCCAAGGCCGTCTACGAACGCGCGGAGACCTTTCGCGCCGGCATCGAGATCGCCAACTTCGAACGCGACCTGAAGGGCGTTTCCCCCCGCTGGACCATTCGCCGCGACAACGGCTCGGTGGTGGCGAGCGGCGAATGCGCGCCGGTTTCGCCGCCGGCCGGAGCCGTGACTCCCGCGGGCGGGATCGAGTTTCCGATCCCCGAGGCCGGCGGTGCGGAACGCTGGGAACTCGAGGTTTCCCTCGATGGGCATCCCGCCAAAAACCGCTGGAACGTCTGGGTGTATCCGGTCGCCGGCCATGAGGAAGCCGGCGACGTGCGAGTCGTCTCGTCCTTGGACGAGGCCCTGCGCGCGCTGGAGGCCGGGGAATCCGTGCTTTTCAATCCGCCCGCGGAGCGAATCCGCGGCGTCCCGGGCCGGTTTGTGCCGGTCTTCTGGAGCCCGGTGCACTTCCCCGATCAGCCCGGCACGATGGGCATTCTCTGCGATCCGGCGCACCCCGCGCTTCGCGAATTTCCCACCGCCGCGCATTCCGATTGGCAGTGGTGGGATCTCGCCCTGCGCTCGCGCGGCGTGGCGATCTCCGCCATGCCGGTCGGCCCGATCGTTCGCGTGATCGACAACTTCAATCGCAATCAGGCCCTCGCCTGCGTCTTCGAGGCGAAGGTGGGGCGCGGTCGTCTTCTTTTCAGCTCGATCGACCTGACCGGCGACCTCGCCCGTCGACCCGCCGCGCGACAGCTGCGGACCAGCCTGCTGCGCTATATGCGCGGCGAATCGTTTCAACCCGACGGACAACTTTCGCCCGATGCCCTGCGCTCCCTGATCGCGCCCGCCACGGGCACCTCCGACCAATAGGAACCAGCTTCTCCGTTGTCCGAGTGGAATCCGCCGTCGGTGTCATTTGTCGGCTCGCGGGAGCATTTGCGTCCGACCGCCCCCGGTTGGCTTTACGATAAAACGAAAGGTCCCTCGGACCCTGATCGAAACGGCGCGCGAATATCGTGTCTCGCCGAGATTGTCCCCGCCTGCGTCCCGTTCCTTGCCTTCGCCCGCTCGCCACGCGCCCGCAAGCTCCCCATTCTCTTCACAAGCCAACCCCGGCCTCCAAGACCGTCACCGGGCCCCATCACGCCCCTTTCATGAGAATCCTCCCAAAAAAACGCTTACCCCTCGCGACAGCCGCTCTCGCCCTCGCGTTCACCTTCGCCCTTCCGTCATCCGGTCTCGCCGAGACGACGCCCGCCGCCAGCTACACGACCTTCGCCCCGCGGGGCTCGTGGAGTAGTTTCAGCAATTCGCAGCCGATCTATCGAAAGGGCAAAATCTACGCCGGCTGGCTGGCGAATTCTCACAGTATCCAAGTCGGCGAAATGGACACGGCCTCCGGCTCGGTGCGCATCGCGCCTATCGCCGAAAACTTCGCGCTTAGCGAGGGCGACAACCCCGCTCTGCTCGCGCTTCCCGACGGCCGACTGGCGGTCTTCTACTCGCTCCGGGCAAACGGCGACCTGCTCTGCCGAGTCACCACCCAGGCCGACGACATCGGCGAGTGGACCCCGGAACGTTCGCTCGGCTTCCAAGGCCCGGGAAAAATCGGCACCCTCTCCGCGACCGCCGTTCTCCTCAGCGAGGAGAAAAACGCGATCTACCTCTTCTGGCGCGGCACCGACTGGAAACCCTCCTTCTCCGTTTCCAAAGATCTCGGGGAAACGTGGAGCGCGCCCCGCGTCCTTCTGCAGCGCCCCCAAGAAGGTCAACTCAACGGCCCCTTCCTCAAGGTCTCGAGCGACGGCCGCAAACGGATCGACATCGCGTTCACCGACGGCCACTCCAGCTTCGAAAAGACCAACCGTCTCCATTTCCTGCGCTACGAAAACGGCGTGTTCACCCAAGCAGACGGCACGCGCGTCGGGGCCATGGAGGACCTTCCGCTCGATCCGGCGAAGTGCGAACGCCTCGACGAACCCGACGGCGCGGGCCACGACCACGTCTGGGACATCGCCAGCCTCGCCGGTCACGTAGCCATCGTCTATGCACGCGATGAATCGCAGTATGCCCAACACCGGACCCACCACTATCTCCGGTGGGATGGAAAGAAGTGGTTCAATTCTCCCATCGATGCGAGCGCGCAGCCGCTTCCACGAGGTAAGGCAACCGAGACGATCGTCACACCTTCCCTCGACCACCGCTACATCGACACGGTTTACCTTTCCCACCCGGACAACGGAATCTGGGAAATCGGCAAATGGCGCACGCCTGACAAGGGCACGTCGTGGCGATACGAGCCCGTCACTCGCGGGTCCGAGACCAACAATTTAAACCCGGCCGTGGTCCGCAACGCGCCGCGCGGCGAGCCCTATCTCATGTGGCTGAATACCGGCCGTCCCGATTTCCTCGTCGGGGTCACCCAGAGCGTCCCCATCACCACGTCCCTCCAAATCAACCGCCCCGCCACCGCCGCCGCGCTCCCCCCTCTCTCCCCCGCCCTCGAACCCGCCGCCGTGCTCGCCGCCATGAGCCGCGTCGGCGACTGGGACCTCGCGCACGACTGGCGCATCCGCCCCGACGACTGGGTCGTCACCGTCGGCTACACCGGACTCCTCGCCCTCGCCGACACGAGCGGCGACGCCAAATACCGCGACGCCCTCCGCTCCATCGGCGAGGCCAACGAGTGGAAGCTCGGCCCGACCAAATATTTCGCCGACGACCACTGCATCGGCCAGACCTACGCCGAGCTTTTTCTCCGCGAACGCGACCCGCGCATGATCGCGCCGATGCGCGCGCACTTCGACGCCATCCTCGCCGCGCCGAAGGACGACGACCTTCGCATCAACAGCAAAGGCGCCTTCGACAAATGGTCCTGGTGCGACTCCCTCTTCATGGCCCCCCCCGCCTGGATTCGGCTCTGGAAGGCGACGGACGACACGCGCTACCTCGATTTCGCCGTCACGAACTGGTGGAAGACCAGCGACTACCTCTACGACAAGGAGGAACACCTCTACTTCCGCGACAGCGCGTATTTCTCCGAACGCGAGGCCAACGGCCAAAAGGTCTTTTGGAGCCGCGGCAACGGCTGGGTGATGGGCGGCCTCGTGCGCATGCTCCAGTTCCTCCCGAAAGACCATCCTTCGCGCCCGCGCTTCGAGGAGCAGTTCAAGCAAATGTCCGCAAAGCTGCTCTCGCTCCAACAAGGCGACGGCATGTGGCGCTCCAGCCTCCTCGACCCGAACAGTTATCCGCTCAAGGAAACCAGCGGCACCGGGCTCATCACCTACGGCCTCGCCTGGGGCGTGAACAACGGCCTCCTCGAGCGCCCCCGCTACACCCCCGCCGTGACCAAGGCCTGGCAGGCCCTCGTCTCCTGCGTCCAACCCGACGGCCGGCTCACCCACGTCCAGCCCGTGGGCGCCGACCCGCAACGCTTCGATCCCCGCAGCACCGACGCTTTCGGCGTGGGCGCTTTTCTTCTCGCCGGCAGCGAAATTCATCGGCTGAGCCAAAAGTCGAAGTGACCCCGATATGGCCGGCGAGTGAACAGCCGCCAGTCCCCGACGTCCGCGCCTTCTTTGTATCATCAAAATACAAAGAGAGACGATCCGCGCCGCCCTTGCTTCCTCCGCGCCGGGGGAGCCTGATTTCCAAAAGCCCGACGCCCATGTTTTTTTCGCCGCAACGCCGCCGCTCCCCGGCGCTCCTCCGTCTCGCGCTCCCCGCTCTTCTCCTTTCGCACGGCCTCCTCTCCGCCGCGCCCGTGCCGCTCGCCGCGCCATCGCTTCCGCTCTCCGCCGTGCGTCTCACCGGCGGCCCGCTCAAGCACGCGCAGGACCTCAACGCCGATTATCTCCTCAAGCTCGAGCCCGACCGCATGCTCTACCACCTGCGCGAGCGCGCCGGCCTCAAGCCCAAGGCCGATTCCGGCTACGGCGGCTGGGACGGCGGCGGACGCCAGCTCACCGGCCACATCGCCGGCCACTACCTCTCCGGCGTCAGCCTCATGTATTCAGCCACCGGCGACGCCCGCTTCAAGGAACGCGCCGATTACGTCGTCTCCGAACTGAAACTCATTCAGGACGCGCAGGGCGACGGCTACATCGGCGGCCTCCAGGCCGAGGTCCGCCAGGACGGCAAGAAGATCCTCGTCGACGGAAAGAAGCGCTTCGAGGACCTCGGTCGCGGCGTCATCGAGAGCGGCGGCTTCGACCTAAACGGCATGTGGTCGCCCTGGTATGTGCAGCACAAGCTCTACGCCGGCCTCCGCGACGCCTACCGCCACACCGGCAACCGCGTCGCGCTCGAGGTCGAGGTGAAATTCGCCGAGTGGGCCGAAGGCATCCTCTCCAAACTCACCGACGATCAAATCCAGAAGATGCTCGGCACCGAGTTCGGCGCCATGAACGAGATCATGGCCGATCTCTACGCCGACACCGGCGACGAGCGCTGGAAAAAAGCCTACCGCCTTTTCGAGCACCGCGCCCTCGTCGACCCGCTTTCCGAGCGCCGCGACATCCTCGCCGGCAAACACGGCAACACCCAGGTCCCGAAGCTCTACGGCGACCTGATCTACCACCTCCACACCGGTGAGGAAAAAGCCGGCGCCGCCGCCAAATACTTCTGGGACATCGTCGCCGACGACCACACCTACGCCACCGGCGGCCACGGCAAGGACGAGTATTTCGGCCTGCCCGACCAGCTCAACCATCGCGTGGACGGACGCACCGCAGAGACCTGCAACGTCTACAACATGCTCAAGTTCGCGCGCACCCTCTTCGCCGTGCGCCCCGACGCCAGATACGCCGAGTTCGAGGAGCGCGCCCTCTTCAACCATATCCTCGCATCCATCGATCCGCAGGATGGCCGCACCTGCTACATGGTGCCCGTCGGCCGCGGCGTCACCCGCGAGTATCAGGACATGTTCGACGGCTTCACCTGCTGCGTCGGCTCCGGCATGGAGAGCCACGCGCTCCACGGCGACGGCCTCTACCACGCCTCCGCCGACGGCGATAAACTCTGGGTCAACGTCTACGCCCCCTCCACCGCCGAGTGGGCGAAGCGCGGCGCGAAGCTCGCGGTCATCACCGACTTCCCGGAAGGCGAAACCGCCACGCTCAAGCTCTCTCTCGCCTCCCCGCAGAAATTCACCCTCGCCCTCCGCCGCCCCTCCTGGGCGGAGAAAGGCTTCGCCGTCTCGCTCAACGATGAGCCGGTCGCCACGCCCGCCGTCGTCGCCGGCTACGCCGAGCTGACCCGCGAATGGCGCGACGGCGATCAGATCGCGCTCACCCTGCCCAAGACGCTCCGCGCCGAACCGCTGCCCGACAACCCGCGCCGCGTCGCCCTGCTCTGGGGCCCGCTCGTGCTCGCCGGCGACCTCGGCCCCGAGGAGCGCCACGCCGCCGCGGCCGCCCGCCCGCCCGTCTTTGTCAGCGACGACGCCGAAATCTCCGCCTGGCTCCGGCCCGTCGCGGATCGCCCTGGCGTCTTCCGCAGCGTCGGCGCCGGCCGCGAGCAGGACGTCGAGCTCACGCCCTTCTATCGTCTCCACCGCCGCACCTACGCCGTCTACTGGGATCTCTTCACCGGAGCCGAATGGGAAGCCCGTTCCGCCGAGCTCGCCCGCGAGGCCGAGGCGCGCCGCCGCCTCGAAGCCGCCACCGTCGCCTTCGCGCAGCCCGGCGAGATGCAGCCCGAACGCGATTTCAACCAGCAGGGCGAGGACACCTCGCCCGACCGCACCATGGGCCGCGCCGGTCGACGCGGAAAAAAATGGTTCTCCTTCGACCTGCCCGTCGACCCGAGCCAGCCCGCCGCGCTCGTCGTCACCTACTGGAACGACGAGTGGCGCAAACGCACCTTCGAGGTCCTGGTCGACGGCCAACGCCTCGCCGAGCAGACGGTCGAGAAGGGCGGCGAGCCGCGCTTCTTCGACGTCCGCTACGCCCTCCCCGCCGAGCTCGTCGCCGGCAAACAAAAGGTGACCGTCCGCTTTCAGGCGACCAACGGAAACGAGATCGCCGCCGTCTACGGCCTGCGCAGCATCCGATCCGCCCTCGCCGACGAGCACGTCAAATGAGTCCCTCCTTCGCCGACATCCAAGCCGCCGAGAAACGTATCCGCGGACGCGTGACACCCACGCCCTGCGTGCGCTCGGTCACCCTTTCGACGATCACCGGCGCGGAGGTTTTTCTCAAATTCGAGAACCTCCAGTTCACCGCCTCGTTCAAGGAACGCGGCGCGCTCAACAAGCTCCTCCTGCTCACGCCCGGGGAACGCGCGCGCGGCGTCATCGCCATGTCCGCCGGCAACCACGCCCAGGGCGTCGCCTACCACGCGAAGCATCTCGGCGTCCCCGCCGTGATCGTGATGCCTCGCCACACGCCCGACGTGAAGGTCGAGCACACGCGCGGCCACGGCGCCGAGGTGATCCTGCACGGCGAGAACCTGCAGGAGGCCGCCGCCTTCGCGCGCGCCCTTTGCAAGGAGCGCGACCTTGTATTCGTCCACCCCTACGACGACGCCGAGGTCATCGCCGGCCAGGGCACGCTCGCCTTGGAGATGCTGGCGCAGCAACCCGGCCTCGACACCTTGATCGTCCCCATCGGCGGCGGCGGCCTGCTCGCCGGCATGGCCGTCGCGGCCCACGCGCTCAACCCGTCGCTCGAACTGATCGGTGTCCAGTCCGACCGTTTCCCCGCCATGGCCGCGCGCCTCCGCGGCGAAGCGCTCGAATGCGCGCCCTACACCGTCGCCGAGGGCATCGCCGTGAAGGAGCCCGGCGAGCTCGCCACCACGATTCTCCGCGAACTCGTGCGCGAGGTCGTCCTCGTTTCCGAACGCGAACTGGAAGACGCTATTCTCCTGCTGCTCCAGATCGAGAAAACCGTCGTCGAGGGCGCCGGCGCCGCCGGTCTCGCCGCCTTGATCCGCCTGAAAGACCGCCTGCGCGGCCGCAAGGTCGGGCTCGTGCTCAGCGGGGGAAATCTCGATCTCTTCAGCCTTTCCTCGATCATCCAGCGCGGTCTCGTGCGCGGCGGCCAGATCGTCAGCCTCCGCGTGGAAACACGCGACGTGCCCGGCGCGCTATCGGAAGTCTCGGCCCTCATCGGCCGCAGCGGCGGCAACATCATCGAGGTCAACCACCGGCGAACCTTCGCCGACCAGCCGCTCCAGAGCGTGGCGATCGATTTCCTGCTCCGCACCCGGGGCCCGGGCCATTCCGAACAGATAATGGCGGCCCTTCGCGCCGGCGGCTGCCGCGTGAACCTCACGACTGGCTAAAGTTCGAGGCAGGGCGAGGCCGCTACGTTCGCCGACACATGCTACGGCGAACCTCGCGACCTCGCCCTACCCAAGTGTTCACCCGGCTTTCGCCGCCTGCCACTGGCCGTCCACCAGGCGTGCGAGCCCGAGCGGGTTCGCTTCGCGAAGCTCCGGCGGCAGGGCCGCGTCCGGGAAATTCTGATAACACACCGGGCGCAGGAAGCGCTGGATCGCCATCGTGCCGACCGAGCTCGAGCGACCGTCCGAGGTCGCCGGCCAAGGGCCGCCATGCACCATCGCGTGCCCGACCTCCACTCCGGTGGGGAAACCGCCGAACAACACGCGCCCGGCCTTGCCAACCAGCGTATCCACAAGATTATTACGCTCCGCCAACTCGTCCGGCCGCGCATGCACGGTCGCGGTCAACTGGCCTTCGAGGCTCGCCGCCGCCGCCTGCATCTCCGCGGCGGACGCGCAACGCACCACCAGCGCCGTGGGCCCGAACACCTCATGGCTCAACTCCGGCCGGGAGAGAAAGGTCGTCGCATCCGTCACGAACAAAGCCGCGCTCGCGCGCCCCGCAGTCTCCGCGACCGACGCGCGACACCCCACGCCAGCCGCCCTCGCCAGACCGGAAACGCCCTTCACGTAAGCCGCGCGGATGCCCCCCGTAAGCATCGAGCCGGCCGGCGTGCCCTCGATCAGAAGGGCCAGCCTCGCGATCAACCGCTCGGCGCCCTCGCCCGCGTCCACGAACACGAGACCCGGCTTGGTGCAAAACTGGCCGACGCCGTTGGTCACCGAGGCGTGCAAGCCCGTCGCGATCGCCTCCGCCTGATCGGCGAGCGCGCCGCCGAGGAGGAAAATCGGGTTCACGCTGCCCATCTCGGCATAGACCGGAATCGGGTCGGGCCGCGCGGCGGCGAGGTTCATCAAGGCGCGTCCGCCCGCGAGCGAACCGGTGAAGCCGACCGCCTTGATCTGCGGCTGAGTCACGAGCGCCGCGCCGACTTCGTGGCCGGCGTCGAAGAGCAGGGAGAACACCCCCTCGGGCAAACCGAGCACCGCAACCGTTTCGCAGATCAGGCGTCCGACGATTTCGGACGTGCCGGGGTGCGCCGGATGCGCCTTCACCACGACGGGGCACCCGGCGGCGAGCGCGGAGGCGGTGTCCCCGCCCGCGACGGAGAAGGCCAAGGGAAAATTGCTCGCGCCAAAAACCGCCACCGGGCCGAGCGGAATCTGCATCGCGCGAAGGTCGGGCTTCGGCAGCGGCTTGCGCGCCGGTTCGCCGTGGTCGATGCGGATGCCCGCCGAGAGCCCGCTCTCCGCCGCGGCCGCGTAGAGCCGGAGTTGAAAGCAGGTGCGCCCCAGCTCGCCCTCGAGACGCACGGGAGGCAGCGCGCTTTCGAGCCCCGCCCGGGCGGTGATCGCCGCGGCGTTGGCCTCGAGCCGGGCGGCTATGGCGCGAAGCAGGGTCCCGCGCTCCGTCGCCGGACGACGCGAATAGTCGCCGAAAGCCTCGGCCGCGAGGCGCGCCGCCTGCGCGACCTCCGCCGCGGAGGCGGAGTGGAACTCTCCCGGCAGCGGCGAGCCGTCGCTCGCGTTTGTCGCGACAAATGTCTTGGAGCCGGGCGCGCCGCGCGCCGCGCCGATGAGGGAGAGTCCGTCGAGGTTCATGAGAGCGTATGTCAAAATGGTCGGATCTGGACTTCAGGTGGACGGGCCGGGCCCTCCGCCCGTGGCTCGGGCCAAACGCAACGGGCGCAGGGACGCGCCCGTCCACCTCATGGACTTTAACCGAGGCTCGGGCGATTCGCGAGGGCGACGCGCAGAGTGGCGAGAGCGGCCTCGCGCTCGGCGCCGACGAGGACCTGGCGAGGACCGCGCACGCGCTCATTGCCCATGCCGACTTCCTGCTGCACGAGTTTGATGAGCTGCACGAACTTCGGAACCGTATCCATGCGCAGAAGGGGCAGGAACCACTTGTAGAGTTCGAAGGCCTTCTTCTTTTCGCCGCGCATCGCGTAGTCGTAGAGCGCGACGGATTCGCGCGGGAAGGCGTTCACCAGACCCGCGATCCAGCCGATCGCGCCGGCCTCGACGCCCTCGACGATCACGTCGTCCACGCCGACGCAGAGAGTCAGGCGGTCGCCGCAGATGGCCCTGATCGCCGTCACGCGGCGCGCGTCGGTGCTCGATTCCTTGATCGCGTGGAGGTTCGGGTTCGCCGAGGCCAGCTCCGCGACCTGCTCCGGAAGGAAGTCGGTTTTGTAGGCGACCGGGTTGTTGTAGAGCATGCAGGAGAGCCCGGTCGCGCGGATGACCGCCTCGACGTGCGCGCGCATCTCCGCCCACTCGCTGGTGTAGACGTAGGGCGGCAGGACCATGAGGCCGGAGCAGCCGACCTCTTCGGCGGCGCGGGCGAGCTCGACCGCCTCGGCGGTGCTGAGCGAGGCGATGCCGGCGACAACCGGCACGCGAGCGCCGACCGCCTGCACGAGCGTGCGCAGGATATCCACTTTTTCGGAAAAGCGGAGCGTGGCGCTCTCGCCGAGCGAGCCGAGCGCGACGATGCCGGTGCAGCCGTTGTCCACGAGCCAGGCGGCGTGGCGGGCGACGAACGCGTGGTCGACGCTGAGGTCGGCGTTGAAGGCGGTCGTCATCGCGGGGAGGACGCCGGTCCAGGACATGGTCTTCTTGTTCATGAGCAGAATGCTTAGGGGGGGGAGGAAAATTCAGTAACGGTCGGGGGACAACACGGCCGCCTTCGCCGCGGCGATAGGACGCCCGGCCAGCGTGTCGGCGATGATCTTGCCGGTGATGGGGCCCAGACTGAGCCCCATCATGGCATGGCCGGCGGCCACGGAGAGGTTGGAGAATTTTTGCGTGCGCCCGATGTAGGGCATGCCGTCCGGCGAGCAGGGGCGCAGGCCGCTCCACGGCTTCACGCCGGAGAAATCGTCGGGCGCATACTCCGGGAAATAGCGGCAGAAGGAGTCGATGATGCCGCGCACGCGCACCGGATTGATGCCGAGATCGCGCCCGGCGATTTCCATCGTGCCGCCGACGCGCAGCGTGTCGCCCATTGGCGTCACCGCCACGCGCGCCTCGGTGAGGATGGAGGGCGTGGCGAGTTGATGGCGGGGCTTCTCCAGCGTGAGGCTGTAGCCCTTGCCCGCCTGCATCGGCAGCTTCAGGCCGAGGCTCGCCACGAGATCGGGCGCCCAGGAGCCGCCGCAGAGGACAAACTCGTCGGCCAGGATCTCCTGCCCGCCATCCACTTCGACGGCGCGCAGGCGCCCTCCGTCTTTTCGAAACGAGCGCGCCTCCGTGTTCCAACGAAACGCGACGCCGAGCCGTGTCAGTTCTCGCTGGAGCGACGACATGAAGCGCCGCGGGGAGAGATGGCAGTCGAGGGGGAAATAGATCGAGCCGGCCACGTTCATGCGCGCGCCCGGATTCAGCTTCGCCGTGGCCGCGGCATCGTAGATTTCCGCCTGCACGCCGAGGGTGCGCGCCTGGGCCGCGGTCTTGGCCTCTTCATCGAGCGTGTGCTTTTCACGGCACAACATCACCAGGCCCTTTTTCTCAAATCCCCAGTCGTGATCGGGCAGGGTGTCGAGTTCCTCGAAACAGGCGCGGCTCGCGAGAGACAGCTCCGCGATCAAGGGCGCCGCGCGCCGCACATGGGCGGCGGTGGAGGCTTTCCAGAACTTGAAGGCCCAG
>CAMLQS010000079.1 GCA_946482165.1 uncultured Verrucomicrobiota bacterium | reverse complement strand
GTCTCGGTCAGACCGGTGTTCTGGAGATTGTTCTCCATGAGACGGCCCATGAGATATTCAAGAGACAGGTAGTAGAGACGCCGAACGTTGTTCTTGTTGTGAACCGCCTGGGTGTCGATGAGGCGGGACAATATTTGCTCGCGCACGGCGAAGGCCGTGGAGATCCACCAATCGCGGGGGGTGGCCGAGCCTTGATCCCGGGCGAGAGTGTAGGTCAGGTGGCGAATGATCGCCTCCTTCAACCTCGGAACCGGCTGGTCCGACACACGGCGATGGAGACTTTCAGCCGGCGCCTCGGACACGGGAGAGGCGGCTTTGGCGGAGGCTTTGCGAGACTTGGAGGGAGCGGCGGACATGCGTTGGTTGGTGGTGATGATCTAGAGAGGCTGCGTAAGACCATGAAACGTGCCATGAAGGACCTTCAGAGCACGTTCTTTTTCATGCAAAAATCCTTATCGACCGAGCTGAAACTTTCCGGAGACGGCCCCTGATTTGACGGCGGGGGTCGACGCCGGAACCACACCCGAGCCGGCAGAATGCCACCAGCCTGAATTCGACGGGCAAAAGGGAACTTCTTTGCGGGGTGCGCGCGTGCCCATCGCAGAACCGAAATCTGGTGCTCCCGGCGGGGATCGAACCCACATCACCGGCTTCGGAGACCGGTGCACTATCCATTGTGCTACAGGAGCCTGATCGGGCGGCTGCGCACCCGAAACGTCGCAGCAGAGTGCGCGCGCAGTCCCGGCTGTCCAGCGGTTTATCACAAGTGTCTTTGCGAATTCTGCCGCGACCGCTCGACCCGCCATTTTGCGATCCCGAGGCTGTGTCTCGTAACGGGAGGTCCTAAACAAGCCGGAGCAGCGTGAGCGAGAAAGGACGCCCGGCCAAGACGACCGAGGCGAAGGCGGACCGGAGGCCCGTGCCGCCGAGGGCAACGCCGGCCCGGCGCCCTTTCTCGTTTCACTCGTAGAGCCTTGGCGATGCGCCGGTTTATTTACGAGACACGGCATAATCCGCCGAGCCCAGCGCCGCCATGACGCTTCTTCCTGTGCAAAAAGGGACAAAGCGATGTTGCAAGGGTCACTTTGGCCCACCACCGCCGCATGGATTTAACAAAATATCGGTGGATTCCCCCGCTATTTTCGCCGGAACCGATTGCTCCAGCGCGTATCACATCACAGTATCGCGACCCTCAGGGCGTCCGGCACGAAACGTTCAACGCTGCCTAAACAACTTAACCCTCTCCATCAATGCCTGCTCTCGCTCAATCCGACCGCGCCGACCGCGAGCTCTCCGCCACCATCGAGCCCGCCATCGACGCCGCGCCCTCGTTCCTCGAACCGATTCGCGCCGCCGCCGCCCCTTCCGAGACCCCCGAACGTAACAACCTCCAGCTTTACCTTCAGGAGATCGGCAAAACACCTCTGCTCACGATCGACGAGGAGGTGAAACTCGCGAAACGGATCATGAAGGGCGACAAGGCCGCCCGCGACCACATGATCCAGGCCAACCTGCGTCTCGTCGTGAAAATCGCGATGGACTACAAGGACTTCGGCCTGCCGCTTCTCGACCTGATCAGCGAAGGCAACATCGGCCTCATCAAGGCGGTGGAGCGATTCGATCCCACCAAGGGCGGCAAGCTTTCCACCTACGCCGCGTGGTGGATCAAACAGTCGATCAAGCGCGCCCTCGCCAACCAATCGAAGACGATCCGCCTGCCGGTCCACCTCGTCGACAAGATCTCCAAGATGCGTAGAACGGCCATGGCGCTCACCGAAGAGCTAGGCCGCGAGCCCACCGACGAAGAGATCGCCATCGAGCTCCAGATTCCGACCAGCAAGGTCGCGCATCTGAAATCGGTGAGCGTGCGCCCCGCCTCGCTTGACGCGCCGATCGGCGAAGAAGGCGACTCGACCACCTTCGGCGAAATCGTAGGCGATGAAAACGCCGCGACTCCCTTCGAGCAGCTGCGCGAGAGCAACCAGAACTCCGCGCTTCACACGCTTGTCGATTCGCTCGATCCGCGCGAGGCGGAGATCATCCGCTATCGCTTTGGCCTCGAGGGACGCGACGAGCTTACGCTCGAGGAAGTCGGCGCCAAGTTCCGGGTAACTCGCGAACGCGTGCGTCAGCTCCAAAACCTCGCGCTTTCCAAGATGCGCAAGGCGCTCGCAAAGCAAGAAGAGCAACGCACCGTCGAGGACATCGAGCTTGAGGAGCGTCAGCGCGCCCGCGAGGAGGTCATTCGCGAGTTCATCTCCGCTCGTTCTCCCGCCGACCCGACGCCCGTGGCCAAGACCCCGCGCCCCGCCCTGCCCCTGCATTTGGAGGCCTCGCCGCGCATGCTCCCACCGGATAAGCCTGCGACCCGCGTTGCCGCCAAGTCCGGCAAACCCGCCAAGCCCGTCGCTTCCGTCGCGTCTCCCTTCGCCCCAAAATCAGTGGGCAAGCTCGGCGCCAAGCTCTACGGCGGCGTTCGCTAAGCACCTTCGTATTCTCTCCGTTTGGTTCGCGCCGCCCGCTTAACCGCGGGCGGCGTTTTGCCGTCCGTTGGTGTGCAAAATCGAGAAGCCCGGGCTCCAAACGTCGGCTGTTTGATTGCTTGGGGAGGTTGCCATAGGGAGGTCGAGCCCTCGACAGAACCCGGCCGCTGGCTGGCCACTCTCCTCGCCTTGGCCGGAAGTTGGATCTTCGCCGAGCTATCCTGGCATGTTTGGGAAGCCCGCATCATCGGGCTTGGCCACAAGCCGTCTTATCGCACTTCCTAGTCCATGGCACTCCCCTCCGTCGCGATCATCGACATCGGAAGCAACTCGATCAAAACGCTCGTCGCCCGCCGCGGCGCGGACGGCGTCATCGAGCCGTTGAAAAACAAAACGCTCGACGCGCGAATCAGCGCCGGTCTCGGCGCCGCGCAGCCGCGACTCTCCGAAGATGGCATGGCCCGCGGGCTGGCCGCGATCCGCGAGTTGCTGGAAATGGGAGCCCCTTTCTCGCCCGCCAAGACGGTACTTGTCGCCACCAGCGCCGTTCGCGACGCCGCCAACGGAGACGAATTCCGAGCCCGCGTCGAGTCCGCCACCGGCCACCCGATCCGCCTGCTTTCCGGCGAGGAAGAGGCAAACCTGATCGGCCGCGGCCTGACCTGCGATCCCGCGCTCGCGCATTTGCGCAACTTTCACGTCTTCGATCTCGGCGGCGGCAGCCTCGAATGCCTCACGTTCCATGATCGCCGCATCACCCAGGCAATCAGTCTGCGGCTGGGCTGCGTGCGCCTGACGGAGAAGTTCGTCGCCGATCCCGCGTCGCCGCTCGACCACGACGCGATGCTCGGCGTCGCGCTTCATGCCAAGCAGGAGCTCAAACGCGCAGGCTTCCGTTTCGATCTTCCGCCTCCGCCCGAGGCGGTTTTCACCGGCGGCACGGTCACGACCGTGCGCCTCCTCAAGGCCGCGCTCCACGGGGTAAGCCTGGAGGACACGCCCTCCATCGTCTCCACGTCCACGCTCGACGCGCTCATCGACGAACTCGCGCCGCTGACGCTCCCGGAGCGCAAACTCATACCCGGCATGCCGGCGGCGCGCGCGGACGTTTTTCCCGTGGCGCTGGTCACCCTTCTGGCGGTCGCGGAAAGCGCGCAGCTGCCGCATTTCCACCACTCTCTCCATAACCTGCGCTGGGGACTCGCGGCCGAAACTCTCGATACGCTGTAAACACGCGGCGCGAGGTCCGCCGCATCCAAGGACCGCGTTCGCTTGACGGATTGCCCGAAAGCTCGGCGCGATGGCGCCACGCATGGAGCCTCTTCTCGAAATCTTCGTTCAAGCCCTGTTCGAATTTCTCGGCGAGTTGGTGTTCGACCAAACCTTCCGGCGCTCGCCGTCAACCCATCGGCTTCGCGTCGGCTTCTACGCCATGCTCGGTCTCGCCGCAGGGTTCATTTCGCTGCTTGTTTTGCCACGGCACTCGTTGGGCAATGCGACTTGGCGCATCGCCGCGCTGGTCATCAATCCCGCCCTAATCGGTTTCCTCATGATGCGCCTCGGCCGCTGGCGGGAGCGACGCAAGGGCCGCGCCTACGGACTTGAAGCCTTCTGGCCCGCCTGGGCCTTCGCTTTCAGCCTTGGCTTGGTCCGCGTGCTCTTCGCCTCGTGACCGCGTGCGGCCCGCGCCATTCGGTCAAGCCCGCACCATCCGACGCGCCGCCTCGTAGGCTTCGCGCATCTCCGCGCGATCGGCGGCGGCGAAGCGTTCGGGCAGGAAACGTCGGTCGGAACAGGCCAGCACCGCCGCGAGCTCCTGCAACGCGAGCAGGTTCTCGTCCAGCGGGTCGATAAAGGTGTCCACCGCAGTCTTCAGGTCGTCGAGTTCTAGCGCGTCGACGCGCCCGGCGAGCACCGCGCGCTCGCGCGCTCGCACGAGAATGGACTCGACGTCGCTGCCGGTAAGCGGGCGAGACCCAAGCACCTCGCGCACGTAGGCCAGCAGCGGTTCGCCGAGCTTCGCGCCCTGCACCTTCGCCACGACTTCAAAAAGCTGCGCGACCTCGTCCGCGTTTTGAGCCGGGAACAGCGGCACGCATAGCCCGAAGCGGCCCTGGCGCTTCAGGTCGATCGCCATGAGATCGGGACGCGAGGTCATCGCGATCCAGAGTTCGCGTCCGCGCAGCGAGCTGTCGCCGAGATGCGCCGCAAAGGCCGCGAACACGCGGCTCGACACGCCGCTGTCGCCGTCCGCCGAGCGATTGCCAAAGACCGCGTCCGCCTCGTCCACGACCACGATCACCGGCCCAAGCGCCCGGATGGTGAGAAGAATCCGCGCCTGCTGGCGCTCCGTCTCCCCCACCCACTTGGAGCGAAACTGGCCCAGCTCGAGCACGGGCAGGCCGCACTCGCTCGCGAAGCAATCGATGAGAAAGGATTTGCCCACGCCCACCCGGCCCGGGACCAGGACCCCGCGCTCGACCACCGAATGGTGGCCTTCGCGGATCAACTTCGCCAGCTCGCGGAGCCGCGTCTTGGCCGCGACGTGGGTGGCGACCATGTCGAGCGAGCGGCCGGGCTTCGGGTCCTTGAAGGTGACGAGATCGCCGCAAAATTCCTCGATCAGGCGGCGTTTCCCCTGGCTCACGTAGGACGCGGTCACTCGTTGCCCGTTGCGCAGCGCCGTCGCGAGCAGTTGCTCGATGCGAAGCAGCGGCAGGCCCGAGGTGCGGCGGGCGAGGTCGTCGACGGCGAGGTCCGAACCCGAAGCCAAGGCGCCGCCGGACGCGGCGTCCGCGTGGCGATCCAGCCAGCCGGAGCCGAGGAAAGCCGCGCGCTCCTCCAGCGTGGGCAGGTCGATCCGCACCCGGGCCACATGCGGGTTCTGCAAGAGATCCGGATGCAGCTCGGAGATCGTCTCCGTGACGAGCATCACGCCGACATCGCCGCGATGGAGTTCCGGCGAGGCGGCCCAGGAGAGCAGAGTCACCAATGCCACCCGCTCGTCGTAGCTCGCCTGCACGTCGGCCGCCTCGGGCACGAGCTTCTCGGGGTAGTTTACGACCAGCGTGACGCCGCGGGCGTCGCCCGTTTCCTCCGCCATGCGCAGGAAGAAGCGGCGCAGCACGGGCAAGAGCAGCGGGAATGCGCGCGGCGGACCGATGCGATGAAAGTCGGTGCCTTCGACTTCGTCGTAGATTTTCAACCACTCGAAAAACGCGGTCTGCATCGCCGCGGTGGCGAAGGTCAGCCCCGCGCCGAGATCGTAGTGCATCACCTGTGCGCGAGACGGGAAAAGCCGGCGTTGCAGAAAGGCCCCGAGCGCGGCGTAGGCGGCGGACGCGGGCGCGGCGGCGACGGGGAAGAGATCGTGAATGTTGCCGTGGAGGATGAAGAGGCTGTGCGCCCCGCTGTTCCAGGCGCGGGCCAGCTCCGCGGCCCAGCCGGGCAAGGGCGCGCGAGCGGGCGATGGGGTTGCTGACGGGGCGGAAGAGGTCTCGCTCATTGTCGAAAAAATGGATCTGCGAACGAAGCCGTGTCGTCCTCGCTCACGTTTTCTCCGGAATCGCGCCGCTCCGCGACGGCGCGCTTGCGGAGTTGGCAAGCATCGCTCCGGCGGGCAAGGGCGGGAGCTGGGTCGTCAGGTCCTTGAACTCGGCCAGATCGGAGAGCCAGCGGTTCGTTTCGGCGAGGTGCTCGATGCTGAGATCGATGCGGGCGCCAAGCGATTCGGCGTTTTTGTGCGCCACGGCGTCGGCGCGGATCAGCTTGGCCTGCTCGACCAAGCGCTCCTGTTCCGAGCGGGCGAGTTCGTGATTGGCGCGAGCCTGCTCCACGCGTGCCATGCGCTGGCGCAGCGCCTCGAGACGCTCGCGACGCGAAGCGAGCAGCTTCTTGCGAGTCTCGCGCGCGGGGTCCGCGACTTTTCCGGTGGCGCCGCCGGGCCCGTCGCGCAACTCAGCCTCGAGGCTCGTCACCTCTTGCTCGGCGGCGGAGGCGTTGGCGGCGAGATTGTCGCGTCGCTCGGTTTCCAAATATGTCTCAAGAGACTGCTCGATGGTCAGCAGGCGCAGGTAGGTCCAGAGAAGTTCATCCAGCTTGCGCAGTCGCGTCTCCATCGAGAGCGAAAGCTCGCCCGCGCCCGTTTGCTCCGAGCTGGCGGCCGAGATTTCTTCGCACACGACGACGAGCGCCTGATGGCGCCGGCGGCGCTCGGAGGAAAGGTTGTCGAGCAACTGGACGCGCTGCGCCTGAAACTCGGCGGCTTGGCGGGCGGCCTCGGCCTGCTCGATCACGCCGCGGCGGGCGTCGACGCGGCGGCGAAACCAGCCGCTGTCCGGCAGATAAACGTGCCCGAGCGCATAGGCGACACCGCCCACAAGAAGTCCGAGCGGCTCGCCGGTGGCGAAGCCCACGCCAAGGGTGCAAACCGCGAGCCAAAGGTGCTCGGCGCCCCGCCAGAACAAGCGGCGGTAGGGTGGCGGCGTGCCGGGGTCGGACATCGATGGTAAGTTCGAAGCGAACGGGTCGGACGACCTCACTCGACCGTGAACCACTGCACTTCGACGCGGCGGTTTAGCTCGGCTTCCTTGCCGGAGGGCTCTTCCCATCCGCGGCCTATCGTCTCGATCCGGGCGGCGTCCACCTTGAGCCGATCGATAAGCACGCGGCGGATCTCGTTCGCGCGGTTCTTGGAGAGCTCCATCGCCTTGAGCGCCATCTGACGCACGAAGGCTTCGCCGCCCTGCTCGCGGAATTTATCGATGAGGGCGTTGTCGACGTGGCCGCGCAGAAGGATCGTCGAGCCAGGGCTCACCTGAAGCAGGCGGCGGATGGACTCCAGATTGCTCATGTTTTCCATGTTGCTCATTTGGAGCGTCGAGGAGTTGGGCTCGAAGAGGAACCGAATGTCTTTCGTGAGCAGCGGATCGCCCTCGATGGCGCCGCCGCCCGCGCTGCGGATGGGCGCGATCGCGACGCGTTGCTCGGCGTAGGCGCCGGCGGTTTGGAGCGCCTGCAGGTGCGAAGCGTCCATGTATTTGTCGGCGTCGGTCGGCTGATCGATCAGCGCGCCGTAAACGAGCATGGCGGAGGAGAAGATGCCGCTGAAACTGCCGGCCGAGTCGATCGTGCCGGAATAGAACGCGAGATTCTCCGGAAGGTTGGAAAGGTGGACCTTCGCGAGCTCTTCGCGGGCTTCGTCGCGGCTCCACTTAAAGGCCTTGGCGACCGTGTCGAGGTGCGCGGCCTGCTGGTCGCGGACAAGTCGATTGCCCTCCAACACCCCGTCGACAAGGCCGGAGACCATTTTGGGGCTCGCGGCGGCGAATCCCTTGTTCACCACGAGAATGTCGGCGACGATGAGGAGATTCTTGTTGGTCGTGAGGAGCTGTGCCTTGCCCTCGCTGGCGTCGACCACCTCGGTGGTTTTGGGCGCCCAGGTGACGCACCCGGCGAGTTGCGAGCCGCCGGCTTTGATATCCTTGAGGAACAGGTCGCCCGCGGTGAAGGCGTCGGCGGCGAAGAGCAGGTTGACCTTGTCGGCCACGGGCGAGGCGCCTGGCGAGGCGAGCAGGTTGACGCCGATGCCAGCCTCCTGCGCGAGGTAGCGGACGAAGAAGTCCGCCTCGGTGAACTGGGCGGTGACAAGCGTCTTGCCGCGAAGGTCGTTGATACGGCGAATCTCCTTGCGAACGACCAGGCCGTCCGCGCCTCGCGAAAAGCCGATTTGCACGGGGGCGGTGACGGCAAAATTGCGGCAATGCGCGGTGATGACGTCGACGGTCGTGGCCGAGGCGCCGATGCGACCGGCGTTCAGCGCGGGCCAGCTTTCTTCCTCGCTCAACGTGATGCGGACCTTGAATCCGTGTTTTCGGAAGAAGTAGGAATTTTCCGACGGCTCGAGACCGCCGTTGGCGGCGACGATGCCGGCGTAACCCGCGTATTCGCTCAGCTCGAGGTCGATCATGTTGTCCTTGGGAACGTAGGCCGCGGGAGGCGGGAGCAGCGGGCAGCTGTTCAGGGGCGCCACGAACTCGGCGTCATCAATGGCCGCGACTGCCTTCGATGCATCTCCGGAAGTCGGGCCGCCGGTGGAACTCGTCGACGCGGGCGCGGTGGCGGTGGCAAGGGCGGCCGGGGCGAGACGGTGCCACCACTTGTAGGAGCCGAAGGCCGCGATGCCGAGGATGAGAAGAGTGACGACGAACTTGCCGCGTGCGGTCATGGGAAGAGGAGGATTGGACGAAAAACGAAGGCGGACGTAAACGAGGCGGGATCAGCTCTCGCCGATCTTCTGGCGCTGAGGAGCGGGCGCGTTGGCCTCGGCGGAGGGCTGGGTCATGCCCATCTTCTTCTGGTATTCCTTAAAGAGCATGGCGCCTCGGGCTTTTTTGACTTCCTGCTGACGCTGGATGGAGGAGCCCATCTCCTTGGCGAGGTCGAGCGTGGCGCGCATCTGGCCCTCGCCTCCGGCGGCGGCCTGGCGAAGCTGCTGCATGGACTGGCCCATCTCGTCTCCCATCATGCCTTGGAGTTCGCCGATGGAGCCCTTCATGAGGCCGGCGAGCTGCTCAAGATTGCGACCGACGGCGACACGGGCTTTCACGGCCTCGAACTCGCGCTGGAATTTTTGAATCTCGCGCAGGCTGTTGGCGATGATCGTCGTGTTTTGCTGATACAGGTCCTCGAGGCTCTTGAGCTGCGCCTGGTTCTCGTTGAGATCGCTCTCGGTGGTGGAAAGCTCCTCCGCGAGATGCACGCCGTTGGCTTCGTCGTTCGCGGCCGCGGCGGCCTGAAGGAGGGCCTGGGTCTCGTCGCGCTGGCGTTCCTGGCGCTTGATCTGGTCCTTCAGCAGGGCGATCTGCCCGGCGAGCTGGCCGTTGGCGTAGTGGGCCTTGTCGGCCTTGGCCTTGGCGTCGCGGATGCCGCGCTCGACTACGGCTTGGTTGATGGCGTCGGTTTCGGTGGCTTTCTCGGCGGCGAGGCCGAGCCAGATAAAGAGACGTTTGATGGCGCGGAACATGGCGGAAACAGGTTGTGGGTGATGGGGAAAACGGCGGCCGTTCCAAGAGGCCCGGTCGCCTGAGAACGTCGCGAGAATTAGGAGTTTCCGCAGAAAATCGAGCCGCGCCTGAAGCGAGGTCCTAAAATCTCCGGCGGGGCTGCGCGGCCGGGAAATATGGCTCGCCCCGCCCTAACCTCTCCGCCGTCGCGCCGCTCAGCCGGCTTGGGCGCGCTCGCCCATCGCGGCGCTGAACGAGTAAACGGTCAGAGGAAATAGCCGCGCTGCTTTTCGGAGATCGGCAGGCCGGCCTTTTCCATCACCTGGAGCAAATCCTCCCAAACCATGCGTTTCGACTTGTTGCTGGCGCTGCGCAGAAGATAGCTCGGGTGATAGGTCACCATCAGCGGCTTGCCCGCGAAATCGTGCCAACGGCTGCGGGCCGCGCCGAGGGTGGTGAACTTGTCGCCCAGAAGCCCCTGCGCCGCCGTGCCGCCCAGGGCGATCAGCAAGTCGGGCTGCACAATCTCTATCGAAGCGCGCAGGAATGGCAGGCAAAACGCCATCTCCTCGACAGTGGGCGGACGGTTCCCGATTTGCTCGGCGCCCGGAGGCGTGGGCATCTGCGGACGCCAGCACATGATGTTGCCGATGTAGACTTGCTCGCGCTTCAGGCCCATCGCGCCGATCATTTTCGTGAGCAGCTGACCGGCCGGACCGACGAAGGGCTCGCCTTGAACTTCCTCTTCCGCACCCGGCGCCTCGCCAACGAAGAAGATTTTGGCGTCGAGCGAGCCGACGCCAAGAACCGCCTTTTTCCCCGGCCGCACGTTCGCAAGGCAGACCGGGTGATTGAGCGCCTGCTCCTTCAGCGCGGCGTAACGCGCGGCCTTATCTCCCTCGGGAAGCGTGACCCGAGGCGGCGGAGGCAAGGCGCCGGCGGCGGGCGCAGCCGGCGCGAGCTTGATGACCGGTGCGGATACGGGCGCGGCCGCAGGCGGCGCGAAATCCCTGCGCGCGACCGATGCGACAGGCGGAGGAGCGGATGTGCCGCGCGATTGCGGAGCGGCCGGGCGATTCGCCGCATCCTCCGCCAGTGCGCCTCCGGCGGCCTGCGAACGGGCGCGCACGAGCGCGCGCAAGCCGGCCAGCGCCTCCTCGCTCACGGGCACGACTTGCTCGCCCGCGGCTTTCAGCCGGGCAAGCTCCTCGGAAATCGCCTGAAGGACGGCGCGCATCGTTCGTTCAAGCCTGCACCGCCGTCGGCGCGCGGGTCAGCATCAGTTTTTCGACATATTTCCCGAGAAGATCGAACTCCAGATTGACCGGATCGCCGACGCGCTTCTCGCGCAAATTTGTCACTTCAACCGTGTGCGGGATGAGCCAGACGGCGAAGGAGTCGCCATCGACCTCCGCGACGGTCAACGAGATGCCGTCAATGGCGATGCTGCCCTTGTGAATCAGATACTTTCCGCCGCCCGTCGGAGCCTTTACCCGCAGGTAGCGATCCGCGCCTCGCGCTTCGAAGACCTCGACCACTCCGAGCCCGTCCACGTGGCCGCTGACAAAATGCCCGCCCATCTTGCCGCCAAAGCGCAGGCTGCGCTCAAGGTTCACCGCGGAGCCGGGCGCGATGGCCGAGATGCTGGTGAGGCGGCGCGTCTCTTCCAGGAGATCGAACTCGAGGCCCGCGTCGTCGAACTTGACGACGGTCAGGCAACAGCCGTTGACCGCGATGCTGTCGCCGAGGGCGATGTCGGCCAGGGCCGCCTTCGCCGCGATGCGCAGCTTCCACGCGTCGCCGCCGCGCTCGAAGCGCTCCACTCGCCCTGTTTCCTCGATGATTCCGGTGAACATGATGGTCGAAACCGCCACCGTGCGTCTCCCGCCCCCTCCCCGCAAGCCTACCTTGACCCTCCGGCCCGCCTCGCGCTTCACTCCGCGCTTTTCCTCTTTCCCATGGCCACGAACTGCACCGACTACGACTTCCTCCAAATCGAGCCTCATTGGCAAAAAGTCTGGGCCGACACCGGCGCGTTCCGCACCCCCGCCATCGATCCGTCGAAGCCGAAATACTACGTGCTCGACATGTTCCCCTACCCCTCGGGCGCGGGTCTCCATCTCGGCCACTGCGAGAACTACGCCATCACCGACATCCTCGCCCGCTATCAGCGAGCCAAGGGCAGGAACGTGCTCTACCCGATCGGCTGGGACGCCTTTGGTCTGCCGACGGAAAACTACGCGGTGAAAACCGGCCGCCATCCGCGCGAGGTCACGATCGAAAACGTCGCCACCTTCCGCCGCCAGCTGAAAGCCATCGGCGTGTCCTACGACTTCGAGCGGGAGGTGGACACCACCGATCCGCGCTACTTCCGCTGGACGCAGTGGATCTGGCTCCAGCTCTTCAAGAAGGGCCTCGCCTACGTCGAGGACAAGCCCGTGTGGTGGTGCCCGGCGCTCGGCACCGTGCTCGCCAACGAAGAGGTTATCGATGGCGTCTCCGAGGTGGGCAAACATCCCGTCGAGCGCCGTCCGCTCCGCCAGTGGGTGTTGCGCATCACCGCCTATGCCGAGCGCCTGCTCGCGGACCTGAAGCTCGTCGATTGGCCCGACTCCACCAAGCGCATGCAGGAGGCCTGGATCGGCCGCAGCGAAGGCGCCGAGTTGCTCTTCGCGCTCGAGAACTCCGCCCTCGGCGACCTCAAGGTCTTCACCACGCGCCCCGACACCGTGTTCGGCGTCACCTTCATGGTCATCGCGCCCGAGCACCCGCTCGCCGACGCGCTGACCGCGCCCGCCCAGCGCGACGCCGTCGCGGCCTACCGCCGGCAGGCCGCCGCCAAGAGCGATCTCGAACGCACCGATCTCGCCAAAGGCGAAAAGACGGGCGTCTGGACGGGCTCCTTCGCCATCAATCCCGCCAACGGCCAAAAGATCCCGGTCTGGATCGCCGACTATGTCATCATGGGCTACGGCACCGGCGCCATCATGGCCGTGCCGGCGCACGACGACCGCGATTACGCCTTCGCGCGGAAATTCGACATCCCCGTCATCCAGGTGATCGAGCCCGACCACGCCGACAGCCGTAATGGTGAGGGCACTACAAAATTGCCCTACACCGGAGACGGCCGTCTCGTCCACTCCGAGGGCTACTCCGGCCTGCCGTGGGAAGAGGCGAAGAAAAAAATCACCGCCGACCTCGCCGCCCGCGGCCGCGGCCAGGCGACGACCAACTACAAGCTCCGCGACTGGCTCTTCTCGCGCCAGCGCTACTGGGGCGAACCCTTTCCCGGCCTCTGGGTAAACGAGGCCGACTACGCCGCCGCCGTCGCCCACGCGAAAACCGCCGGCTCCGCGCTGCCCCTGCCCCCTTCGCCCGTCACCTGCGTGATCGACGGCGAAACTCGCTACGCCCTGCCCGTCCCCGAGCGATCGCTGCCTCTGCAACTCCCGGAGGTCGCCTCCTACCAGCCGACCGGCACCGGCGAGAGCCCGCTCGCCGCCATCGCCGACTGGGTCGACGTCTGGTATGACGCCGCCACCGGCCACGCCGCGCCCGCCTCGGCCGCCAAGCCCGCCGCGCACTACGTCCGCGCCCGCCGCGAAACCAACACCATGCCGCAGTGGGCCGGCTCCTGCTGGTATTACCTGCGCTATCTCGACCCGAAGAACGACGCCGCCATCGCCGCGCCCGACGCGCTGAAGTATTGGGCCGGCCCCGACATCTACGTCGGCGGCGCCGAGCACGCCGTGCTCCACCTCCTCTACGCCCGCTTCTGGCACAAGGTGCTCTTCGATCTCGGCGCGGTCCCCACCCCGGAACCCTTCACGAAACTCTTCCACCAGGGCATCATCCTCGGCGAAGACGGCGAAAAGATGTCCAAAAGCCGCGGCAACGTCGCCAACCCCGACGACATCATCCGTAGCCACGGAACGGATACGCTGCGCCTTTATCTCATGTTCCTCGGCCCCCTCGAGGCGATGAAGCCATGGAACCCCAACGGCATCGAGGGCGTGCACCGCTTCATTCAAAAGGTGTGGCGCGAATGCATCGGGCGCGACACCGCCGCGGCGAACCCGAAGATCGTCGACGACGCCTCGGCCACGCCCGCCGATCTCGCCAAGCTCCTGCACGAAACGATCAAGAAGGTTGGCGAAGACATCGAGGGCCTGCGTTACAACACCGCGATTTCGGCGATGATGATTTTTGTCAACGCCTGGCAAAAGGCCGAGAGCATCGCCCGCCGCGACGTCCTCGCTTTTCTGCAGCTGCTCGCGCCTTTCGCGCCGCACGTGGCCGAAGAGCTCTGGGACCGCGTCGGCGGCGGGTCGGTCGCGCCCTCTGTCGGAAAAGCCCCGTGGCCGAGCTTCGACGCGGCCAAGCTGGTCGCCACCGAGCAAAAGGTTGTCGTCCAAATAAACGGTAAAAAGCGCGCCGAACTGCTGCTCGCCGTGGGCACCGGAGAGGCCGATGCGATGGCCTCCGCAAAGGCCAATTCCGACGTGCTTCCACACCTCGCGGGAAAAGAGCTAAAACGAATTATTTACATCCCGGGAAAAATCCTAAACATCGTGGTTGCTTAATGCTACAAATGCGAATGGGGGCTTCACCCCATTTCGCTACGTAGGATTGCTCGGCGCATTCCTTCCCCTTGTATGCAAAAGCGCACCCGCTTCCCCTACCCTTATGCATCTCAAGGCCTTCTTCCGCTTTTGCGCCTGCGTCGCGTTATCCGGCGCCGCAGTTTTTGCCCAGACCGCATCCAAGCGTCGCAACCCCACGAGCAAATTCTACGTCGCGGATGTCGAGGGATTTTCTCAGGTCAACACCGGCGAGAAAATCGAGGATTTGACGGAGAAGTCCGTTTTCGACGCGGAGGGGACCATCGTGGAGACCAAGCCCGATTCCTCCAACTCCTTGGTGATGTCCAACGGCGTCGGCTTGAACTTCGGCCCCAACACGAAGCTCATCGTGAAGCGCTTTCTCCAGGAGCCCTTCCAGCCCAATCGCACCGATCTCGAATCCGAGCCTTCCGTCTCGCAGACCCGCACGATGCTCAGCCGAGGCGCCGTGGGCATCTGCTCCGGGAAACTCGTCGCCGGCAGCTCCATGATTTATGACACGCCGCACGGCAGCGTGGCCATCCTCAGCCAGAACGTGCAAAAGGCCGCGATCCAAGTTTCCGACGACGAGACGATCGTGACTTTGTTCGAAGGAGCGATCACCCTTCGCGGCGACAACATGGCGGGCGGCGAGGCGCTCCAACCCGGCCAGCAGGCCGTCATTCGCAAGCGCGGTGTCGATCAACCGCCCGAGATCACCATCTCTCCCATTCCCCAAGACCAGAAGGAAAAGCTGGAAGACATGGTCAACAGCGCCTGCCAAGCCCGCAAGAAAGTCTATTTCGACGTGGCCGAACGCCAAAACGAGATCGAAGGCGCTTCCAGCGAGCTCCGGCCAATTCTCACCATTCGCGATTACAGGGAGGTTGGTCCCATCGTCAGCCCCGCTCGTCCTTAAGCTCCGCTCGCCGACACGACGCACATGCGCCTTCGCCCCTCCTTTTTCGTGCCCCGACATGCCGCCGCAGGGCTCTTGGCTTTGATCGGGGCCCTGCCCGCCCACGCCTTGTTTCGGTTTAACGACGGTCGCGACCAGGTTTATGTAACGGCTTACGTCGGAGCGGGCTACGACTCGAACGTATTCACCTCCTCCGCCGCCGAAGACGACCTGATCCTCAGTGGCGGCGCGGGCATGGAATACGCGCGGAAGGCCGGTCTGATCGGCGTGAACGGCGCGCTCAAATGGGATTTTGGCACCTTCACGACCCACAGCTCGGAAGATTATCTCAATCCTTCCGCGTCCTTGGAGTTTAGCAAAGGCACGGGACGAACCACCGGCGCGGTTCAACTCAACGCCAGCCGCGAGTCCACCCCCGACCCCACCATCGGCCTTCGCACCGACTCGTGGAACTATGGAGTGAATCTCAATCTCCGATACCCGGTGATCGATCGCTACACCATCGCCGGCAACATAGGTTGGTCCCGCATCGATTACGCGGATGACCGCGGCCTGTTGTCCGACCTCGACACCTACAGCATCGGGACCGACCTGCTCTACAGCTGGCGCTCCGACCGCGACTTGCTCGCCGGCTATCGCTTCCGCACCTCCGACGCGCAGTTCGAATCGTCGAGCATCGATCACAGCGTCTATCTCGGCGTCTCGGGGCGCATCGTAAGCAAGCTCAGCGGCTCCGCTCGCGTCGGCGTGACCAATCACACCACCCGATACCCGCGCGGCATCCCCGAGGATAGCAATGACGGCCTCTTCGTTTCGCTCTCCGGCACCTGGCCCGTGAGCCAAAAGGTCAACTACACCCTGGCGCTGACACAGGATTTCAGCACGACTTCGAGCAATTTCCAGATACGCACCTCCACCGCCGATCTCACCGGACAGTTTTCGCATACCGTCAAGTTCTCGACTCGCGCCAATCTCGGCGTCGGCTACACTGAATTTTTGAGCGGCTTCGCGGAGAACGCCTCCGGCCCGACCCGCGGATTCCAAGGCATGGATCGCAACGACCACTACATCACGGCCGGCCTGGGCGCCAACTACACCATCAACAACCATGTGTCGGTCGGTGCCAACTACACCTACTTCCGCAATTGGTCCGATTTCTCGGCCTACTCCTTTTATCGACACTCCATCGGCGTGAGCGTCTCCACCCGGTGGTGAGCCCCGGCGATCCGATTACCCTCGCACAACCGCCATGCGCCCGCCCCTCGTGTTCCGCCTTTTCCTCGCGCTTTTTTTCTTCGCCGCCGCCTGCGGCGTTCGCGCGCAGGGCGAGGCGGGGCCGCGCCCCGCTTCCGGCACCACGGCGTCGCCCGCCTATGTGCTGACCAACACCGACCAGATCAGCATCACCATCTTCGGCGAACCCGAACTCTCCAAGATCTCGCGGATCGACTCGCAGGGGCGCATCAATCTTCCCCTCGTCGGCGAAGTGGCCGTGTCCGGTCTCAAGGTCTCGGACGCACAGGCCGCCATAGAGAAGGCGTATCAAGAAGGGCGATACCTCCGGGCTCCCCGCGTCACGATCACCGTCGAGGAATATGCGGCCCGCGAGGTCTCGATCCAGGGCCAGGTCCGCACTCCCGGCCGCTATCCCCTTCCGATCGAGGCCAGCATGACCATCATCGAGCTGGTCACCCGGGCCGGCGGCCTCACCGACACCGCCAAAGGCACCGCCGTCCGAATCACC
>CAMLQS010000078.1 GCA_946482165.1 uncultured Verrucomicrobiota bacterium | reverse complement strand
ACCGTCGCCTATCAGGAAACGACGAATTTCGTCGATCGGAACGTCGCCGGCGGAACGACCTACCACTATGTGGTGCGGGCGACCAATGCCGCCGGACCAAGCGTCGTGTCGTCGGAAGTCTCGCTGACCGCGGTCGCGCCGACCGTGAGTGTGGACTCGGGTTTGCAGCTGCACTATCCCTTCGACGGATCGGGCGCCGAAAGCAGGGGCGGGGCGGCCGCGGCTATAACCGGCCCGCAGACCTATCCCGCCGGGTTGCTCAACCAAGCCTTGGCTTTCGACGGGGCCGCAAACTTCGCCACCCTCCCGGCGCTCACCAGCGGAGACTATCGGGAGTTCTCAGCCGCCGCCTGGGTCTGGCAAAACTCCGAAGCCGGCGGGCAGCGGTTCTTCGACTTCGGAAGCGGCACCGACAATTATGTGATCATGACCCGGGTGGGCACCATGCTTCGTTTCGACATTTGTCGGAACGGTTCGGTGCAAGCGGTCCAAACCGTCGCTCCCCCCTTGAATCGATGGGTCCACGTCGCGGTCACGTTTGCCGGTAATTGGGCGACGCTCTACATCAATGGAACAGCCCAGAAAGCGGTGCTGTTCGGCTTTAACCCGACGCAAATCAGCCTTACGCAGAACTATCTCGGAAAAAGTCATTTTTCCTCGGATCCGCTGTTCAACGGGCGCTTGGACGAGGTGCGCCTTTATAACCGAGGCCTCTCCAACGCGGAGGTCGCCTCGTTGGTCATGAACGCGCCGCCGCTGGCTCCCTACGCTCTCCTCGCGGGCGCCTTTGGAACCAAGGTCAACTTGCAATGGACCGGCACCGTCAATGCCACCACTTACAACGTTAAGCGCGCGACCACCAGCGGCGGGCCTTACACCGCCATCGCCGCCGGGATCACGGGCACGGCGTATTCAGATAACAACGTCACCATCGGAACGACCTATTACTATGTCGTCACCTCCGGCAACGCCCAGGGCGAGAGCCCGGCGTCCAATCAAGCGACCGCAGTGGTCTCCGACCTGGTGGCTCAGCTAAAATTTGACGAGACGTCTGGAAGCATCGCCACGGATTTCAGTGGCAACAGCTGGAATGCCACTTTGGTCAACGGTTCGAGTTTCGGTCCGGGCTTCCTCAAGAACGGGCTCAATCTCCCCAATACCTCGGCTCAGCACGCCACGCTTCCCGCGGGCGTGGTCGGCGGGCTGAACGACTTCACGATTTCGGCTTGGGTGAAGGTCGGCGCCTTCTCGAATTTTGCCCGCATCTTCGACTTCGGCACGGGGACGACCAGCTACATGATGCTGACGCCCCAGTATACGACGGGCGCCAACGCGGCAAAAATGCGATTCGCGATCACGACCGCCAGCGCCGGCGGAGAACAGCAAATCAGCAGCTCCACCGCGCTTCCGCTCAATACCTGGGCGCACGTAGCCGTCACCTTGAGCGGAAACACGGGCCGGCTCTACCTCAACGGGGTGCAGGTGGGCAGCAACACCGGCATCACGCTGAGACCTTCCAGCTTGGGCAACACCACCCAAAACTACCTCGGTCGTTCGCAATGGGCCGACCCCTACTTCACCGGCTCGATCGACGACTTTCGAATCTACGCCCGCGCCTTGAGCGCCGCCGAGCTGACCACCCTCGCGACGCCCGCCGCCGAGCCGCCGGACTCGCTCGTGGCGCGGGCGGACAATGGCGTCGTCGTTCTCTCCTGGCCCGCCGCCACCGCCGCGCTCACCTACAACGTGAAGCGCTCCCTCGTATCCGGCGGGCCCTACACGACCATCGCCACAGGAGTCGCCGGAACGACCTACACGGATCCAGGCCTGAACAACGGCACGGCCTACCACTACGTTGTCTCGACCAGCAATTCGCTGGGGGAGAGCGGGAACTCGGCCGAATCCTCGGCCACGCCGACGATCGAACGAATCCGACTCAAGCTCAACGAGAGCGGAGGAACACTAGCCGCCGATGCAAGCGGGCGCAGGCTCGACGGCACTGCCGCAAACGGGCCTGCCTGGGGCCCCGGCCGCCTGAACAACGCCCTTCAGCTTAGCTCCGCTTCTTCGCAATACCTCAACGTTCCCGCCGGTGTTTTCGACAATGTCACCGATTACACGATTTCCGCGTGGGTGAGAGTGACCTCGTTTTCGAACTGGGCCCGCATCTTCGACTTCGGCACGGGCACGGCGAACTACATGTTCCTCGCGGCGCAATACGACGGGACCGGGCGCATGCGTTTCGCCACCCGCAGCACGACCGTCACGACCGAGCAGCAGATCACGGCGTCCACCGCGCTTCCGCTCAACACCTGGGCGCATGTCGCCGTGACGCTGAGCGGAACGACCGGGCGACTTTATCTCAACGGCACGCTCGTCGGGTCGAACACCGCGATGAGCCTAAACCCGTCCGGTCTCGGGTCGATGACGCTCGGCTATCTCGGAAAATCGATGTTCTCCGGCGATCCTTATTTCAACGGAGCCGTAGACGAATTCCGTGTCTGGGGTTCCGCGTTGAGCGCGGAGCAGATCGCCGAGCTTGCCGCGCCGCCGGCGGCGCCCGCGTCGATCCTGGCGACGCCGAACAACCAGGGCGTATCTCTCGGCTGGAGCGCCTTCGCGAACGCCACCGGATATGTGGTGAAGCGCGCCCTTGTATCCGGCGGGCCCTACACGGTCGTCGCGGGCGATCATTCCGGCACCACCTATTCGGACATCGGGCTCGGCAACGGCATCACCTACTATTACGTGGTCTCCGCGCTCAAGGGCGGCGCCGAGGGGGCCGAGTCGGTCGAGGCCGCGGCCACGCCTCAGCTTTTCCCTCCCGCCGCCCCGGCCGGTCTGACGGCCAGCGCCGGCGACGGCCAGGTATCGCTTTCGTGGTCCGCGTCGGTTGACGCGACATCCTATGCCGTTTTCCGCCGCGCGGAGGGGGCGAGCGAGTATCAGGCATTGGTTTCCGGCATCACCGGCACCTCCTTTGTCGACGGGACCGCGACCAATGGCGTCACTTACTTTTACGCGGTAGCGGCCGCGAACTCCGCCGGAGGCGGCGATTACTCGGATGAGGCGTCCGCGACGCCGGCGGCGCCGCTCACCGCGCTCGAAAGCTGGCGTCAGGGCCACTTCGGCGGGTCGTCGAACAGCGGAGCGGGCGCGGACTCCGCCGATTACGACGGCGACGGTTTGGCCAACTTGCTCGAGTATGCGCTTGGCACCGATCCGGTCGTGGCGACGGCAGCGCCTTATCTGGCGCAGGTTTCGGACGGCGTTCTGCGGATCGCCTTCGACCGCGTCGCGGACCCGCTCCTGATCTACACGGTCGAGGGCTCCTCCGACCTCGTCGAATGGGACGTCGTCTGGTCGAGCGGCGGCGCCGCCAACACCGCAGGCGTCGTCACGGTTTCTGACGACACCCCGGTTTCCGCATGCACGCCCCGCTTCCTGCGCCTGCGCGTTGCGACATCGGCGCCCTGACGGGCGCTTTGGCTGTCCGAGCGGCGGGGCGAGCGCGACGCGCCCTCCCTGCCGCGTCCCTGCCAGCGGGCGATCAGCCTTTCACGAACTTCGCGACCGCCTCGCGTCCGGACTGGACGTGGAGTTTTTTGTAGATCCCTCGAAGGCGGTTGTGGATCGTGTGCGGGCTCAGGTTCAGCTGGTCGGCGATCAGTTTGTAGGAAAGGCCCTTGGCCAGAAGGGACAGTATCTCCGACTCACGTTTGCTGAGTTTCTCATCCTCGATCGAGGGCTGCCGGATCTGGTGGAAGTGGGAGACGACCCGGCGCGCGATCTCCATCGACATCGGCGAGCCGCCGTTGCGCACCTCGTTGATCGCGCGGATCAACTCGTCCGGCGCGGCGCGTTTCAGAAGGTAACCGGAGGCCCCGGCGCGCAACGCGTCGAAAATCAGGTCGGTCTCGTCGTAGGTCGTCAGCATGACGAACTCCGTCTTGGGGCAGGATTGCTTCAGCGCTCGCACGCAGTCGATGCCGCCGGGCGCGGGGATGTTGATGTCCATGAGGACCACGTCGGGATGGATGGCGGGGATTTCGGCCAGCGCTTGTTTCCCGTTCTCGAAGGCGCCGATGCAGACGATGTCATCGGCATGCCTGAGCAGCTTGATAAAGGATTCTCGCGTGGCGCGATGGTCCTCCACGAGGCATAGCCGAAGGGTGTGGCTGGGGCTGGGCGATGGGTCCGGGCGGGGCATGGTGGTGGATGGGGGGGGGGCGGCAGGCGCTGTGTTCATGTGTCGGCGAGCGGGAGCTCGAAAGTGACCCGGCAGCCCGGGATTCCGGGACGGCTCTCGATGACGCAGCGACCGCCGACGGCGCTCATTCGCTCGCGCATGTTGATGAAGCCGTTCGAAAAGCTGTCGATGGCGCCCGCCTCGAATCCCCGCCCGTCGTCCTGCACGACCACCTGCAGCCGGTTTTCGTCCACCTCGACTTGGATCCGCGCGTTGCGCGCTCGGGAGTGCTTCGCGATGTTGTTGATCGCCTCCTTTACCGCGAGGAAGAGGTGGTGCCGGGCCTCGGCGGGAAGTCGGAGCTCGGGAATGATCGCCGGGGCCGCGACCTCGGGCTGGACGCCGGTTTTGGTGAGAAAGGCGGCGGCGAATTTGCAGATATACTCCACCGTCTTCGCGACGGTGTCGTTGCGCGGATTCACCGCCCAAACGATCTCGTCCAAGGATTCCACGGTGTGTCGCGCCGCGGTTTCGATTTCTTGGAGGTGCTCGCCGACCGCGGAGGGCGAGTCGAGCGACGCCAGTCGTGTCGTGGTGGCGATGTGCGTGAGATTGGCGCCGACCTCGTCATGCATGTCGCGGGCGATCCGCGCCCGCTCGCGCTCGATCGCGTGTTCCTGCTCGAGCCGGCGGATGCGCGAGCGCATGCGTTGCATCTCCACGCCCCGGGCGATCGCGGCGATCAGGCCCACGGACAAGAGACCGACCGACCAGCGGAACAACGAGGTCTCCCACCATGTGGCCCGAACCACGAGGTCTGCTGTCGCGGGAGACGCGAGCCACGGGCCGTCCCCCACCGCCGCCGAGACCTCGACCCGAAAGCTTCCGGGGGATGGTTGCGCCAAGGTGATTTCCCGCTGATGGCCGACATCGATCCAGCGCTTGTCATTCGATCCGCTGTCGAGCCGGTAGCGAAAACGGACTTGTTCCGGAGTGCTCAGTTCCGGCAGCGTGTAACGAATGCGGATGACGTCGGGATTGGGCGGGAAAACCCACGGGCCGAGCGTCGGCGCGTAGATGGCGACGTCGCGGGAAACCGCCTCCTCGATGACCACGCGTCCCGACGGCGGACGTTTTGGCATCGCGTTCGCCGGCACCTCCAGGAGACCGAGCGTGGTGCCAAAGAGGAGGCGGCCGTCGCTCGCTCGAATCGCTCCCTTTTGAAACCCCATCGAAAATTCGGCGTTTGGAATGCCTTCGTTGGCGCCGATCGCGAGCAGGTCCATTTCGCCCGACTCGTCCTCCATCGCCTCCTCGATTTCGCCGCGTGTGGTGCGAAGAAGTCCGGTGGCGGTTCCGATCCAGAAGACGTCGTCAGGGGAAGAGCGGACCGCCCCGTCCGCTTCGGGGCGGAGCTGGCGTTCGATGAGCAGGCAACGCAGCTCACGCAGCGCGCCCTTGGGGGATTCGGGCGCCTTTTGCATCCGGCCCTTTTGGTAGCGATAGAGCCCGCCTTGAAGCGCGCCGATCCATAGCGTGTCGCCGCCGTCCGGTTCGATGATGCGAACCGTTTGGTTCGGCTGGACGCCGGGGAGCGGAACCTCGTCGAAGCGATCCGCATGTTGCACAAACAGTCCGCCGTGTTCCGTTCCGACCCACAGGCGGCCTTGTTGATCGCGCGCCATCGCCCGCGCGGCCAGCACCGCGCCGAACGTGTCGACCCGACCCTCCTCGTAACGCAGGAGCGGACCGGATTCGGTTCCGGCCCAGACTGCGCCGCCAGCCTCGGTGAACAAGGCGAGGATGGGTTCTTTGATCGGAGTCGGACTCACGTGCCCGTGGTCCCAGCGCATAAGCCCCTGGTTGGTGCCCAGCCATATCCCCGATCCGGACGCGGGACGAAGGGTTGCCGCCCGCGTTTCGACGGAAGGCAGCGGAACGGGCAGGAAGGACCGCCCTTCGGGATTTTCAGCGCGCATGATCCTGCCGAAGCGGCCGACCGCCCAAAGCCGTTTTTCGGAATCTTCGAGGATTGATCGGATCACCTCGCCCGGGGCTCCGTGCTGGACCTGTCGCAGGAAAAAGCGACGCGGCGAAATCCGGTTCAAGCCTCCTCCCCATGTGCCGCACCAAAGGTTCCCTTCGCCGTCCTCCATCAGACAGTAGATGTCGTTGAACGACGTGGGAACCCGCTCGAAGCGCCCCTGCTTGTAGCAGAAAAGACCCGAGTCGAGCGTGCCGATCCAGAGCGTCCCGACCTCGTCCTCGAGCAAGGTGTTGATCTGGCTGACGTCCTGGAACCAGGCCGGGCCCAGTGTTTCGAGCCGATCGCCGCGGGCGTCGTATTTCAGAAGCTTTCCGCCGCGGCTTGTCCACATGCCGCCGTCGCGGGAGGGGGTGAGAACGGGCCGGAGCGCACCGCCCGCATCGGGGTCGACCTCGTGGAACCGTTCTCCGTCAAACACGGCGCATCCCCCGGTGGTGGCGACCCAGACGACGTCGTTTGTGGTCGCGCGGACCCTGGTCTCTTTGCCCGCGGGCACGCCGTGATCGACGCCGAACACCGACGTGGCGCCGGCTTGGATTCGGGTGACCCGCGCCTTGTCGTTGGCCCCGACCCAGATGTCGCCGTTCTCGCCTTCCGCCAGATCCGAGGGCCACCAGGCGGGGCTGGGCAGGGGAGTGCCCGGGATGACTGTATCCACTATTCCTTTACTAATGCGGCCGATGCCGCCCCGCTCGAAGCCGAACCAGAGCGAACCGTCCTTGGCGACCAGCACCGGGGCGGGGCGGTCGGTGGGCATCCCGGCCACGATCCCGTTCTTCACGTTCTCCATCCGGCTGCCGTCGAATCGGATCAGCCCGTCGAAATCGGTGATCCAAAGATAACCGTTCCGATCGCGGCCGATGCTGCCGACATGGCTGTCGCCGAGGCCGTCTTTGAGATCCCACACCCGGAGAACGTAATCCTCGGAGACGGGCACCGCCTCCGCCGGGCGGACGGAGCCGCGGGCATGCGTGGCGACGAGGAGAATAACGAGCAACCAAGCCGGGACCGGAAGAGTCATCAATGGGGGCGTTCGGCCATGGCGAAGCTCTCACCCGCTTGTTCGCGGAGCAAGCGCGGAGGTCCCGTCCGGCATGGACCCGATCGGGTCGATTGTTGCCGACGGCCGGCGGACCTATGATCGCGAAGCCCAAAGTAGAATCGCACCACTGACACCCCTTGCCCCGTCGTCGCATCGCGCATGACGGCGTATCGCGGGCGTTCGTGTCGTGTTCCCCCTCTTTCGCCCCCTATATGCACGCATACCCTCCTGATATCTCGCATTCGTCGGCTCCACGGCTCCGCGCCGTAGCGCGAAGCCAAAATGATCACCGGCCCGCCGCCCGCGCGCGGCGTCTCTCCGTCGGATCCGCGCTTGCGGCGGCGTTGCTCCTCGCCATGCCCGCCGAGGCGGCAACGGTATCCTTGACCGCCACCAATGCGGCGGGGGCGAGCAGCTTCAGTTCCGGTCTTTCCTGGAGCGACGGCTTTGCTCCGTCCGCGGCCAACGATTATCTGGTCAATGGCGGTTTTTCGCTCCGCACGGTCGACGACGGAGCCTCCGCGACTTTCGGCGGGAATTCACTCACCCTCGGCGATGGCGCCACCGCCGGCATTCTGGTCTTCAAAAACCAGGCCTCGGGAGCGGTCGTCACCATCAACAATCTCACCCTCAACAACGGCGAGATCCAGGCCGGCGGCACCTCGGCGGGCGCGAGTCACTCCGTCACGCTCGCGAGCAATGGCATCACTCTCGGCACCGGCGGCGCCAATCGTTTCAACAGCGGTGCGGCCGAACGCTCGATCCGGGTCCCGGCGAACATCTCCGGCGGAGGCGCCCTCGTCAAAAACACGGCCGGCGTGCTCGTGCTGAGCGGAGCCAACAGCTACGCCGGCGGCACCACCATCAACGCCGGCTCCCTGCAGTTCGCGAAAACCTTCGCGATGCCGGCGACCGGAGCCGTTTTGGTCGCGGCCAACAGCACCCTGGCGGTCAATGTCGGAGGCACGGGCGAATTCACCGGCGCGAGCACCGGGGCCGGATCGATCGGCGGCCTGCTCTCGGGCGTCGGCGCGAACAGCGTCAGCCTCGCGCTGCCAGCCAATGCTTCCCTCGGCTTCGACACCACCAATGCCGTCGGCAACGTCAGCTACTCCGGGGCATTCACCTCCACGAACAATCTCGGATTGCTTAAGCTGGGCGCCGGCGTCCTCGAACTCAACAACGGCGGCGCTTACGCCGGGTTTGGCGCGGCTGGATTTCCCATTGTCGTTCGCCAAGGGACGCTGCGACTGAACGGCGGCACCCATTCCGTGACCGGCGAGCTTGTCGTCGGAGGCACATTCGGCACCGCGGCTGGAGCGGCCGGCTACGACGCCAGGCTCCAAGTCGACTCCGGCGCGCTCAATGTTTCCGGATGGTTCTCCCTCGGTCGCGGCAACGGCGTCGGCGGCGTCTCGTCCGACCTGGTGCTGAACAACTCCGCGACCGTCACCACGCTGAACCTCAGCGCGGGCTTCAACGCCGGCAGCGCGCTCAATCTTCCGAAGGGGTCGATCACCCTTAACAACGACTCCATTCTCAACGTGACCAGCACCGCGGCCGGCAACGCCGCGGGCTCGGCCACCTTCGTGATCGGAGAGTATGCCGGGTCGGACTTCACGCTGACGGTCAACGACGGCGCCGTGGTCAACCGGAGCGGGGGCAACATCGGCATGGGCAACCAGGCCCAAGGCGCCATCCAGATCGGGCGCGACGGCAAGGGCACCGTTATCATGAACGGCGGCACGATCAACGTCGCCTCGACGGACCTGGGACGCGGCCTCACCAACGCCTCGACCCAAAACGGCACGCTGACGATCAACACCGGCGGCACGTATAACAACGAGGGCGACTTCCGCGTCGGATTCGCCGGCAGCGGCACGGGCGGCGGCACGGTGAACTTGAACGGCGGCACCCTCAACATCGGCTCCACCGCCACCCGATGGATGCTCATCGGCTGCTGGGACTTCTCCCAGTCGACGATCAACGTCAACAGCGGCGGCAACCTGAACCTGAACACCAACTCGAGCATCAAGTTTAACCAAGGCGCCGGCACCGGCGCGAAGGTCATCAATCTTGAGTCGGGCGGCGCGATCACCGCCTACAGCGACAACCACGGCACGGCGCTCGGTTCCGGAGCGGTGGATCTGATGCTCTCCGGAGCGGCCGGTTCAAACAACACGTTCAATCTGAACGGCGGGGCGCTGACGATTCGCCAAGTCATCTCCACGACCAACAACGGCGCCCGCACCTTCAATTTCAACGGAGGCACGCTTAGGGCCACCGGCGCCACCACCGCCTTCATTACCCTCGGCACCGGCAGCGCCCGCGCCAATGTCCGGAATGGCGGGGCGATCATCGACACCAACGGCTTTGACGTCACGATCGCCCAGGCGCTCCTGCACAGCAACATCGTGGGCGACGACGCCATCGACGGCGGCCTGACCAAGCTGGGCGGGGGCACGCTCACCCTTGCGGGGGCCAATACCTACACCGGCAACACCACGATCAACGGCGGCGGCCTCGCCATCTCCGAAAACACCACGCTCAGGTTCACGATTGGTGCGAACGGTGTGAACACCCGGGTGTCCGGAGCCGGAACGCTCGCGATGAACGGCAAGTTCGACATCGATATCGCCTCCGCCGGCACCACCTTCGGCGACTCCTGGTCCATCGTCGACGTCGGCACGCTCGACGAGACCTTCGGGGCCGCCTTCGCCGTCAATGGGTTTGCGGCCGACGGCACGAAGTGGATCAAACCCGCCAACGGCACTTTCTACGAATTCGACACCGCGACCGGCTTGCTCCGCGTCATCGCCGATCCCGGCATCTCCTACCCGGCGCCCACCGTCAGCCTTGGACGGTTCGCCGAAACCGTCGTCATCGGCTCCAACATCGTCCTTGGCGTGAACGCGTCGGGCACCGGCGATCTCACATACCAGTGGTATTACCAGGCCACGGCGGGCGATACGCCCGTCGCCATCTCGGGCGCCACGGGCGCGACGCTCACGGTAAGCAACGCCGGTTCATCCGACACGGGCGTCTACTCCGTCATTGTGAGCGACCATGCCGCCGAGGCTTCCGGCCAACCGGCGACCACCACCACCGCCACCTTCCCGATAGTCTCCGTCGTTTCCGCGACGGACGCTGCGGTCGGCTACTATCGGTTTGAGGAAGGTGTGGCTGGATCGCCGGCCTCCACCGCGACGGACTCCTCTCCCTCCGCGGCCAATCCGTTGACGGCCGGCGCCAACGCCGGCGTGTTCTCCACCGATGTCGCTTTTGCGAACGTCCCCGCCACCGGAACGGCCAACGCCCGCTCGGTCGACTTCGGCGCGGCCGGAAGCACCGCCATCAATTCGCTGCTCGCCTCCACCGCCGGCGATCTGGCCAATACGGAGTTCAGGAGCTTCACCGCCGAGGCGTTTGTGAAGTTCAACACGCTCTCCGGCGTTTCGACCTTCATCGGCCGCGATGACGTCACCACCGGCAGCGGCAACACCGGCCAAGGCGCGGGCCGCACATCGCTGTTCTATCTCCAGCGGAACGGCAGTTTCCTGCGGGTCGAGCTCATCGATCGCACCAACGTCACCCTTGCCGTCGCCAATCCGACCGCGACCGTCGTCGACAAGTGGTATCACGTGGCAGCGGTGGGCGACGCCACCGCCGGCACGCTGTCCCTCTATGTGGACGGACAACTCGCGGGCAGCGTCACCGGATTCACGGGACTCTTCGTGCCCACGGCCGGCTCGGACACGCCGTGGACGATCGGACGCGGCGATTTCGATCTGCTCGACGGCGACGCCATGCGCGGCTGGGTGGACGAGGTGCGCATCAGCCGCGCCGCGCTTCCGCCGCAGAGTCTGCTTAACGCTTCCGCCGGCGGTGTTATCGCCCTTCCCACCGTCTCCGTTTCGCCGAACGCGCTGACCGTTCGTTCCGGCTCCACGACGACCTTCACGGCCACGGCCACATCCAATATGGGATCCACCGGCGCCTTCTCCTACCAGTGGTATAAGGACGGCGTCGCCCTGGACGGAGAGACCAACGCCACGCTCGTCGCGACCGCAGGCTCCTCAGACGCCATTTATACTGTCGTCGCGACCGATCCCGCGAGCGCCACCGTCGGCACCACCGTCTCCAGCAGCGTGTCCGTCCGTCTGCGTGTCATCGACGTTCCCGCCGCCGGCCGTGCGATCGGGCTGAACTTCTCCGGCGCGAGCGGCGGAGGATTGTTCTCCACCGCGTCGGGCGCCCTGGCCCCCGCGACCTCGGCGGGCTTTGTTCCGACGATCAATTGGAACAACAGCGGCCTCGGCACGGCCACGCAGGCAAGCGCCTTCCCCTTGGCTGAAAACAACGCGTCCACAGCGGTCGGCGTATCCGCGACGTGGAGCTCGGCCAACACATGGGCCGCGCGCACCGGCACCGGCGACATCGTGGCCAACCCGGGAGTGAAGTCTCCCGACGGAATGCTCCTGCACGGCTACATCGAGTCGCGCGCCGCCACCGGCGCCACGGTGAGCCTCGCCAACGTCCCCTATGCCACCTACGATGTCTATGTCCACGTCGCGGGCGGCGCCGCCGGCAATGTGGGCTCGGTCAGCATCAACAACGGTGCGGCGACCTACTATTACCGGGTGTTCCAGCACGATGGCTACGTGCTCAATCCCGTGCCCACCACGGCGGGCGGCTATTCGCCGGCGGCCATGATCGGCGACGCCGTGGACCGCGCCGGCGCGCTCTCCGCGCCTCCGGCCACGTTCGTGCGCTTCGCCGGCGTGACGGGCTCCGATCTCACGATCGTCGCCAAGGACCAGACGCTCAACGCGAACGCCGGCGGCATCGCAGCGATCCAGATCGTGGATACGACGCCCGCCGGGGCGGCCTACCCGCCGATCATGACGACCGTGCCGGTGTCGAAGCTTGTGAAAGGCGGCTCCGACGTCACCTTCACCGCCGCGGCGACCTCGCAGCACGCCGGCACGATCACCTACCAGTGGCAGAAGGACGGGGTGAACCTTTCCGGTCAGACCGCGGCCACGCTCGCGCTTGACAACGTGACCGGCGCATCCAGCGGCAACTATGCCGTCGTTGTAACCGACACCTCCGTCGTCGGCGTCTCGACCACAAGCCGGACGGCTTCGCTCGTGGTGGTGGACGCGACTCGCCCGGTGCTGATCAACGGCGACATCAACACCGCCGCCAGCCCGACCTACGTGGGCGAAGGCCTGTTGCGTGCCGACGGCAGCTATTCCTACACCAACCTGGAGCCCAGCGTCACGGTGTGGAACGGCATCCTTGGTGCCGCCGGCGCGGCGACCCGCGATCTGTCGAAGGAGTCGAGCGGTCTGAGCCTCTCCGGGGTGACCTTCACCTACGCCGGAGCGGACGGAGCCGAGGACAACACCCTCACCAGCTATATTCACGACGGCGCCAATCCTACGCCGGCGATGAACCTCGAGCGGGACTACCTCTACGCCAACTACAGCGCCACCCCGCCGGCCTCGCCCTTCACCGCGACGGTGGGCGGCCTGCAGGCCCTGGCGGGCAAGAAGGTCGTGCTCTACGTCTACGCGGTGGGCAAGACCACCAAGACCGGTCCCGAGACCACCACCGCGACGGTGAACGACACCGCCTACGTGGCCTTGGCGACGCCGAACAACCACCTCAACAGCCCGGCGGGCAAGACCAGTGTCGCCGGTGCGAACACGCTCTTCGACGCCGGGCGCAACATCGAGTATAACAATCCGGAAGCGTCCATTGCCAATGTGGGTTGGTCGCAGGCGGAGGGATGGCAAGGCAGCTCCGGTTACGTCGCCTTCACCGGCGTGGTCTCCGCGCAAGGCACGGTGTCCTGGATACTCAGTCCCGACACCACCGCCCAAGGCGGGGGCTTGGTGCCTCTGGTCGGCTTCCAGCTCCTGGTGACCGGCGAGGACATCGCGCCCGCCGCCCCGACCGGTGTCACGGCCACCGCCGGCAACGCCCAAGTGAGCCTCTCCTGGGCCGCCTCCGGCGGGGCGACCAGCTACAGCGTGCGCCGCTCGATCACCTCGGGCAGCGGATACGCCTTGGTCGCCAACGGCCTGGTCACGACCAGCTACACCGACACCGGCCTCGTCAACGGAACCGCCTATTACTACGTGGTGACCGCCTCCACGAGCACCCCCGCCGCGGAGAGCGGATACTCCGCGGAGGTCTCGGCGACGCCCGTCAGCACCACCACCGCTCTGCAAACCTGGCGTCAGGCGAACTTCGGCACGACCGCCAACACCGGCAACGCGGCCAACACCGCCGACCCCGACGCCGACGGCCAGTCCAACCTCCTGGAATACGCCCTGGGCACCAACCCCAACACCGCCGGGGCGCTCCCGGTGAGCGTGGCCCGCTCGGGCCAGTTCCTGACCCTGAGCTTCAGCCGAATCGCCGACGCGACCCTCGCCTACAAGATCGAGGCCAGCACCGACCTGACCAGCTGGAGCACTGTGCACACCTACACCGAGCCCTTCCCCGGTGCCGGCACGACCACCTACACCGACAACGTGTCCATCACCGCCCAGTCCCGCCGCTTCCTGCGCCTGGTCGTGACCGCTCCCTAACCGTCCATAACCCGCGCGGCCGCCGCCATCCGTGGCGGCCGCGCCACCTCTTACCAGAGCCACATCCCATGAAGACCCAGGTTTTCTCCCGCCGCAGCGAACGCCGCGGCTTCACCCTGATCGAACTGCTCACGGTTATCGCGATCATCGGCATCCTTGCCGCGATCCTTATTCCCACGGTGGGCCGCGTGCGCGAACAAGCCAAGCGGGCCAAGTGCATGAGCAACGTGCGCCAGATCACGCTGGGCTTGGTGCAGCAGGCCTCGACGAACAAGAACCAGGCCTTTCCGGCGAACGCCAATGCGAACTGGGCGTGGGACGTGGATATCGGCCTGGCGAAAAGCCTCTCCAACCAAGCGAGCCGGGACATCTTCTACTGCCCCTCGTCGCCCATGCTGGTTTACTACACCATGGATCAGCTCTTCCCCCACGGCGGCCCGAACAGCTCCTACGCGGTGACCGGCTACGTGCTGCTGATAAAAAACACCCCTCAAGTGGAGGCGATCTGGCAAAACGAACACATGAAGGGCGAATACGAAGTGGCCGTCGGCGCGGTGAAAATGATGCAGCCGGCGAGCCGCCGGGCTCTGGTGGTGGACGCGGTGATCTCGAACGGAACGAACTTCGTCGGCGTGAGCGGTGGCCTGCCGAAAAACGAGAGCAACCACATGGACGGGAGCAAGCCGAGGGGCGCGCACACCGGCTACGTGGACGGCAACGTGAAATGGCGGAGCTTTGTGAACGGATCGAACCCGCTGGACCAGAAGGTATTCACGCCGAAGTGCACCGGTGCGCAGAGCTTCTGGTTCTGAACCCGCTCTGCTTCAACTATCCAAGCCGCCTCCTCCCGAGGCGGCTTTTTCGCGTCCTTCCAGCTCTTGGCGGTTCGCAATCTCTTCGCTCGCCTTGCGGGTCAGGCGCCGAGCGTGTGGGCGAGAACCGACGGTGAAAATCCAGATGGGCGGGGCGCCCGTTGTTGATCGGACGCCTCGAGCCACAAGGGGGGAAGCAGTGTGCCTGTCGCCTCGAGTCGATGCTCGTTCGGCAGTGCCTCGGCGATCATATCCACCGCCTTCGCGCCAAGCTGCTCATGGCATTGGTCGATCCCCGCGCAGGTGGCGAATTCGGCCGTCGCATCGAGGGCGACGAAGGTCAATTGTGGTCTCGCGGACCCTTCCAGCCGCGGACGGACGTCCGATGTCGTCAGCACGACATCGAATCGGTGGTCCTGCATCCACCGGGCAAAATCATCCGGTGCGCCGGAATCGAAGATCAAGGGCGGGAGGGCGGCTTGCCCGGCCATCTCCGTTCGGACGATCTCCGAGAAAGCCGTCTCCCAGCGCAGTCGCGTTTCCTTCGAATGGCCGGACCGGAGCATCAACCCCGGGCGTGCGAAACCAGCCTGCGCCATATGGCGAATGGCGTGTCGTATCGCTTTGGCGTGGTCCACGCTCACCCAGGACAACCCATGTTTCCGCGCAAGCGGGCCGATCGAGACGACATGCAGGGAACGCAACTCCGCGGGCTTCGGCAGGTCGGTGCGATCCTCGGCCAGAATGATCGCGCCGCGCACGCCGTGACGGGCGAGCAGGCCCGCAACGTTTCGCCACGGGCAGGTTTTTTCGCCTATGTCCAATATCCGGGCGCGGAGTCCCCGATGCCGTGCTCGTTCCAAGGCTCCCAGCATCGAGCGACCATGCGCGCGGGCGGTTTCGAGACTTATGATCTTGTGCGATTGAAGACGCAGGATCGCGACAATCGGCGCGGGCGTCTCGCACGACGGCGTCCCGATTTGTAGACGGCGCGCAAGGGCGGGGGATGTCGCGAGCGGAGGCGTATTTGACGAGGGCGGCCCGGCCGCGCGCGCTTGGCGCGCGAGACTTCGCAAGCGAACGGAACGCGGTTCGCAAGAATCCTGCGCGGTCGACAAATCGGCGGAGCGTCGCTCGGTGCCGACGGCGACCGCGCGCGGGAGATTCATGGCGATCGCTTGGCGTGAATCAGTAGTTCGTCAGCGACCAATGCGCGGCCAGGCGTCGCGCTTCCCCGGCGGTGAGGTGGATGACGGCGCCGTGCTTGGCCTGGTTGAAATTGACCGACTTCATGACGCCTCGGTCGAAGCGCCCAAGCGACGTGAAGGTCTTGAAATCGGTGGTCTCGGTGAAGCCGAGGTCGTTTGGTTTGGTGGAGTAGGCGTCGAACATGATCACCCACTTGTCCTGGCCGATCCGCTTCCAGATCGAGGGCGCTTCGCAGGCTCCGCGGTCGACGGGAATCCAAGCCTCCTGATAGACGTAGCCGGACGTGAGCGAGGCGGACGTGGCGATCTTCACTCCGGGACCGGGGTCCTGCGGGGTGTAGGCGAGGACGAATTTGTCGCCGACTTTGGCGATGTCGCCGTCGATGTAGTTCACCTTTCCGTTCGGGTAGTCGAAAAGGAGGGCGGGCTCCTGCTCGAGCTTGGTGAAGGACGGATCCATGTAGGAATAATACAGGCGATTTCGCCCGTTGCCGAAGCGCATGGTGAAGTGGATCATCAGGCGTTGCTTGTCGGCGTCCCAGTTCATGGCGGGCGCCCAGGCGCAGCCGATGTCGGACAGCGAGGGGAAGGCCTGGTCCACGCGGAGGTTGGCCCGCGACCAGTTCACCAAGTCGGACGACTTCATGAGGACCAGGCCGCGGTTGTTGCCCCAACCGTAGCGGCCGCCGTCGCGCTCCCAATCCGTGGTTCGAATACCTTCGCGGCGGGCGAAGATATGGAGGTCCGTCATCGCCATGTAGAAATTATTGTCCGGGCCGCGCATGAGGTAGGGATCGCGGATGCCTTTTTGCCCGGCGATATCGGCGCCTTTGAAAACGGGCCGATCCTCGTTCAACGCGGTGAACCGGTATCCATCGGAGCTGAGGGCGAAGTGGAGACCGTGGGTCTGGTC
>CAMLQS010000077.1 GCA_946482165.1 uncultured Verrucomicrobiota bacterium | reverse complement strand
CAGGGGGGCGCGGGGGCAATGACCAATGACCAATGTCCAATGACCAATGGCGGCGGAGTGGGGCGGCGGCGGACGGACTGTTATGGGGCGGGTGTATCAGCAGAGTTGATACTCGGGGGATTGGAGGACGGCGATGGCGGCGCGGCGGGCGCGGTCCTCGAAGGCGGCCTCGTCGGGGGCGGCGGAGAGGTAGTCGACGAGGGCGGAGCGGTAGCCGTCGTCGACGCGGCCGGGCAGGAAGAAGTCGCACAGGCGGTCGGCGATGCCGCGGGGGCCGAGGGTGACGAAGGCCTGGATGCGCTCGTCATCCACGGTGAAGCGGCGTCGTCCGGCGTCGCGCGCGGCCTCGAGCTCGAATTTCTCGTCGGCGTTTAGGCGGTCCTGGTCGAGCGGGGAGCAGAGGGTTTGCGCGAGCTGGCGGCGGGCGGCGAGCGTGGAGGAGTTGATCCAGAGGCGTCCGCCCACCCAGCCGCGGACGTTGGGAGGCTGGAACATCTGCTGGCCCATCTGGCGCAGCGGCTGGAGGGTGGTGCGCTCGAGCGGAATGACATCGAGCCCGAGGTCTTGCACGAGGCCGAGGTAGTAGTGGATCGGGCTCTTGATGAAGTTGGCGCGGTAATCCGGGTGGTAAAAGACGAGCGAACCGAAGAAGCGCAGGCAGAGCTCGCGAAGATTAAACCCCGAGGCGCGCCAAGTTTCGCCGAGAGGGGCGAAGAACTCCCGTGGCAGCGACTGGTCGGTGAGGTAGAAGCGCGCCATCTCGCGCGGGAGGAAGGTGGCCGCGGCGGGTTGGGCGTAGGTCAAGTCGATCACCTCGTCGCCATTGAAAGGAGCGGTCTTGCCGAAGATCTTTTTGTCGGCGGTGTCATGGTCCCGCATGGCGAGACGGAAGCCGTCCTGCAGGTTGAAGCGGTAACCGGTAAAGGCGCGGGCGGCCTGCTTGATGTCGTCCTCGGTGTAGTTGCCCTCGCCGAGGGTGAATAGCTCGAAGAGTTCGCGCGCGAAATTTTCGTTGGGGGCGCGCCGGGAGCTGCGGTTGAGGTCCAGATAGTCGATCATCGCGGGCGAGCGCGAGACGGCTTTGGCAATGGCGGGCGCGGGGCCTGCGCCGCCGGAGCGCAGGATGTCGAGGTGGCGGTAGATGAACTCGGCGCGGCGGACCTTCTCGAAGCTGACGACGTAGACGTCCGAGAGAAAAAGGAGCCACTTTTCGTAGGCCGATCGGGCGGGGTCGGCGGCGGCCTGAAGCCATTTGAATGCGAGTTCGGCGCTGGCGACGCGGTTGAGCTCTCGTTCCTCGCGGTCGAGGCCTTGCCGGTCCTCGGGCGTGGGCGCGGCGCGTTTCAGCGGCGGCAGTTCGGCGATGCGTTCATTTGCGCGGGAGAGGAACACCGGCCGGTCGAGCGCCGGAGGGGCCGCGGGGAAAAGGCGTTCGAGGGTCGCGGGAAGGCCGTCGTCGACGGCGCGCGCGACTTCGTCGGGGCGGGCGGCCCAGCCGGCGCGACGAAGCAAATGGCGGGCGAGATCGGCGTTCCAGGCGGAGGCGGGGAGCGGCTTCCAAGCCTCGTGAGGGGCAATCGACGGGACGGACATGGGGCGGGCTTGGATTAAGACCAGACGCGGTGGGAAGCGCGAGGTTTCTCGCCCGGGGGCGCCTCCCTATCTGGACCAACAACCGAGGAGGTCCGAATCAAACGCCGAGCGAGGTCCGGTAATGGCGGGGAACGCGTTTCGTGACCGAGCAAAGGGTTTCCCACGGAATCGTTTCCGCGAGACGGCTGAACTCGGTGAGCAGAATTTCTGCGCCGGCCTGGCGCCCGACGATCACGGCCTCGTCGCCGGGAGCGGCTTCGGGCAAGTCGGTCACGTCGATGATCGTTTGGTCCATCGTGACGCGCCCGATGATCGGGCAACGGCATCCGCGAACGAGGACCTCTCCGCGATTGCTCACCGCTCGCGGGATGCCGTCGCCGTAGCCGGCGGTGAGGATTGCGACGCGCGAGTCGCGGTTCAGCACATGCGTGCGTCCGTAGCTGATGCCCGTGCCGGCGGGGAGGCGTTTTACGAGGCCGACGCGGGTGCGGAAGCTGAAGACCGGCTCGGCGGGCACGCCCGAAAGGAGCGAGTTTGCGACCGGGCGAATCCCGAACTGGAGGAGGCCGACGCGCACGGCGTTGAAGGGACCCGCCTGCTCGATTGTGTCGAGGCCGGCGCTGTTATCGGCGTGGATGAGGAGGCGTTCGCGCAGGGACTCGATTCCCGGGCACTGGGTTTTAAGCGCAGCGAGGAAACGATGGCGTTGTTCGGCGGTGAAATCCGCGTCGTCGTCGGAACTGGAAAAATGCGTGTAGATGCCGGCCAGCCGGAGGTAGGCGGCGTTGATGATCGCGCGGTAGACCGGGGCGACTTCTTCGTGCCAGGCGCCGAGGCGGCCCATGCCGGTGTCGATTTTGAGGTGCACGTCCACGTGCCGGCGGGCGGCGGCCGCGGCGCGGTCGAGCCGCTCGACTTCGTCGACCGAGGAGACGGTGGCGGCGATGTCGTATTCCGGTGCGAGACGCATCTCCTCGGGCAGGAGCGCGCCGAGGACGAGGATGGGCCAGTCGGGACCGATCTCGCGCAGCGCGGCGGCCTCGGCGAGGTTGGCGACGGCAAAGAGATCGGCGCCCGAATGCATGAGGCGCGCCGCGATCTGCGGCAGACCGTGGCCGTAGGCGTCGGCCTTCACGACGGCGACGTAGCGCATGTGCGGCGGCAACGCGGCGCGAATGCGGTGGAGATTGCGCTCCAGCGCCGCCAGGTCGATCTCGGCCCAGCAACGATGCGGCAAGGTCGCGGGCGCACTCATCGGGCGGGCGTGGCCGGCGCGGAGGACGGCGCCTGGTGAACCTGCGGCGTCCACGCGACGTAGCTGGGTTGCTCGTGCATGAAGGCGTCGGGCTCGGGCGACTCGCGGAAAAACGGCTCGTCGGGAACGGCGCCGAGGAGTTTGGCCGCCGACCAGGCCAGGGCGCGTGGCTCGACTCCGGCGGGCAGGGCCGACCAACGGCGGAAGTTGTCCGGCGTGCCAAGGGCGCCCAGCGAGACGAGGTCGGCGCTCGGCACGCGGACGAGTTCGCGGGGCGCGGTCGCGCGCGCGGCATGCCAGGTGTCGCGTCGGGCGTCGGAGATTATGGTGACGCCCGGGTGGGCGACGGCGAGAAGCGGCAGGCTGTGAAAAGAGTAGAGCGAGAGGCCGGGTTTGACGGCCCGCCAAGTCCGCAAGCTCGCGGCGGCGAGCCGAACGCCCAGCACCGAGCCGGGCCCGTCGCAGAAGGCGATGGCGTCAAGGTCGGCGATTTTTTTCCCCGCGGCTGCGGGTTGGGCGAGCACCCCGGCGACCGCGACCGGAATCGCGGACGACGCCTCGCCCTCGATGGAGGCGACGGCGACCGGTTCGCTTGCGCCGTTTATCCAGAGGGCGGCCTCCACACGGGGGGAGCAGCTATCGACCACCAAGAAGGCGGAGTGGCGGGCGAGGAGTTGACGGAGGCTCGGCACGGGAAAAGACCGGGAGCAAGCGCCTCCGCCGGGTCTTCCGCAAGCGCGAGAATCCGGGGGATGTCTCCGAGGAGAATCAGGCATTGACCGCGTTTTGCGCCGCCGCGTAGCGTGCCAGATTCACCCGAAGAAACCCTCTCCATTTTTAGCACCGTGAACATCCAAGTCCAAGACGTCTCCCCCACCCGCAAGAGCCTGACCGTCAACTTTGACGCCAAAGAAGTCGCCGCCGAATACCAAGCCGTGATCGGCGAGGTTTCGAAGCAGGTGCGCATCCCCGGCTTCCGTCCGGGCAAGGCGCCCGCGAACCTCGTGCTCAAGCAGTTCGGCAAGGCGGTGAACGACGAGTTCAAGCAGAAGGTCGTCGGCAAGGCCTACCGCGACGGCATCAAGGAGTCGAAGCTGGATGTCATTCAGGTGGTCAACGTGCAGGAGGGCGACATCGCCCCCGACAAGTTCGCCGGCATCGTCATCACCGTGGACATCCGCCCGAGCTTCGAGCTCCCCGAGCTCGCCGGCATTCCCGTGACCGTTACTCCGGTCGAAGCGACCGACGAGGAAGTTTCCAAGGCGATCGACGCCCTCCGCGGCGAGCGCGCCGATTTCAAGGCCGTGGAGCGCGCCGCCCAAAAGGGCGATTACGTGAAGCTCTCCTACGAGGGTTCCGTCGACGGAAAAGCCATCCTTGAGATCGCTCCCGACAAGCAGATCTATGGCAAGGTGCCCCAGACCTGGGAAGAGGTTGAGGGCGAGAACGAAGGCCTCATCCCCGGACTCGGCAAGCAGTTGGCCGGCCTGAAGACCGGCGACAAGAAGGACCTCACCGTCAATTTCCCCGCCGACTTCAAGGGCGCCGAGGCGCTCGCCGGCAAGACCGCCGTTTACGCGGTCGAGGTGCTCGAGATCCGCGAGCGTGCGCTGCCCGAGCTCAACGAGGAGTTCTTCAAGTCGAACCAAGTCGACGATCTCGCCGGCCTCCAGGACAAGGTCCGCAACAACCTCAAAGCCCGCAAAGACTACGAGAACGCCTCGGGCAAGCGCCGCCAAGTGGTCGAGGCGCTCATCGCCAAGGTCGAATTCCCCGTGCCGGAGAGCCTCATCGAGCAGGAGACCCAGTCCGTCCTCCGCCAGTTTGTTCAGGAGAACCAACGCCGCGGCCTGACCCAGGAGCAGTTTGAAAAGGACAAGGACTCCATCGTCGCCAACGCCAAGAAGGCCGCCGAGAGCCGCGTGAAGACCCAGCTCATCCTCGCCCGCATCGCCGAGCAGGAGAAGCTCCAGGTCGAGGCCGCCGACATCGACACCTTCCTCTATCAGCAGTCGATGCGGACCGGCACCAAGCCCGAGAAGCTCGTCAAGGAGCTCAGCACCGACCGCGAGCGCCTCCGCGCCGTGCAGCAGAGCATCATCTTCGACAAGGCCCTGGACCTCATCGTTTCGAAGGCCGTCGTGACCGAGGCCGCCGCCGCGAGCGCCTGAGCCTAGACGCGACATCGGAAAATCTCCCAGCCCCGCTCCGCGATTTCGCGGGCGGGGCTTTTTCGTGACCATGCGTGCCGGACGGAGGTGCAACGCCGCAAGGGGCGACGCGCGCGGCACGGATGCGCTGTCGCGCTTGCCTTCCGCGCGGACGCGATGAATTTGGGCGCATCCTATGAGTTACTACGTCCCGATGGTGATCGAGAACAACGGCCGCGTCGAACGGTCGATGGATATCTATTCCCGCCTATTGAAGGACCGGATCATTTTCATCGGCACCCCGATCGACGACGGCGTCGCGAATGTCGTGATCGCGCAGCTCCTCTTCCTCCAGATGGAAGACCCGAAGAAGGATATCCACCTTTACATCAACTCGCCCGGCGGCGTCGTCACCGGCGGCATGGCGATCTACGACACGATCCGCTTCCTCCAGTGCGACGTGGTGACCTACTGCATCGGCATGGCCGCGAGCATGGCGACGGTGCTTCTCGCCGCGGGCACCAAGGGCAAACGCTTCGCGCTTCCGCACAGCCGCGTAATGATTCACCAGCCCAGCGGCGGCGCGGGCGGCCAGGCGGCCGATATCGCGATCGCCGCGAGGGAAATCATCCGCTGGCGCCAGACCTTGAACAACGTCATCGCCCGCCACACCGGCAAGACGGTCGAGCAGATCGAAAAGGATTCCGACCGCGACTACTACCTCAGCGCGCACGAGGCGAAGGCCTACGGTATCGTCGATCACGTCGTCGAGAACGCCGCGGAAACCAGCGCCATCACGCCCGTATCATCGGCTGTCGCGGCTTGATTCGCGCATCAGCTTATTTGAGCCCGCCTCGTGAAGAGGCGGGCTTTTTCATGGGGTTGCGACGCGTGTCACCGCGAGACAGAGCACGAGCGCGAGCGCCACGTAGGGAAGCCAGTAGGCGCCGGCGCGACGCGGCCACCTCAGCACGTAGCCGATGGCGAGCAGCGTGAGCAGCCCGACGCCCGCGGTGGCGGCCATCCAAGGGGGCTCGAACTTGGCGGGCCAAGACATGCCGGGCACCTGGAGGGAGGAGGCGACGACGGACTCCATGATGGCTAGGATGAGCGCGCCCGCGTGATTGAACAAAACCGCGAGCGGCGCGAGGCCGAGCAAGCCGACGATCAGCGAGGCCAACCCCGCAAACAGGACCAAAGAGGAGGCCGGGATGAGCAGAAGGTTCACGAAGAAGCCCCCCGGCGCGACCAAACCGAAGAAGGCGAGGGCGGCGGGCGTCCCGACAAGCGTCGCGGCAAGCCCGAGCGCGACGGCGGCGAGCACGCAACGTCCCGCGTCCTCGTAGATGTTGCGCAACCAGCCCCGCGACTCGGGCGGAAGATTGGCCCAAGGCTGCCACGCCGAGTGCCATTTTTCCTGCAAGGGAACGCCATAGAGCAGCAGCGCCGCCACGATGCCGTAGCTCATCAGAAAGCCGGCGCCGAAGAGCTGGTGCGGCGAAACGACCAGGACGCCGAGCGCGGAGGCGACCAGGGCCGAGAGGCTGTTGGACGGCGCACGAAGCAGGCGGGCGCCGAGCAGGCAGGTGATCATCCAGAAGGCGCGGATCGCGGACGCCTCGCCGCCGGTGATGTCGACATACAGCCAGAGCAAGGCGGTTCCGGCGACGAAGCGCGCGCGCTCAGGGACGCGGGCGAGGGAGAGGAGCGTGTTGAACGCGAGCGCGATGGCGGCGATGTGGAGGCCGCTTATCGCGAAGAGATGCATGGTGCCGCTGCGCACGAACCAGTCTTTCTGCTCGTGGCTGAGCGCCTGTTTCTGTCCCAGCATCATTGCGACATAGAGGTCGGCGAGCGGGGCCTTGTCGCCGCCGAGGCCGGCGCGCAGGATTCGCTCCAGCCGGGCGGCGGCGCCGCCGCAGAACCGCGACCAGGCGCTCGCGGGCCGCACCTCGCCTTCAAGACGCCCTCGGGAGAAGGCGAAGTTGACGCCCTCGTCCGCGAGGAACCGGTCGAAGGAGCCCGCCGGCGGTGCGAATGGCAGCGGGGAAAGCAGACCGAGCGCGGTGAAATCGGCGCCGCGAAGAGGGCCCTCATTGTCGGCGTCCGGCCAAGTCGTGGAAAAGCTGATACGCTGGCCGCGCAAGTCCGAGAGGTGCGCATCGGAGCCGACCACGCGGGCGAGACCGACGGCGCGCCCCGGCTCGCCTGAGGCAAAGAGCCGCTCGATGCGCAGTTCCAAGCGTGCTTCGCGCGGCGGCAGCCCGAGGGCGTCCCAATCGGAAAGACGGGCCCGCTCCTGGCCGGTGCGGAGCGCCCCCGCCGACGCGACGGCCAGACTGAGCGCGGTTGCGCCCACGATCCGGACGGCGGCGCCTCGTTCGCGGAAAAGCGCCCACCACGCGATGGCGAGGCCGGTGAGCGCGGTTATCAGCAGCGGGGCGGCTCGGGTGGGTGCGTGGCCGGCGTGGGCGAGCGCCGCTCCGAAAATCCAAGCGAGCAATGGCGCGAGCAGCGGGGCGCGATGCGTGAGGCTGCGGGGCGTCATTGTAAGTGCCCACGCGAGTGCCAAGAATGTGTAAATACTGCAAGGCGCAGATAGGAAAGATTTTGAACCTTGCGGCGTGGCTGCCGCGGCTGAGGTGCCTTGGGAGGGCCGTTTCCGTGCGATCCCGCGTCGTGCTCGTGTGCGGGGTGGCGGGGCTGATAACGGCAAACGCGCTTCCTTGGCGGGGCGGGATCGCCTGCCGAACGGTGCTTGAGTATCGGAGCGGGAACCGATTGCGCATTCGCGGGGGCGGCGCTTAACTGTGGCCTCCACTCTCATGAAAGCCAAAAACTTGGGTCTCTTTCTTGTTTTTACCGCCCTGGGCCTTGCCGCCTGCGCTTCGCGGCCTCAGCCGCGTGCCGTGGACACCGCTCCAGGGGCGACTGCGGAGCTCGCGCCTAAGATCAAGGTGATTAAGGAACTCGCGGGCACTTCCTGGGTGTTGGCGGAGCTCGATGGCGAGGCGGTGCAGACACCTCCGTCGGGCTGGTCGCCGCAAAGCCTGAGCTTCGGCAAGGAGGGGCTGGGCGCCACGGGCAACGCGGGCGTGAATCGTTTTGGAGGTCGCTATCAGCAATACGACGCCGAGCTGAGTTTCGGGCCGCTGGCTCTGACACGGCGAATCGGTCCGGAGACGATCATGGCGGCGGAGCAACGCTACACGCAGGTGTTGAGCCGTGTGGTCGCCTGGCGGCAGGACGGGGAGCGGCTGATTCTGCTTACGTCGGGAGAGAAGCGCGCGGCCGTTTTTGATCCGGCCAAGCCCGAGCTCGTGAAATAGGGGCGATACCCGCAGGAAGCGGGCGATCAGTTTTAGAACTTCCCTTCTATTTTCAGCCCGGGATCCGCGGTTATCGCGGATTCCGGGTTCAGAGAGATCTGATCGCGGCGGAGACGACCTCGCAGGCGCGGTCGATGGCGGGGCCTTCGTGGGCGCTGCTCAGGAACCAGGCTTCGTAGGCGCTGGGCGGAAGGTAGACGCCGTTGTCGAGGCAGGCGTGGAAGAAGCGGGCGAAGAGCTTGGAGTCGGAGCTCATCGCGGACGGCAGGTCGCGCACGGTTTGTTCGGTAAAGAAGAGGCTGAACATCGAGCCGCATTGCGGGGCCTGGAGCGCGATGCCTTTGGCTTTCGCGGCGGCGAGGGCGGCGCCGGTGAGCTGGCGGCCGAGGGTGTCGAGGCGCGGGTAGGGCTTGAGTTCGTCGAGGAGTCGGAGCTGGGCGATGCCGGCGGCCATGGCGAGCGGGTTGCCGGAGAGCGTGCCAGCCTGATAGACGGGGCCGAGCGGCGCGAGTTTGTCCATGATTTCGGCGCGTCCGCCGAAGGCGCCGACGGGGAGGCCGCCGCCGATGATTTTGCCGAGGCAGGTGAGGTCGGGGACGATGTTTTCGAGTTCCTGGACGCCGCCGCGGGCGAGACGGAAGCCGGTCATGACCTCGTCGAAAATGAGCACTGCGCCGTGCTTCTGCGTGGCGGCGCGGACGTGCCGGAGGTAGCCGGGTTCGGCGCGGATGAAGCCGACGTTGCCGATGTAGGGTTCGAGGATGACGGCGGCGATCTGTCCGGGGTTGGCGGCGAAGGCGGCGTCGAGCGCGGCGGGGTCGTTGAAGGGCAGGACGACGGTTTCGCGCGCGAAGGCGGCGGGCACGCCGGCGCTGTCGGGATGGCCGTGGGTGAGGGCGCCGGAGCCGGCGGAGACGAGGAGCGAATCGGAGTGACCGTGGTAGCAGCCGGCGAACTTGATGATCTTGTCGCGTCCGGTGAAGCCGCGGGCGAGGCGGATGGCGGACATGGTGGCCTCGGTGCCGCTGGAGCAGAGGCGGACCTTTTGGATCGAGGGGAAGAAGGCGACGATGAGCTCGGCCATCTCGACCTCGTAGGGATTGGGGGTGCCGAAGGAGGTGCCCCGGGCGAGGGCATCGGTAATGGCTTCGCGAATACGCGGGTGGTTGTGGCCGTGGATGGCGGGACCCCAGGTGCAGACGAAGTCGATGAGCTCCCGGCCGTCGGCGGTGGTGAGCGTGGCGCCTTGGGCGGAGCGGGTGAAAAACGGCGCGCCGCCGACGGAGCGGAAGGCGCGGACGGGGGAGTTCACGCCGCCGGGAATGAGCATCTGGGCGCGGGCGAAGAGGTCGGAGGAGACGGAGGAAGACATGGACAGAGTTTTTTAACCACTAATGCACACTAATGGTCACTAATTCGGAAGAGATCAGAGAATGATGCGGTGCCACTGGACTCGGAGCGCGGCGAAGTTGACGAGATAGCCGACGCGTTTGCGAGTGGCCCGGAGGTAGTTGATGAGCTGGGCTTCGTGCTCTGGGAGGAGGACTTTGACGGCTTTGAGTTCGATGAGGATCTCGCCGATGACGATGAGGTCGGCTTCGTAGAATTTTTTAAGAGGCCGGCCCTTGTAGTAGAGCTGAAGTTTGGGGTGCGAAACGAAGGGGATGCCGCGGTCGGTCAGCTCCATCTCCAGGCTTTCCTGATAAACCTCCTCAAGAAATCCGCCACCGAGTTCGTTGTGCACGGCGAAGCAGGCGTTCATGAAATCATATCCCTCCTGTTGAAGGTATCCGTTGTCTGGATTAGTGACCATTAGTGACGATTAGTGGTTAAAACTTCAGCCCACGTATTTTTGGACGATGGGGATGCGGCGGCCGACGCCGAAGGCGAGGGGGGTGATCTTCAGGCCGGGGGCGGCTTGCTTTCGCTTGTATTCGTTGAGGTCCACCTTGCGGCAGATGTCGCGGACCATCGCGGGGTCGAAGCCGTCGGCGATGAGGTCGGCGCGGGCTTTGCCCTCCTCGATGTAGCCTGCGAGAAGCGCGTCCAGCACGTCGTAGGGCGGGAGACTGTCCTGATCGGTCTGGCCGGGGCGGAGCTCGGCGCTGGGCGGTTTCTCGATGGTGTTGCGCGGGATCACGTCGCGGCCGGCGCGCTCGTTGATCCAGCGGCAGAGGGCGTAGACCTGCGTTTTGTAGAGGTCGCTGATGACGGCGAGGCCGCCGCACATGTCGCCGTAGAGGGTGCAGTAGCCGACGGCCACTTCGCTCTTGTTGCCCGTGGTGAGGAGGAGCGCGCCGAACTTGTTGGAAAGCGCCATCATGATGAGGCCGCGGGTGCGGGCTTGGAGATTCTCCTCGGTGACGTCGGCGGCGCGACCGGCGAAAACAGGCCCGAGGGCGCGCTCGGCGGCGGCGACGGTGTCGGCGATGGAGATAGTCTCGAAACGGACGCCGAGGTTTTCCGCCAGGACGCGGGCGTCGTCTTTGGAGTGCTCGCTGGAGATCGCGGACGGGAGCGAAACGCCGATGACGTTTTCCGCGCCGAAGGCGGCGACGGCGAGTTCGGTCACGAGCGCGGAATCGATGCCGCCGGAGAGCGCGACGAGGGCGCGGGTGAAACCGCTCTTGTGGGCGTAGTCGCGCAGGCCGAGGACGAGGGCGGCGTGGATGTCGGCGAGAGCGGACGATGGATGAAGCGTGCTGGAAGATGGATGATGGGCGAACGCGTCGGAGGCGGAATCGGGAAGGTCGACGACGCGGCGGTCTTCGGCGAAGGCGGCCAGGCGCGCGGTGATTTCGCCCGCGGCCGAGGCGACGAGGGAGCGACCGTCGAAGATCAGTTCGTCGTTGCCGCCGACGGCGTTGCAATAAAAGACGGGCGCGGCGAGGTCGCGTGCGAGGTTGGCGACGATGCGTTCGCGCAGGCCGGATTTGCCGGCATACCACGGGCTGGCGGAAAGATTGAGGAGCAGGTCGATGCCTTCGGCTTTGAGCGCGGCGACGGGATCGAAGCGATGGAGGCGCGTGTCGCCGGGGGATTCGTTGGCCCAGATGTCCTCGCAGATGGTCACGCCGATCCGTTTGCCCGCGTGGACGATCACCGTGGGGGCGGATGCGGGCTCGAAGTAGCGGTCCTCGTCAAAAACGTCGTAGGTCGGGAGGAGACACTTTTTCGCGAGTTGCTGAACGCGGCCGTGATGGCAAAACGCGGCGGCATTGAACGCGCGTCGGCCCTGCTCGTGCGGATTGGCAATGACGGTGCCGACCAAAAGGGGAACTTCGCCGGTCGCGGAAGCGAGCTCGGCGGTGGCGTTCTCCACGTCTTGCACGAAGCGGCTGCGCAGCAGGAGGTCGCGCGGGGGGTAGCCGCAGATCGCGAGCTCGGGCGTGATCACGAGCTCGGCCCCGGCGGCGACGAGTTCGTGATAGGCGGCGATCAGGCGGCGAAGATTACCGACGAGATCACCGACCGTGGGATTTAGCTGGGCTAGGCCGATGCGCATGGGAGCGGGGAGCGTGGAGCTAGGAGCGGAGAGTCGGAGAGAAGGACAGGGTCGAAGGCGGACGATGCAAGGACCGGGAAGGTTGGCTCTCGTCCTGTGTCTGACAACTCGCAAGCCTGCCTGCTCGCATGTCCGAAAAAGTCCTCGCCGCATCCTCCGCCGATCCGCTCGTCCTCGCGTCCGCGTCGCCGAGGCGGCGCGAGTTGCTGGCGGAACTCGGGGTGTTTTTCGAAGTCGTGGTGGCGAACGTGACCGAGCACGAGGACCCCGCTCTCGATCCGCGCGTGATGGTGGCGCGCAACTCGGCGCTCAAGGCCGACGCGGTGGCGGCGTTTCGACCGCACGCCTGGGTTCTGGGGGCGGATACGACGGTGTTCATCGAAGGGCACGCGTTGAACAAACCCGCGGACCTCGACGCGGCCCGCGCGATGTTGCGGCGACTGAGCGGACGGGCGCACACGGTTTTCACCGGAGTGGCGTTACGGCACGCGAAGCGCGGAGTGCGGGAGGATTTCGGCGTGGCGAGCGAGGTGGAGTTTCGAGCGCTGGGGGACGCGGATATCGAGGCCTATTTGCAGCGTGTGCATGTGCTAGACAAAGCAGGGGCTTACGCGATTCAGGAGCACGGGGAGATGATTGTTGCCGCTCGACGGGGCTCGTTGAGCAACATCATCGGGTTGCCGCAGGACGAAGTGAGAGAACTTTTGACCCGCCACGGCATCCTCCGCTGATTTCCGCGCTCTCAAATGCCCGCGCCCGCCACCATCGAAAAGCGTCCTTCCGCGCCGCCCCCGAGGGCGCGCACGAAGGCGCATGAGCTGGATGAAAAGAAGCCGGCGTGGAAGGCGGGGCTGATCGGAACGGTGGCGGCGCACGTGGCGATAGTATTGATCCTGCTGCTAATGCCGGAGGATTTGCTGGAAACCGATCAGGCGGCGAGCGAACCCGGGGCAAACCGTCCGTTTGAGATCGAGTTGAATCCGGAGTGGCTAAGGCAGGCGCCTCCACCTCTCGCGCCGCCGCGTTTCGTGGAAGTGAATCCCGCCGCTCCCGAGAACGCGCCCGACAAGACGCCGTTGGTTGGCGCGCAGAACCAACAGGCGGCCCAACCCGTGCCGACACCGGAGGGCGCGAGCGACACGCCTGCCGTAGACGGAGAGGACAATGCCAACTCCACCGCCATCGTGAGCGGGCTGGCGAATGAACCCGACCCGCTGAGGCCGTCGGAGATATTGGAGCAGGCATTTCAGTCGCCCAAACCCGCGAGCACGCAGCCGGAGCCGAGCAAACCGGACGCGCCGGCCGAGCAGGAAGCCGCGCGCGCGGTGAATGCTTTGCCCGGAGGCGAGCAGATCCTGGGGGAGGCGGATGGGGGGATCGGCTCGACCGTGACCAAGCTGCCGCCGGTGGCGGGGGCGGAGAGCGGTGCGCAGCCGCGCGAGGGCTCCGCGAGCGGCAAAGCGAAGACCGGAGGTTATTTTTCCGGCACGCCCAAGATCGATCGAAGCCGGCCGATGGATCGTCCTCGGCTGACGTCTTCGACCGCGAACGCGCGCAACACGCCGACGATCAAAAACGACTTTGGTTCGAAGAACATCGGCGCGGTGGCCTACAACGCGAAGTGGAGCGCCTACGGCGAATACCTCCAGCGGCTGATCGACGCGGTTCAGGCGCAGTGGGAGCGGCTGATTTTACGCAGCTCTTTTTATCCGACTTCCGGCGCTTTGGTGAAAGTGGAGTTCAGGCTCGATGCCAAGGGAGAGATCTCGGAGGTCGTGCGCGTCGACGGCTCGGGCGGAGAACTGGCGCAGCGGCTGTGCGTGAGCGCGATCACGGAACGGGCGCCCTACGGCGAGTGGACCGAAGATATGATCGCCGTGCTGGGCAAAGAGCAGGAACTCACGTTCACTTTCCATTATCAATGAGCGACACCACCAAAACCGACGGGAACGAATTGCCTCTGCACGACGGCGTGGCGGTGCTTGCGCGGGCGCCCGGCGGCCTGATGGCCTTCGACAAGCCGGCGAGCGTGCTCTCGCATCCGAACATGAAGAGCGAGCAGCCGCGCGCGCTGCTGACCTGCGACTACTCGATCGAGGGCGAGTTTTTCCGCTGGATCGACGCCTCGGGCGCCTCGCGGGTTTTCTGGCTGCTCAATCGTCTCGATTCGCACACCTCGGGCGTGATCCTCGGCGTGCTGGACAACGCCGAGCTGGCGAAGCGCATCCGGGCGCTTTTTCGCGAGAAGCACATCCGCAAGGTCTACCATGCGCTCGTGTTTGGGAAACCCTCGCATCCGACGGCGGTTTGGAAGGATCGGCTGGCGATTGAGAAACGCGCCGGCCAGGTGCGCGCGAAGGCGGGCGACGGCATCCCGAGCGAGTGCGAGATGAAGGTGCTGCGGCAGCGCCGCGACGGAGACTTTCCGGTGGCTTTGGTCGAGCTCACGCCCCGGACCGGGCGCAGCCACCAGCTACGCGTGCAGTGCGCCCATCGGCGGCTGCCCATCGTGGGCGACGCGACCTATGGCGACTTTGGCGGCAACCGCGCGCTGGCGAAGGGGACGGGCGTGAAGCGGCTTTGCCTGCATTCGCACGAGACGCGTTTCGACTACGAGCATGAGGGGCGGGCGGTGAAATTCGTTGCGACCGCGCCGACGCCGGCGGAGTTTTTGAAGCTGCTGTGAACGAGCGCGGGGAGAGTTAACGCGGTGGCGCAGAGACGCGGCGGGTTCGGAACCGGAGTGGCGATGGCCGAGGTCCGGGCCTGGTGTTTCCCCTCCGACTCCGCGGCTCCGCGTTGAAAATCAGAATGTAGCCGCGGCGAGGACGGCGCGGGCGTGGAGGCGGGCGGTGTGCTCGCGGTCGCGGTTGTAGCCTCCGCCGTAGAGGACGACGGTGGGGATGCCTCGGCGGCGGAAAACCTGGTCTAGAACGAAGGCATCGCGCGCGGCCATGTCGGCGTTGGTAAGGCGCATTTGGCCGAAACGGTCGTGTTCGTGCGGATCGGCTCCGCTGATCCAGAAGGCGAGCTCGGGGCGATGCTCGTCGAGGGCGGGCGGAAGGGTCGCTTCCAGTTGTTCAAGGTAACCGGCGCCGCGAACCCAGCGAGGCAAGGGAACGTCAAGCGAACCGGGAGGTTTGACGGATGGGTAGTTGCGGCTGACGTGGATCGAATAGGTGAACACGCGGGCGTCGCCGGAAAAGAGGTGCGCCGTGCCGTCGCCGTGATGGGCGTCGGTATCGACCACGATGATACGGGTGTCGGGGCGCGAGACGTGAACCGCGCGGATGGCGACGGCGACATCGTTCAACACGCAGTAGCCGAGGCCCCGGTCGGCGTGGGCGTGATGAGTTCCACCGGCGAGGTTGGCGGCGATTCCGTCGGCGAGGGCCGCTTCGGTTGCGAGCAGCGTGCCGCCCGTCTCTAGGCGCGAGCGTTCGAGCAAGGCTTCGCCGGTCGGGAGCCCGAGCTTGAGCGCCTCCAGCGGGGCCAAGGCGCCGAGGCGGATTTTTTCGAGATATTCCCGGGTGTGGACGCGGGCGAGAGCTTCAAACGGCCCGGGCTCGGCATCGAGAATGCGGAGGCTCGCGGGCGCTTCGGCGCGGATCATCGCCTCGGCGCGCCAGAACTTGTCCATCGGGAAAGGATGGAGCTCGGGCAGCGGGAAGTAATAATCGCGGTGGTAAAAGCAGCGCACGGCGCGGGGCGTTCACCAGATCCAGACGAGGTCCTCGGGCTGGCCGTTGTTGCCTTCGACGGCTTGGCCGCCGTCGTTTTCGCCGTCGACATAAACGCTCCACACGCGCGGAGCGTTGTTGAGCTCGAAGAGCAGGGCGCCGCCGGTGAACGGATCCGCGGGGGGCGCGTCGAGCACGCCGGAGGCGACGAGTTTTTTCCACGAGGCGGGGCGGCCGTGGATGCGCCAAGCGAGGAGTCCGCAAACGGCGGCGCGCTGGGCTTCGCGTCGAAAGGCGGAAGCCATTAGGGTTTCCCAGGGAGGCGTCAGATAAATCGCGAGCAGTTTCCCGATGGGATTGGGCGTGGACTCCATCGCGGCGCGGGCGCGCACGATCAGCTCAAACGTGGTCGGTTCTTCGCCGCCGGCGTAGGCGTAGAAGGCGCCGAGCTGTTCGGTGTAGGCGGCGAGCACCGGCCGGGTGTGCCGATCCTGTAGTCCGCGCGGAAGTCGTGGGGACGCGGCGAGCGCGGCGAGATAGGGGCTGATGTCGGCTTCGTAGGCGGCAAGCGTGGCGTCGCGGTCGAGCAGGGTGTGATCGGTCAGGCCGAGGCCGATTTCCCCCGGAGCGAGGGCTTCGGGTTCGGCCATGCCCAGGCTGCCTACCGAGGACAAAAGGAGCTCGGGGTCGTCCGTGCGGGGCATCCGGTCGACGATGACACGGTAGACATGGAGGTATTCGCCGATAAACGCCCGGCTGATGGCGGCCGAAACCAGATGCGCGTCGGCTTGCAATTCGGCCAAGAGCGAACGCGCGTCGGCTTCGGAAAGACGGGAATCGCGGGCGAGGGCGTGGGCGCCGTCGAGGGCGCATTGCCAGACGCTCGTGGCGTGGATCAAGGGAAGGAGCCCTTCCTGGGCATTGAGCGTGGCGCGGGCCTGGACGAGGTTTTGGCGGACCAAGGTCAGCGCCTGGGGCAGGTCGCCGGCGGCGATGGCTCGGCGTGCTTGAACGGTGCGCAGGCTGGCGACCATCCGCAGCGGCTGATGGTCGGGGAAGGGCGTTTCGGGCCCGTTGATGGGTGGGAGAATGAGCGTATCGCCGGGTGCGAGCCTGAAACGTTCGAGCAAGGCCAGCGCGGGGTTCAGCGCTTCGGCCGAGATGGCAGGCAGGGGGCTGTCGGCGGACTCGAAGGCGGACAACGACTCGGTTTGCTCAAGTGGCGAGAGGGTGCGGGTAAGATCCTCGAAGCTCGCTCGCCAGCGCGGAAGCACGTCCACGCCGATCGGGCGGGCAGGCGCGGCGATGGTCGGCGGTTTTTGCTCCAATGCGCGGGGGGCGGTCGTCGTGCATCCGGCAAAGAGCAGGAGCGAAGCGGCAAAAAACGGCACAATCGAGGACCGGCGAGAAGGGGTGAAAGCGGGCACGGGAGGATAATAGGCGTCGCCTGAGCGGAAGAAAGGGCGGGATCGATATTTTTGCACGAGGGCTCCGCGCTTGCGCCGGCGGGCGTGGGGCGGGGCAAAAGCAGGAAGCCCCCCCCCAGAAAAACCGCGCATCGAAACAAACCCCCCCAACCCGCCCCAAAAAAAAATCGGTTAAAACAACTTAACAAAA
>CAMLQS010000076.1 GCA_946482165.1 uncultured Verrucomicrobiota bacterium | reverse complement strand
CTATTTGTGGTCCCAGGGGAAACTCACGACCACGCGCGGCGCCTTCCACACCTCGAAGACCTCGAACATCTTCCCGGGGTTCAGGATTCCCATCGGATCGAGCGCGTTCTTCACCGCCTGCATCGCCCTCACCTGGGCCGGCGAATGCTGCATCCGTAGAAACGGCGTCTTCGCCAACCCGATCCCGTGCTCGCCCGAAATCGCTCCGCCCAGCGCCACGACTTTCTTCATCAGCGCCAGCACCGCCCTCTCCGCCGCGCGGCACTCCTTCGGCGCCGCCTTGTGATACATGATATTCACATGGAGATTCCCGTCCGCCAGATGCCCGAATGTCGGGATCGCCAGCCCCGATTTTTCGCGTAGTTGTTCGAGCCATACGGCGAACTCCTCGTAGGCGCCGAGCGGCACCGTGATGTCCTCGTTCAGCTTCGCGTCACCCATCTGGAACATCGCGCCCGAACACTTGCGCCGGACCGCCCAGAGCGTCTCCGCCTCCTCGCGCGTCTTCGCCTCGCGATGCCCGGCCGCGTTCGCCTTCGCCCAGCTCAGCACCGCTTGCTTCGCGTCCGCCAACTCCGCCTCCGAGCCCGCAAGCTCCAGCAGAATCACCGGACGCCCCGGCTGCCCCGGGAAAATCGTGGTCTTCATCGACTGCTCCGCGCACTGCACGGAGTAGCGATCAAGAAACTCGCAGATCGCCGGCTGCACCCGCGCGCCGAACAGCGCCCGAGCCGCCTTGAACGCCGACACCTCATCCGTGAAACTCGTCAACAAGGTCCACCGCGCGGCCGGCGCCGGGATCAGCCGCAGCACCGCGTCCGTCACCACGCCGAGCATGCCTTCGCTGCCTATCCACAGATCGCGCAGATTAAACCCCGCCGCGAACTTCCGGGTCGCCGTGCCCCACTCCACAAACTCGCCCGTCGGCAGATAACCCTTCAACGCCACGACGAAGTCGCGCGTCACCCCATACTTGCCGCCGTGCATGCCGCCCGCGTTGCAGGCAACGTTGCCGCCGATCGTGGAATACTCCTTCGACGAGGGATCGGGCGGGTAGAACCAGCCCGCCGCCGCCGCCGCGCGCTGCACGTCGCCCACCTTCGCGCCCGCCTGCACGTGCGCCAGCCCCGCCTCGGCATCGATCTCGATCTTGTCGAGCCCGAGCAAATCCAAAACCCAGCCGCCCTGGATCGGCACCGCCGAGCCCATCAGCGTCGTGCCGCGCCCGCGCGGCGTCACCGGAATCCTGTGCTTGTTCGCCAGCTCCAACACCGCGCCGATCTGCTCGCGTTTCGTCGGGCGGATCACCGCCGCCGGCTTTACCGCGATACGGCTGGAATCGTAGGACGCGGCCTCGAGCATCGCCGCATCGATAAACACGACTTTCGCGTCGAGCTTGCGGCGCAAAGCCTCGGTCGCGGCATTCAAAACACGGAGGGAAACCTTCTTCGGCATATCTGCCCACCCTCAACCCGCCGCCCGCTCCCGCGCAACGTCTCCCTCCTAAAAACTCGCGGCTATTAGCCGCCCATCGATTCCCCAAGCCGCGGCCCCGAGGGCCGCGGCCACATTCCATCTGAAGCCGCCATTGGCAGGCTTCCTTAGCGGTCAATCACGGCTTGTGTCTCCTTCTCAGCCCGTCGGCTCGCCCCAGCCCGCACGCAGCGCGCGCACCTGCTGGTCGATCTCGTCCTGTGGAAGGTTCAAATCCCCGAGCAACGCACGCGTCAGCCCCGTGGCCGCTCCCGCTTCGTCGCAGCAAACCACCGCGGCGCCGGCCTCGCGCAACGAGTCGTGCTCGGCGAGATAGCGCGCCCGAGTGATGATCCGCAGGTCCGCGTTCAGCTCGCGCGCCGCACGGATCACCCCCATCCGCACCTCGGGGTCGGGCACGGTGATGATCAGGCTCTTCGCCTTGCGCAGCCCCGCCTGGTCGAGCAAGTCGCGCCGCGTCGCGTCGCCATACAGCGCGCGCCGCCCCTGCTTCGAGAGCTCCGCCACGGTGTCGACGTTCATCTCGATGATGAGCGGTTTCACCCCGGATTTCTCCAGCAACTCCGTTACCGTCCGGCCCACAGGGCCGTAGCCGATAACGACGGTGTCCACGATCGCGCCCGAATGACCGGCGTCGGCGTTGAGCTGCTCCCCGTGGGCCTTGATCCGGCTCGCGAAGAAGCGGCGCCAGACGGCGGAGCGCTCGATGAGCGGCTCCAAAGCCAGCAGGCCGCGAAAGAGAAACGGGTTGACCGAAATCGACAGGATCGCGGCCGCGACGAGGACGGCGTGCCCCTCTCCGGGCATCAGCTTCAGCCCCTTGGCCGCCTCCGCGAGGATGAAGGAAAACTCCCCGATCTGCGCCAGACCGCCCGCCACCGTCAGCGCGGTCTTCAGGGTGTGCCGGCATGCGATCACGATCACGAACGCGATCAAGGGCTTCGCGATCAGCACCACCGCCACCACGCCAAGCGTCAGCATCGGCTCCTCCAGCAACACGCGAAAATCGAACAGCATGCCCACCGAGACGAAGAACAAGACCGCGAACGCGTCGCGCAGAGGCAGCATCTCCGCACCGGCCTGGGTGCTGAACTTCGACTGGCCGACGAGCATTCCCGCGAGGAAGGCGCCCAACGCCATCGAGGCGCCGAAGGCCGCGTAGGCCGCCGTCGCCACCGCGATCGACATCACCAGCACCGCGAGCGTGAACAGCTCCGGCGAACGCAGCCGCGCCACGCGCAGCAGCATCCACGGCACGAAGCGGGAGCCCACCACCGCGACCACCGCGCCGAGCACGAGCAGTTTGCCCACCGCGAGACCGCCCGCGATCAACACGCCGCCGATGCCGCCGCCCTCGGCGCCAGCCTCGCCGCCCGCGCCCACGCCTGCCGCCGCCAGAGCGGGAAGCACCACAAGCACGAGCACGGTCAGAATATCCTCCACGATAAGCCACCCCACCGCGACGTGTCCGGCCGGCGTCTCCAGGCAACGGTTGTCCATCAGCACGCGCAGCAGCACCACCGTGCTCGCCACCGCCGTCGCCATGCCCAGCACCGCGCCCGCCATCCAGGTCCAGCCGAGCCAGTGCGCGACCACCATCGACGCCACCGTCGCCACCGCGCTCTGACCCAGCGCCCCGGGGATCGCGATGGAACGCACCGCCAGGAGATCTTTCAGGTGAAAATGCAGGCCGACACCGAACATCAGCAGGATCACTCCGATCTCCGCCAACTGTCCGGCGATCGCGATATTGCCGACAAAGCCCGGTGTGTGGGGCCCCGCCGCGATGCCCGCGAGCAGGTAGCCTACAATAGGCGAAAGCCCCAGGCGTTTCGCCAAGATCCCGAAGACAAGCGCGGCGGTGAAACCGAACGCGATGGTGGTGATGAGAGAAATGTCATGCATGAAGGATGGCTCCCTTTCCGACGGAATATCGTCCGTCCTCGATCAGCCCCGGCGCACGTCGGACGACGCGCGGAGACCAGCTTGTTTCAACTGCCCGTGTCGCACGCCGGCTCTTCATTCGAAGGCCTGCGGATATGGATTCTATTTTTCGCCCGCGACGCGTTCGCCTCGGGTCGGCGGTGTGCGCGGTTTAAATCAAAAGCCGCACCACACCGGAACTTGATCGGCCTTCCGCCGAAGCGGTCTGCAAGCGACACGAGGGCGGGCGCGCCGAAGACCGCAGGCGCGATTCTCGTTCATCCACCTGCGCCCACGCCGCGGCGGGCAAGGGCTTCCCAGGCGTTGCTTTCGCGGCCGCCGCAAGGGGGCAATGCCAGACGCCCCGCGTGCTCGAAAGCAGCGCCGCGTCGGACTTGGCCGCCCGCGACCACGCCGCCCCCGCCCTCTCCGCCGCCTCGACACGCACCCGCTCGCCCGCCGCTTCGGAGAGCGACAGGGCCAGGGCGCACATCAGCGCGCAGCCGAATTTGAGCCAAGCGGCGAACATCGCGCCTACCCACCCGCAGCGCCTCGCGCATGTCAACGCCCGGCGGCTCCTTCCTTGAAAAACTTTCCGTAAGCTCCCGCCGCCCGCCGACAGGACCGGCCCGCCGGACGGCGTCCACTCGCGTAACGTTGCTTTGCGGGACCGCGCGTGCGCCCGTCCGCTTCGAACCTACTCGCCCAGCGCGGAACGCAGTCGAGTCAGCTCGGAGGCGAGGCGAACGACTTCGGCCTCAAGCGCGGCGATGCGCCGCTCGGCCTCGGGGGGAAGAACGAGGCTGACTCTCAACGGCTCGGCCGCCGTCGCGCCCGCGTCCCCCGGCGCCGGCTCGCCGCCGAGCAACTGCGCCCACCGCGCCTCCTTTTGTCCGGGCACGCGCGCGAGTTTGGCCACGAGCGGCGCGGGCGCGCGCGTCGCAAGATCGGCAAGCATCGCCTCGACGGCCTCCAGATCCGGCAACGGGCGCAGGCGTTCCGCATTCGCGCGCAGCGCGGCCGTCGTTTGCGGCCCGCGCAGCATCAGCTCGGCGAGCAAGACCCGCGCTTCCCCGCTCACGGGATAAACGAGTTCGAAGGTCTGCTTGAATTTCGGCACGCGCGCGTCGGCGCCGACGAAACGGGAAACCAGCCTCCGCTCGCGCAGACGCTCGATCGCCGCCTCCACTTCGGGCGATTCGACCGACATCACCGGCGCACGGTTGTTGCGCTGGTTGCACGCGTTCAACAGGGCGTTGAGCGAAAGCGGATAGATGTCGGGCGTCGCGAGTTCCTTTTCGATGAGGCACCCGAGCACGCGCAACTCCAAGGCCGCGAGCGGCTCTTCGGCGCCCGGCCGGGATGCCGAGGCGGAAACGACCTGCGCGGTGGGATCTGAAGACGAAGCCTTGTCCATCTCTTCCACCCAAGACAGCCCGGCCGATCCGGCAAGGCCGCGTTCACGCGATCGCCGCGGCGAGCCCGCCGGGGCATGGAGAGTCTCCGGGGGAATCATCGGAAATTCTCCGGACTGTAATGAATTGGCGAATGCCAAACCCACTCCGTCAAATCACGTTCATCCGCGGACGCTCGCTCCCCGGCCGCTTATGCTCCCCGCCGCAAAACATGTCCCCACACCGCGGCCGGCGACTTCGCGCCAGGCTTGGCTGTGGTCGGGCGTCGCCCTCGCGCTGAGCCTGCTTCTCAGCTCGGCGTTGACCTGGTTTGCGTGGAGTGGAGCAAACGTCCGGGACCGCGCGCGATTCGAGTCGAGCGCGAATCGCACCCAGACCGCCATCGCCGCCAGGCTCGAACTTTACGTCGGGATGTTGCGGGCGGGCGCCGGCTTGGTCGCGGCGAATGAAAACATTTCCGCCGATGCCTTCCGCGCCTTCGCCGAACGCATCGATCTGCCGACAAACTACCCCGGCGTGCAGGGCATCGGCTTCGCCAAGCGCATCACCCACGCCGAGCGAAACGCCTACCTGGAACGCATCCGGCAAGAAAGGGGGCCCGACTTTGAGATAAGCCCCCCGGGGATGCGCGAGGAATACGTCCCCATCGTGTTTCTCGAGCCGCTTGATCGCCGCAATCTGCACGCGGTCGGCTACGACATGTTCAGCGAACCGACCCGCCGGACCGCAATGGCGCGCGCGCGCGACGAGGGCCGGCCCACCGCGACCGGCCGCGTGAGCCTGGTTCAGGAGATAGATTCCGAAAAACAGCCGGGGTTTTTGGTCTATCTGCCCGCCTATCGGGGAGGCCGCACGCCCCCCACGGTGGAGGAGCGTCGCGCCGCCCTGCTTGGATTCGTTTACAGCCCCTTCCGCGCCGGCGACCTGCTCATGGGCGTGCTCGGGGATCCCCGCCCCGGAGTGCGCTTCGACATCTACGACGGGCGACACGTCGCGGCGGAACATCTGCTCTACCGCACGCCGGCCGACACCGACCGGAACCCGCGCCTAACCCGCACGATCCCGCTCCGCATCGCGGATCGGGACTGGACGGTCGTCTACGAATCCACCGCCGCCTTCTATGCCCGGTCCGCGGGAGGCTTCGCGACTTGGGTCGCCGCCGCGGGTCTCGGAGCGAGCGCCGCCATGGGCGTGATCGTCTTCGCGTTGGCGACGGCGGTCGCGCGCGCCCAGGAAGGCGGTCGGGAGCTCGCCAGGCAAAAAGAACAACTCCGTGTGACGCTGGCCAGCATCGGCGACGCCGTTATCTGCACCGACGGCGAGGGCCGGATCGATTTTCTCAACCCCGTGGCCGAGCGGCTCACCGGCTGGACGCTCGGCGAGGCCCGCGGACGCTCTCTCCAAACGATCGCCCCCCTGCTCAACGAGGACAACCACCGGCCCGTGAGCAACCCCGTGGAGATCGTCCTCCGCAGCGGCCAGATGGTCGAGCTCGCCAACCACACCGTCCTCGTCTCCCGCCTCGGCGACGAGGTGCCCATCGAGGACAGCGCCGCGCCCATCCGCTCGGAGAGCGGCAACATCACAGGCGTCGTGCTCGTCTTTCACGACGTCACCGCCAAACGCCGGGCGGAGGCCGCGCTGCGCGAACGCGAACGACTTCTCGCCGCAGTGGCCAGCGGCGCCGCCGTCGGCCTCGCGATCGTCCGGAAAAGCGGCGAATACGCCTTCGCCAACGACGCTTATGCCCGCGCCTTCGCCTCGTCCGAACAGGAAGTGATCGGGAGAAGCGCCTCCGCCGTCGCCGGCCGGGCGTGGGAAAAAATTCGTCCCTTGCTTGAACAGGCTTTCGCCGGCCAGCCCGGCAACCACGAGATTCTCCTGCAGCCCGAGGAAGGGCCCGGACGCTGCTACGCCGCGAGCTACGAGCCGCAAGGGTGCGAGGAGGAGCGCGGCGTCGTCATCGTGATGCTTGACATCACGGAGCGAAAACAGGCCGAGGAGAACCTCCAGGTAAGCGAGGAGCGACATCGTCTCGCGGCCGACGCAGGCGAGCTCGGGACCTGGGATTACTACCCTGTCTCACACCATCTGATTTGGGACGCCCGCTGCCGCGAGCTTCTTGGGATCGACCCGGATACGCCCATCGAGTTCTCCCACTTCGTCGCCCTGCTTCATCCCGACGACCGGGCGCGCGCGCTCCACGCGGTCCGCTCCGCGCTGCAACCTGGAAGCGAGGGGCACTGCGACATCGAGTATCGCGTGGTCCGGCCGCGGGACTGCGCGGAGCGCTGGGTGCGCGCCACCGGCAGAGCCTACTTCGAACCCGGCGCCGCGGGGCGCGCCTGCCGCTTCATCGGCACGGTGCAGGACATCACCGATGAAAAGCGCAAGGAGGACGCTTTGCACTTCCTCGTCGATCTGAGCGTCGCCACGCAGGCGCTGGTCGACCCGGAGGAGATCCTCCGCACCACCGCGCGCATGCTCGGCGAACATCTCGGAGTCGAACGCTGCGCCTACGCGGAGGTCGAAGACGAAGCTGTTTTTGTCATAACAGGCGATCACACCCGGGGAGTCCCCAGCATAGTGGGACGCTGGCCGGTCGCCGCCTTCGGCGCCGAATGCGTGCGGCTTATGCGCGCCAACCAACCCTTGATCGTCGTCGATGCCGAAGCCGACCCGCGCATCGAACCGGACGACTTGCGCGCCTACCGCGCCACCGACATCCGCGCCGTCATCTGCGTGCCTTTGCACAAGGCCGGAAAATTCACCGCGGCGATGGCGGTGCATCAGACGGGTCCGAGGCGATGGACCTCGGAGGAAATCCACCTCATCGAGATGGTCGTCGCGCGCTGCTGGGAATCGCTCGAGCGCGGGCGCGCCATCCGCGGTCTGCAAGAGAGCGAACGCCGCCTTCGCTTCATGGCGGAATCGATTCCGCAAAAAATCTTCACCGCGCGGCCCGACGGAGGTGTCGACTACCTCAACCGGCAATGGCTGGAATTTTCCGGGCTGCCGCTTGAACAGCTGGGCGACTGGGGCTGGGCGGAGATCGTCCATCCCGACGACCGTCCGGAAAACCTCCGGCGTTGGAAACACTCCGTCTCCACCGGCGAACCCTTTCAGATGGAGCATCGTTTCCGTCGCCGCGACGGCGAGTATCGCTGGCACCTCACCCAAACCACCGCGTTGCGAGGACGCGGCGGCGAGATCTCGATGTGGATCGGCTCCAACACCGAAATCACCGAGATGGTCAGGACGCGCGAGACACTCGCCGAGCGCCGCCGCGAGCTGGAGCGACTCGTCGACGAACGCACCGCGTCGCTGCGCAAGGCCGTGGAGCAGATGGAAGAGTTCTCCTACAGCATCTCGCACGATCTCCGCGCGCCGCTCCGCGCCATGCAGGGCTACGCCCAAGTCTTGCTGGAGGACTACGGCGAGCGCCTCGACGCCGAGGGCGCGGACTACCTGCGGCGCATCATCGCCGCCAGCACCCGCATGGACCGGCTCACCCTCGACGTCCTGACCTACAGCAAAGTCTCGCGGGAGGAACTGCGCCCCCAGCGCGTCTCCCTGGATCGACTTGTCACCGATTGCGTTCGCCAGCACATCGATTTTCGGGACGGCGAAGCGGACATCGTGATCGAGCATCCGCTCCCCGATGTCCTCGGCCACGAACCCCTGCTCATGCAGGTGGTGTCCAATCTCATCGGCAACGCGCTCAAATTCGTCGCGCCCGGCACGACGCCGCGCGTTCGCATCCGCTCCGAATCGGAACCCCGTTCCGTGCGGCTGTGCATCGAGGACAACGGCATCGGCGTGCCGCCGCGTTATCAGAAACGAATCTGGGGCATGTTTGAACGCGCCCATCAAGAAGGCGGCTACGCCGGCACGGGCATCGGGCTGGCGATCGTGCGGAAAGCCGTGGAGCGAATGGGCGGCCAGGTGGGCGTGGAGTCCGACGGGCGCAGCGGCAGTCGTTTTTGGGTGAGGCTCGCCTCGGCGGGCCATGAAGCATCGCTCGGCCCGGCCTCCGAATCACACCCCGTCCAAGCGCAGGCGCATTGAGCGAATGCCCCGGAAAGGCTCGGCTTTGGCGCGTCGTCCCCTGAGAAATCGCCCCCTTCTCCACGCGCATGAGCCAATCAGTTCCCGTCCCCAGCCCCAACGCCCACCTCGTTCCCGGCCAGATTCGAGCCGATACGATCCTGTGTTGCGGCGAGGATAAAAGCACCTTCGTCGCCGCCTTGCTTGCGCTCGGATTCCCCGCCGCCGCCGCGACGGCGGCGACGGAGTTTCGCGGCTACACCACTTGGACGCTCCCGTATATCACGGTGATCCTGGCGCCCGTCGGCACCGGAGCGCTCGAGCCAATCCTTCATGAATTGATCGAAGCCGGCCCGATCTCGCGTCTCCTGCTGGTGGGCACCGCCGGTCGACTCGGAGCGCGGCCGTTGCCCCTCGGTGTCGGCCATTTCATCACGGAAGCCCACCTGGCCGGCACCGGCCTTGATCGTGAACTTGCCGGCGCCGCGACGACCCCGGCCTGGCCGGCTCCCTTGCCAGGACCGGCGGCCTCGATCGTGTCCTCGGATTTTTACTACGGCTTCTCCCCCGCGCGGCGGTCCGGCGACTACCGCCACCGGCTGCCTGCCCTGCGGCGGGACTTCGAGCGGCTCTCCACCCGGGTCGATCTCGTCGACATGGAGGTCGGCCAGTTCTACGCGCTTTGCCGGCTCATCCCCGAATCGCCCGGCCTGCAATTCCTCGCGATCAAGGGCGCCTCCAACGCCGTCGAGAACCACGCCCAGCAGAACGAGCACGCGCCGGCCGTCCTGGTCGACTGCCTCCGACTGGCCCTCTCCGCGCTGGGACGCGAAGGGCGCTTTCCCGGCTGACCCCGCGAAACGACGACCGACACGGGACCTCACGCCCCCTCGCCGGCGCCATCGCTTCCGTCCGCCGGCCTCAGGCGAATGATTCGGCCGGGATGAGGGCCCGGGATCTCCAGGGCCACATAGAGAAGGCCGTCGGGGCCGGTTTTAATGTCGCGTATCCGTCCTAATTTTTCGAATACAAGTTCCACCTGGGTCACACGGCCGCCCGCGACGCTCATTCGCAGCAGTTTTTGCTGCGCGAGCGAACCGACGAAAAGCTGGTTATTCCAGCGCGGGAACGCGTCTCCCTGATAGATGTGGATCGGACTCACCGCGATCGAGGGTGTCCAATGCCAGGCCGGCGGCTCGATCCCCGGCGCCTCGGTCCGGGCGGAGATGGGCCTCCCGTCGTAGTTCATGCCATGAGTCACGACGGGCCAACCATAGTTGCCGCCCGGGAGCACGCGGTTGAGTTCGTCGCCGCCACGAGGCCCGTGTTCGCTTTCCCATAGCTCGCCGGTGGACGGATCGAGCGTCAGCCCCTGCGGGTTTCTATGCCCGAAACTCCAGATCGACGGCACGGCGCCGGGAGTTTGGACAAACGGGTTGTCGGCCGGCACTCGGCCGTCGTGAAAAACCCGATGAACTTTCCCGTTGGGCCTGGCGAGATCCTGCGCCTCGCCCACTTCGCCGCGTTCGCCGAACGTGAAAAACAAATAGGGACCGTGGAAAGCCAGCCGGCTGCCGAAGTTCATGCCGCGGTCGGTGTAGCTCTCGCGCGGCGCGGCGAAGATCGTCTGCTCGTCAACCCACGCGCCATCCCGCAGGCGCCCTCGCACGATCTTCGTGTTGCCCGTATCGCCCTCACCCGGGTCGCTGAGCGTAAGATAGATCCACCCCTCTCCCGCATAATCGGGATGCACCGCCACAGCCATCAATCCACCCTCGTCGCGCACCCAGACGCGAGGCGTCCCCCGTATCGGTTCCGGTGCGACACGACCCTTGTCGACAAGGTGCAAAGTGCCCGCCCGGTCGGTGACGAGCATCCGGCCATCGGGCAAAAAATCGAAGCTCCACGGCACATCGAAGGCCTCGACGACGAGCTCCGCGCGCCAGGCATGCAGCTCCCCTCGCCGCGCCTCGCTTGGCAGAGGCTCCGCCGCCTTCGGGGTCGGCTCCGTTGTTCTCCGCGCCGTCTCGCGGATGTAGACCACCAGCGAGCGCAGCTCGGCGTCGTTCATCGTCGGAGCAAACGCCGGCATGCCCGCGCTGGCCGCGCCGTCGCGGATCGAGCGGAGAATCGCCTCGTCCGAATCGCCGAAGCGCCAGTGGGCGTCCAGCAGACTGGATACCTTCGCTCCGCGCATATCCGCACCGTGGCAGGCCGCGCAGAAACGGTCGTAAAGCTCCTCCGCGCCCCGGGAGGAACGCATCGCGAGGGTCTCCGCCCCAAAGAGGCTGGACCAGGCAAACGGCAGGCAGCTCGCCAAGATGCATTTGAGCATGAGACCAAGACCGCGCGGAAAGAATTTGTGCCGCCGAGCGACCCGTTTCGCGTCTTTTTGGAGCAGTCCCCATAGACTCCCGCACCGGCGCCTCCGAATCGCGCCCGAGCGCCACCAAGGGGAAACTCCGCAGAAGACGCGCAGACCGGGGAGACCGCGCCCGGACTTTCGGAAAGCAGCCGCCTCGCGTTCGCCTTTGACCGCTTCCTCTATCTGATGGCCGAGACCCGCCCCCGCGCCCATGACCAAACCACGCGCCTTCTCCGTCAAAGCCTACTCCACGCCGGCCGCCGACGCGCCGCTTGCGCCTTCGTCGATCCCGCGACGCGAGCCGACCGAACGCGACGTTCAGATCGAGATTCTCTTCTGCGGCGTCTGCCACTCCGACCTGCACTTCGCCCGCAACGAGTGGCACTTCACGCAATATCCCGCCGTGCCCGGCCATGAGATCGTCGGTCGCGTCACCAAGGTCGGCTCCAAGGTCACCAAGTTCAAACCCGGCGACATCGCCGGCGTCGGCTGTCTCGTCGACGCGGACCTGAACTGCCCCTACTGTCGCCGCGGCCTGGAGCAGTTCTCGCCCACCATGGTCATGACCTACGGGTCGACGGACAAACACCTCAAGCTGCCGACCTACGGCGGCTACTCCGAAAGCATCGTCGTCGACGAGCATTTCGTCCTGCGAATTCCGGCCAGTCTCCACCTTCCCGCAGTCGCGCCGCTGCTCTGCGCGGGCATCACCACCTATTCGCCTCTGCGCCACTGGAAAGTCGGTCCGGGCAAGAAAGTCGGAATCGTCGGCCTTGGCGGACTCGGCCACATGGGCGTGAAGTTCGCCCGCGCCTTCGGCGCCCGCGTGGTCGTCTTCACCACCTCGCCCGGAAAACGCGACGACGCGCTCCGTCTCGGCGCGCATGAAGTGGTCGTATCCAAAAATCCTGACGAGATGGAGAGACACGCCGGCACCTTCGACTTCATCCTCGATTGCGTGTCCGCCGACCACGATATCAACGCCTACATCGCGCAGCTCGCGCCCGATGGAAACCTCACGCTCGTCGGAGCGCCGGAGAAGCCGCTGCCCGTCGCCTCGTTCGGGCTGATCATGGGACGGAAGAGCCTGTCCGGCTCCCCCATAGGCGGACTGCCTGAAACCCAGGAGATGCTTGATTTCTGCGGCGAGCACGGAATCGCCGCCGACATCGAGCTGATCCGCATGGATCAAATCAACGAGGCCTACGAACGCATGCTGAGGAGCGACGTGAAATACCGCTTCGTGATCGACATGGCCTCGCTCAAATCCGCCTGACCCGCATCGCGCAAACCGCTCGTCCTCACTCGCCGTCCCCGTCCGAGCAATCGTCCGGGAACGCGGCCTCCCGGCGGGTCCAGCGCACCGCGCAGAGGCTGTTGGTCAGCGCCTCATGCAGCGCCGAGCCGAAGTCGTAGGCGCGGTCGTCGAAGCCGCATTCCTCCACCGCCTGATCGATGGCCAGCATCACCGCGAACATGCGGGCGCGCACGCCGGGGATAAAAACGTCGAGGTCCTCGTTTCCGTTTTCCATGTTGGTGCGGCAAAACGCGGCATTGTGGCTGTGATGGGACCGGCAGGATTCCGGGCGGGCCGCATAGATCGAACAGGCGCCGTCGCGCAGCAACACGCACGGCGATCTCAACGCGGCCCGCTCCTTGATCGAACGCCCGGCGAAGGCGGCCCGGTGCTTCGCCGCGCGCTCGATCAGGGACTCGAGCTCCACCGGCGAAAAATGCGTCTGCACATGCTGCGCCGCGATGAGCACCTCGTGCGCCTGCACGCCCACGGGAGTGTGGCAGCAGGCGTCGCATCCCGAGCGGCAGGCCACCGCCGCCTTCGCCTCGGCCGGAGCGGATGAATAGGCTTTGTCGAAGCCCTTGAACGCCGTCGTGACCACCGCGAGGAGGTCCTCCGGATGGCGCGTCTTGCGCAAGCGCTTGAACACCCATTCGCCGGTCTTCTCGAACAAAGCGTATTCTTCCGGGGAGAAGGCGCACATCAGAACCGGCCCCTCCTCATCGGCGGAAAGGGCCGCGGCGGCAGAGCCGGCTTCGCCGTCGGCGCCGGCGCCGGCCTCGGTGGAACGACTCGTTCGGGAATGGGCTCGCCCACCGCCCGGGCCGCGACTTCGCGAATCTTGTCCTTCTTGCTTTTTCGGCGCCCCTTGATGCCCCCGCCATCCGGAGCAACCAGGGGCGCGGGCGCCTCGGTCTCGCGCGGCTCGAAGCCCGGGATCTGCTCCCGCTCCAGCGTCAGGCCGTGGAGCTTTTCGATCAGTTCAAAATGCGCATGGGTGCTTGCGCTCACAAAATTGACGGCCACGCCCGCCTCGCCCGCACGGCCGGTGCGTCCGATGCGATGCGTGTAGTCCACGGCCGAACGCGGCAGATCGTAATTAACCACCGCCGGCAACTTCGGGATGTCGATGCCGCGCGCGGCCAAGTCGGTCGCTATCAGGGCCTTAACCCTGCCCGTCTTCAAGTCCGCCAGAGCCTGCGCGCGGGCGCCCTGGCTCAATTCGCCGTGCAGGGCCGCGGCGGCGATGCCGGCCCGGCCCAGCTTTTCCGCCACGTGCTCGGTCGAATACTTCGTCGCCACGAAGACCAGCACGCCCGACCACGCGTTCGTCTCGATCAGGTGCCGGAGGAGCTGCGTGCGGCGCGGAACGTCCACCTCGATCACGCGCTGAAGGATTTCCGGCGCGTTCTCCGCAGTATCGGGAGACTCGATACGAGTCGGATTGCGCAGCAGCGCCTTCGCCAGTTCCGCCACCTCCGGAGGAAAGGTAGCGGAGAACAGCAGGCTTTGCCGGCGTTTCGGCAACATCGCCACGATGCGGTCCAACTCCGCCTTGAAACCGAGGTCGAGCAGGCGGTCCGCCTCGTCGAGAACCAGCACCGACAGCTCCGCGAGCGAAACCGCGTTGTGGTCGATCAGGTCGAGCAGACGGCCCGGCGTCGCCACGAGCAGATCCGCGCCGCCGCCCAGCGCCATCATCTGCGGGTTGATCGACAGGCCGCCGACGGCGACGAGCGTCTTGAGCGGCTGCGGCAGGTAGCGCGCGTAGCGTCGCACCGACTCCACCACCTGCGTCGCCAGCTCGCGGGTTGGCACGAGGATGAGCGCGCTGACAAAACGTCCCGGAGGCCGCTGCGCCGCGGCGAGTTTTTGCACGATGGGCAAGGCAAACGCCGCGGTCTTGCCCGAGCCGGTCTGCGCCGACGCCCAGACGTCGCCGCCTTTCAGGATAGCCGGAATGGCGGCCGCCTGGATGGGGGTGGGCGCCTCGTAGTGCCACGCCGCGACGGCGCGCTGCAACGGTTCGGAAAGGCCAAGGGAAGCAAACGACATGCGCACACGGTGCCTCAGTTCCCTCGCAAGGCCATGAAATGTTGCAGGCTCGCGGCAGGTCGGCGCCAGGGAGGGCGCCCTTGATTTTGCCAAGCCGCTCTAAACCTAAATCCGGCGATAGCCCCGGCGAAAGATCGCGCAAGGTGCTGAATCGGATGGTGATTGCAGCGATCCGAAGGCGCACCTGGAAGGTGCGTCGAGCGGTCGATGCGATCAGCAGATGATCAGCAGGTTGTGCGAGATGAGTCGCGGCTATCGCCGGTTTTAGGCTAAATCCGGGACCAATGGCGCCCCTATCTGACGCGAAAAACAGCGGGCTGAAAGGGTTGCTGAGACGGCTGCGGGAAAAACTTACGCGGCCTCCGCTTCGTTGTAAGTGGCGAGCAAGGTCTCGAGCTCGCGCCGTCTGGGAAGCAATACGCGACATCGATACCAAAGCATGGCCAGGAAAATGCCCAGCATCAGGGAGGGCAGGATCACGAAGGCGGGCACCAAGATCTCGTCACCGGCCTTTCCCGCCGCCCGAAGCTGATACACGACCAGTGGCATCAAGAGGATCACGGCGGCGTTCACCCACCCCGCCCACTTATGCCGCTCAAGCTCCGTTTGATTCTCGTCGAGCAAGGCCGCCACGCTTGTCCGGATCGAACGCTCCGGGTGGGCATGCCGCGCACGGTGCTCGCGGAACGTTTTGTAGAACAGGCCAAGCGCCGCCCACGGCAGCGCCAGAAGGACGATCACCGCCCACTCCCGGGCAAGATCAGTCGGCGGCTTCGCCGGATCGGGCCGGAGCAGGTGGAGGACGAAGCCGCCGGTTAGAAAACTCATCACGGCGAGGATCCAGATCATGAAGATGATCTCGCCCCGGTGGCGTTTGCGCAGGTCGTTCAGGAATTTCATTTGGTCTTTTTCAAGTTGTGCCGCGGACGGCTGGTTCTGTGGCGAACGCCACGTTTGCTGAATGTCATCGAAGTTCATCCGATACCTCCCTCATCGCGTCCGATAGTTTCTGCTTCAGCCGGGTCAGACGCGTCCCGACGTTGCTTTCGCTGAGTCCGTGAATCGCCGCCATCTCGGCATAGCCGAGGCCGTCCAGATGGAGCAGAATCAAGGAGCGGTCCACCGGCGGCAGCCGGCGGATCGCGGCGTAGAGCAGTTCCAGCGTCTCCCGTTCGCGCGACGAGGTCTCGGGCGCCGACCGCTGCTCGCGAAGCGGGGAAGCCTCGAGGCCATCGATGCGCTTTCGGTAGTTCCGCTGGGTGCGTTTCCAAGTAAGCGCAGCGTTGTGCGCCACGCGGTAGATGAACGTCGAGGGCTTGGCGCCCTCGCGGAAAGCCGGAGTGGCTTTCCAGACCGCGAGCAACAACTCCTGCATCAGGTCATCCCGGTCCGCGCCGGCCGCGAAGCCGTTGGCAACGTGGTGCAGCACCGCGCCATGGGCGTGGAGCCACTCCTCAAAGCAGGCCTTGTGTTCGTCGTTGTTCACGTTGTTCGCCGCATTAGATGCCGACGGCGGGGTTTCCTTACAAAGATTCGTCGTCGCGGGGCCTGAGTCGCTGTTGATGCGGACGAAGCCGCCGCGGTTGGGCGAAACCGGGGCGGCAGAATCGGCTTCCGTCCGCCCGCGCGATGGAAAGCCTAGGCATCCGATGTCGCACGATCCCGCGAAGCCAACTCCGCCCGCCACGCCCGAGCCTCTTCCGCCGCCTCCGCCGGAGGCCGTGGCGCGCTTCGCGCCGGATATCCTCGCCCGACTCGAGGACTACGGCCGGCAACTCGCCTCCGCCGGCGTCATTCGCGGACTGATCGGGCCGCGCGAGGTGCCGCGCCTCTGGGATCGCCACCTGCTCAACTGCGCCGCGCTGGCCGAGGCGATCGGCGAAAAGGAAACCGTCGCCGACATCGGCACCGGCGCCGGTCTGCCGGGCCTGGTCATCGCGCTTGTGCGGCCCGACCTGAAAGTGATCCTCGTCGAGCCGCTGGAGCGGCGCTGCGTGTTTCTCCAGGAAATGATCCTCCGCTACCGCTTCGGCCCGCGCGTAAGCCTGCGGCGCGGCAAGGCGCACATGATCAAAGCGTGCGAGGCCGACGTCGTGACCTCGCGCGCGGTCGCCTCTCTCGACACGCTCGCCGGCTGGAGTTTTCCGCATCTGAAAATCGGCGGACGCCTGCTCGCCCTGAAGGGGGATCGCGCCGACGAGGAGCTCGCCACGGCCAAGGCCGAGCTGGCGAAATGGGGCGCCGACATCGAGGCCGAGGTCATCGCCTGCGGCGCGGACTGGCTGCCGCAGCCGATCAAGGTCGTGCGCGCGCCGCGGCGGAAATAAGTTTCGGGCCAAACGCGGAGACGCGGAGGCGCGGAGAGGGGAAGAACGGGGTTTCCATCCCCCGCGTCATTCTCCGCGTCTCCGCGCCTCTGCGTTTGGCCGTGTCTTGTAAATAAATCAGCCCGTCGCCGGTGCCCTGCGGGGAGAGCGGGAAATCACGCCGGGCCGGCGTTGCGAAAGGCGGCATGGGCCCTCCGGCCCACCTCCGCCTTTCGCG
>CAMLQS010000075.1 GCA_946482165.1 uncultured Verrucomicrobiota bacterium | reverse complement strand
CTGCCTCACCGCGATCCTCACGGCCTTCTACATGGTTCGCATGTGGAAACTCGTCTTCCTTGGCGAGCCCCGCACCGAGGACGCGTCCCACGCCCACGAGGGAGGGCTCAGCATGACGCTCCCGCTGGTCGTCCTCGCCATCCTCTCCGTCATCGGCGGCTACGAGGCCATCTACGGCGGCCGCTTCGACGGAGTGCTCAAGCAGATCGCCCACCCGCACGGCGGCGACCACGTCACCATCCTCCTCGTCTCTCTCGCCGTCATGGTCATCGGCGCCGGTGCCGCCTTCTTCTTCTACAAGCCCGCCGCGCAAGACACCCTCCAAACCAAGGCCCCCGGCGCCTTTGCCGGCCTTGCCGGTCTGCAAAAGTCCTTCGACGCGGCCTACGATTACTACGTCGCCAAAGTTCAGCAGCGCTTTGCCCTGCTTCTGAACGGCATCGATTTCATGCTGATCTCCGGCGCCATCATCCGCGGCATCGTCGCCGGCGGCACCGGCCTCGTCGGCCTCGCGGCCCGCGCGCTCCACACCGGCAGCCTGCACGCCTACGTCTACTGGTTCCTAGGCGGCGCGGTTCTCCTCTGGTTCCTCGCCACCCGCTAACTTCTTTTCAACGCAGAGACGCAAAGGCGCAAAGTTACTTCTCAAATACCCGCTTCTTGCCCCGCGTCTCCGCGCCTCCGCGTTAAATTTCTTCAGCTTCTATTTCCGCCGTGCCCGACTACCTTCTCCTTTCCATCGCCGCGCCCCTTGTCGCCGCGCTCCTCCTTCTGGCTCCCGCTCCGCTCGGCGTTCGCAAGCTCATCGCCGGCCTCGGCTTTGTCATCCCGGCCGTGATCTCGCTCCTCCTTTGGAGCAAGTTCACCGCTTCGGAGGGCTTCGCCTATCAATTCACGAGCGACTACGATACCGGCCTGAAGGCGGTCGGCATCAGTCTGAAGCTCGGCCTCAACGGCATCGCTCTGCCGCTCTACGTCCTTGCCGGCCTCGTCGGTCTCGCCGCCGGTCTCTACGCCTTGCAATCCAAGGCCGAGCGTCCCGCCCTCTACTGGGGCCTGCTCCTCGTCATGCAAGGCGGCCTCATGGGCGTGTTTGCCAGCCGCGACCTGTTCTTTTTCTACTTCTTCCACGAGTTCGCGCTCATCGCTTCCTTCATCATGATCGGCGTCTGGGGCGGACGCGACCGCGGCTACGCGGCGATGAAGATGACCATCTATCTCACGCTCGGCGCGATGCTGTCCCTCATCGGCCTGATCGCCGTCTATCACCAGAGCGGCGCCGAGACCTTTGATTTTACGACGCTCGTCCAAGAAATCGCGCACGACACCATCAGCGGCGCGCAGCAGAAGACCATCTTTGGTCTCCTCCTCTTCGGCTTCGGCATCCTCGTTTCTCTGTTCCCGTTCCACACTTGGGCTCCCCTCGGCTACGGCGCCGCGCCCAGCTCGGCCGCCATGCTTCACGCCGGCGTCCTGAAGAAATTCGGACTCTACGGCCTTCTCCAGTTCGCCGTTCCGCTCCTTCCGCTCGGCGCCGCGCAGTGGACCAACTGGATCGCCCTCCTCGCCGTCGGCGGCAACATCCTCTACATCGGCTTCGTCACCATCGCCCAGCGCGACCTGAAGCAGATGGTCGGTTACAGCTCCGTGATGCACATGGGCTACGCCTTCCTCGGCATCGCGACGCTCAACGCCATCGGCGTCGGCGGCGTGGTCCTCATGATGGTCGCCCACGGTCTCTCCGTTGCGCTCCTGTTCCTCCTTTCGACCAGCGTCTATCACCGCACGCAGACCTTCGACATGGATGACATGGGCGGTCTCGCGCAAAAGACCCCGGTCCTCGCCGCCTTCTTCGTCGCCGCCACCATGGCCAGCATCGGCCTCCCCGGCTTCGCCAACTTCTGGGGCGAACTCGCGATCTTCGTCGGCGCCTGGAACTTCTCCGTCGTTTACACCGCGCTCGCCGTCGCCGGAGTGATCATCTCCGCGATCTACGGTCTTCGCGCCGCAGCCAAGGTCTTCTTCGGCGAGGTATCGCCAGCCTTTGCCAAGGTCGCCGCCGAAAAGCCGCCCGTCGATCTCACTTGGGGTGAAAAGGTCCCCGCGCTCATCCTCCTCGTCGCGCTCCTCTTTGTGGGCTTCTGGCCCAAGAGCCTCTCCGAGCCGGTGAATTCCGCCCTCAAGGCCATGACCGTCTACGCTTCCAAATAAGCCACAGAGGTCACAGAGCGCAGCCCACAGAGAACACAGAGTTCAATCCTCAGAATCATAGAGACACCTTCGCCCACCACGCATCGCTCACTCCCGGGCCTCCGTGACCTCCGTGTCCGAGCTCTGTGAACTCCGTGGCTCAAAATTCCGATCTTTCGATTTCCGGCCCAATGACCACCGAACAACTTAAAGCCGCAGCCGACAACAATCTCTGGGCGAACATCCAGCCCGAGATCTCGCTCGGCGTCCTCGCGCTGCTGCTCCTCGTGCTGGAGATGATTCTCCCGAAGAAGAAGCACACCCTGATCCCCACGCTCTCCATCGTGGGCCAGCTCGGTCTGCTCGTCGGCCTCTTCCTGAACTTCTCGCCCGCCTATCTCGGCAAGACGTCCTTCAACGGTCTGCTCCAGCACTCCGAGAGCACGCAGTATCTCCGGGCCTTCTTCCTCGGCAGCTCGATCCTTGTCTCACTCCTCGGCGTCGTCGCCCTCGCGAAGCAAAAGCTGCCGAAGATCGAGTTCTTCCATATCGTGCTCGTCGTCACCGCGGCGATGATGCTCCTCGCGCAGTCGGCCAACTTCCTCCTCCTCTTCGTCGCGCTCGAGACCGTCACGGTCGGCTTCTACATTCTCGTCAGCTACACGCGCACCAACCCGCTTTCGCTCGAGGCCGGCCTCAAATACCTCGTCACCGGCGCGCTTAGCTCCGGCATGCTGCTCTTCGGTATTGTTCTTCTCTATGGCACGGTCGGCAACCCCGCCGCCCTTGCGTCCTCCACGAACCCGATGAGCTACGAGGCCGTCCGCGTGTTCCTCGCCGCCAACGAGGGCGACTTCCTCGCCTCCATCGGCATCGTTCTCGTGCTCGCCGGCGTCGCTTTCAAGATCGGCGCGGTTCCCTTCCAGATCTGGATTCCCGACGTCTACCAAGGCGCCCCGACCCCGGTGACCGCCTTCCTCGCCGTCGCGTCCAAGACCGCCGGTTTCGCCGTCCTCCTCTCCCTCGTGTATGTGTTCAGACCCTACACGACCCTCGTCGCCACGACGCTCTCGATCATGGCCGGCGCCACGATCCTCTTTGGCAACCTAGCCGCGCTCACCCAGCACAACGTAAAGCGCCTCATCGGCCTCTCCGGCGTCTCGCATGCCGGCTACCTGCTTATCGGCGTCGTCGCCGCGCTCACCGTTCCCTCCGCCGTCGGGGCGATCTGGTTCTACCTGTTCGCCTACCTGCTCGCGTCCTTCGCCGTGTTCGGCGTCATGACCCACGTCGCGGGCGACAACGACGCCGACCAGGATCTCGACCACTACGCCGACTTCGCGAAGAAGCGTCCCTACCTAGCCGGCGTGCTCGCCATCGGTCTGGGTTCGCTCGCGGGCATTCCGCCGCTGGCTGGATTCATGGGCAAGCTCATGGTCTTCCTCGCCGCCTACAAGGCCGGCCTCCTTTGCCTCCTCGGCATCGCCATCGTCGGCGTCGTGATCTCGATCTACTACTACTTCGGCTGGATCAAGGCCGCCTACTTCAGCACCTGGCGCCCGCCGCTCCCCGCCGGCGAATCCGAGCCCGCGACGCCCGCCGCGACGCCGGTGTCCTTCCCAATGGGGCTTACCCTCGGTCTCCTCGCCGCCGGTAGCGTTATTTTCGGCCTCTACCAAGGCCCCATCGGCGCCTGGATCCTCAGCCGCTGAGCGGGGCCTCCGTCTCGTCGCGGAACGGCGGAGCCGCTACGAGCACGCTTGGGACTGTAGCGGGGAACGGGCGGTTCAAATAGAGTCATGGCTAGCGCCAATCCCGGGTTGCCGTGGCACGGGCGTCCCGCCCGTGGGTTTGGAACATGGGCGAGACGCCCATGCCGCTTGTCTGCGGCTACAGCTCCATTTTAGAAATGCTCCATGTCGCACACGCCGCGTGCGGGAGACGCGTCCGTCCCGCTTGCCCCATGAACCGCGTCGGGAGATTTGTCGGACGTTGCTATTGCGGGGCGGGGTTCCTCGCTCGGTCCTCCTGAATCTTGGCCGTGAGGAAGGTGGGATCGATCATCGCCGCGTAGCTCCAGGATGTCGGACGGGACCAGTGCAGCAGATTCCGGTGGACCGAGCCGCTCACGATTATGCCGCATAGCGCATTGTCGATCGTGACGAGCGGCCCTCCGCTCATGCCCCCGCGGGCAACCAAGGTCAGGCGATGCAGCACGCTTTCGGCCGCGCCCTCCGTGCGTTTGGCGGACTCTACCGTTCCTGCGGAGAAGAACGCCCCGTTCCCAACCCTGCCGTTTATGAGGTCGTGCATGCTGATGACCCGGTCCTGTCCGACCGGGGGCGACACGTTCCAGCCCTTGTCGTCGGTAGAATAAACCAGTTCGTCAGGTTTGGCGTGCAATCGCATCTTCCCGAAGTGGGGGATGTCGCTGCGATCAAATTTAAGAATCGCCAGATCGAGCTCGGGATCGCTCCAGACGATCCGCCCGGCATGATGCCTCGTGGCGATGTGATCGGCGAAAACAAAGGACGTCCCCGGTTTGGGCAGAGGCTGCTTTTCAATGTATTCACGCATCAAGAGCCCGCGGCCGTCGGCTACCACATGGTAGGCGGTGAGGTAGTATCCATCCGCAGTGATCGCCACCGCGCGGCCCGATCCGCTGCACTCATCATGCTGGTTTGCGTAGAGGATCTCCACGCAGGGGCCGATGCTCGTCTTCAGATGCTTTTGCGTGGCCATGTCGGGGAAACGCCTGGCCGTTTCCTGCTCTTGGAGTTTTCGGACCGTCGGGTTGTCCCAGCGCCATACGGCCATGGGATCTTTTTTCCGGGGCGTGGGATGGGCGGAGCAGCCCATCATAACAAGCGAGACAAGGAACAGAGGGGCTTTGAGCGGAAGCATGAAGAGCGAACACTGTGGCGGAGAATCCGGAGGGAACCAGCGGACGAACAGACCTCGGTTCCCTTGCTGCTGTTCCAGTTGGTGTTCTCTAACCCCGGATGTCTGGCTGCGCCCCTCGATTCCCACGCCGCTCAGGGCGTGAACCACGCCCGGACGTCGGATTCCAAGGCGGTCGCGTCGGCGTCGCTGAGCGCGGTGTTACGGAGGTGGAACTTGCCGACCTGGCCAACGAACTGCGGGTTCAGCGCGCGGATGCCGCCAAGGCCGAGATAGCCGTTCTGCCCGCTGGCGAGGATCGCCGGGCGCGCGGTGGTGGTTTCGGCGACGAGGGCGCCGTTGACGCGGAGCCGGATCGTGTTGCCCGTCTTCTGAAGGCGCACCACGTAGCTGGCGCCGCGCGGGGCGACCGCGCCTCCGGTGAGGACCGACGGCGCTCCGTTGAAGCCTTGGGTGTAGTGGGCGAAGAAGCGGTTGCTCGAGTAATCGTAGCCGATGCCGATGGCGGGCTCCGTGTCGGTGAGGTTGACGGTGAGGATGGTGGCGCGACCGCTGCCGCCGGTGGCGGGAATGCGGACGGCGGCCACCATGCCTAGATCCTGCGAGACGCCGGGTGTGAACAGATCCGAGGAGCGCGGGCCGGGCAGCATGCGCGTTCCGTCAAAGCTCATCGAGTCGCGCGTAGTGCCGGGGAAGGCGACGCGCAGCGGCCGGATCGACGCTTGGTCGGTCGCGAAACGCCAGGTGCTGCGCGCGGGGTCGACGAGCGCGGAGTAGGCGTTGTTGACGATGGTGCCGGAATTGACCGCGGCAGGATCGAAACCGCTCACCGTGGTCGAGGTCCCTGGCGTCGTCGTGGTCGGCGGAGGTGTGGTGGTCGTCGGCGGCGGCGTGACGGGATCGGTGGTGGGTGTCGTCGGAGTCGTGGTCGTGCCGCTCGACAGCCAGTTGTTGCGCAGATCGGTTTCCAGCGCGGTGGCCTCCGTTGCGGTCAGCGCGGTGTTGCGCAGGTGGAAGCGTCCGAGTTGTCCCACGAACTGGGGATTGAGCGCGCGGATGCCGCCGAGTCCGAGCGGAGCGCCTTGGCCGGCGTTCAGGATGACGGGGCGGGCGGAATTGGTCTGCGCCATAAGCACGCCGTTGACGTGGAGACTCACCACGCCGCCGGCCTTCTGGAGCCGCACCACGTAGGAGCCGCCGCGCGGCGAGGCCGGCCCCGCGATCTCCGAGGGCGCACCGTTGAAGGCCTGGAGGAACACCGTGTAGAAGCGTCCGAGCGCGTAGTCGTAGCCGAGCGCGAGGGCCGGTTCGGCGGCGGAATGGTTTATCGCGAGGATGATCGCCTTGCCGCTGCCGCCGGTGGCGGGAATGCGAACGGCGCCGACAAAGGCCATGTCTTGGGCGACACCGGGCGCGAAGAGATCCTGCGCGCGAGGACCGGGCAACATGCGGGTGCCATCGAAGGAGAGCGAGTCGCGGATCGTGCCGGGGAAGGTGGCGCGAAGCGGACGCAACGCGGCTTGGTCGGTGGCGAAGCGCCACTGCGTCGAGCGGGCCGGGTCAAAGATCGCGGCGAATGCGTCGCCTACCAAGACGCGGGAGTCGGTGGCGGCGGGATCGAAATTCGGGGTAGCCAGCACGGTGTCGCTAGTTGGGGGCGGCGTAGTCGTTGTTGGCGGGGGCGTGGTCGTGGATGGCGGTGGGGTCGTGCCGGGCGTCGTCGTGCCGGCGGTCGGGAGCGCGAGGTTCTCAATCACGTAGGCCTGCGTTTGGCCGGTTTCGAGCGTGGCGCCGGTGCCGGCCACGGTGTAGATGCCGGGCGAGACGAGGGTGATGGCGGAGACGTCGCCGGGGGCGAAAGTGCCGAAGTCCACGTCGGCGGCGAGGGAGGCGAGGGTGAACACCTTGCCTTCGCCGTTCCAGAGCACGGCGGTCTGCGTGAGATCGTCGCGATGAATAGCGTAACCGCCGATCCACTGTTTGTCGGGCGAGATGCTAAGCGCGGTGGTGTCGGCGTTGGCGCGAGCTTCGAGCAAGGTGGGCTGGCCGGTGCGGGCGTCCCATTTCGTGGCGGTGTAGAGTTCGGCCTTTTCACTGGTGCCGGCGACGAGCAGGCCGTCGGCGGAGATCGCCTCGGCGAAGGTCTGCGTGGCGGCGCCGGGAGCCTGGAGCGCGAGCGCGGAGTAGGCGCCGCTCACCTCGCTCCAGACGACGGCGCATTGAGCTTCGGCGCCGGTCGTGAAGCGGCCGGCGAGACGCGCGCCGTCTGCCGAGGCGGCCGTGGCAAAGCTGGGATGGCTCGCGCCGGTGGGAAGCGGCAGGGCTTGCGCGTAGTAGCCGGACGTCGGCGTGCCTCGCCAGACGGTGGCGGCCCGGTTTGGGCCGTCGACGCCCGCCAGTCGGGAGCCGCTTGCGGAGGCTGCGACGGCGGCGCCTTCGGCGGGGGAACCGGCGAGACGCGGGAGGGCGGCGACGGCGTAGGCGCCGGTGGCGGAGCGGGTCCAGAACACAGGCGAGAAGTTGAACGAGAACTCGTCGCCAGAGGATGGCAGCGCGACATAGCCGGCGGCGATCCCGCCGTCGGGCGAGAGCCAGCGCGCCTCGCCGCCCAGGCCTCCCGAGAGGAGCGGGAGGGCGACGGGGGCGCCATAGCCGCCCGTGGTTTTGGTCCAGAGCGCGGGAGTGGCTGTATCAAAATCGACGATACATCCCGCCACGGCGCCCGCGTTGGAAAGGCCGAGGCCGTAGCCGAAGAAATCGGCGTCGGGAACCGGCAGGACGCGGAGCGTCGCGGCCGGCAGCGCCGTTGCGATAGACAGAAGAACGGCCGTGATGAGGTGGGGGCGAGCGCGGGTATGCGGTATCATGGATTCCCCCATGAGTAGCCCGGGGATCGATTGCACGCCGCGGCTTCGTCGGCGCGTGGAATTGACGCGTCGTTTGCCAACCTCCGACGGAGAAACACGCAGAAATTGCGCGGAATTGCCATGGGGCGAAATCCCACCGGCGCGCAAGCGTTCAACGCGACCAATGCAGAGGCAGTTCGCCGGTGTTGCGCACCCAGTCGACTTTCGGCCAACCGCTTTTCGGGGCGGGTTCGCCGAGCGTGTGGCGTGTGCGCTGCGACCGATGCTGGCGCGTGGCGACGCCGTCCGTGAGCTCGATATGGCTCACCGCGACTTGGCCGACACAGCGTGTGGCGATGCGGAGCGGCGCGTCGGGATCGTCGACGGGGCAGGCGAATTCCAGACGAAGCTTCGTCGGGTGCGGACGCGCGGCGCGTGCGCGGAACTCGATTGTCACCCGCCCGTAGATTTCGCGCCACGCGCCGTCGGGTCGCTGTTGTTCGACGACGACTTTTTGCCATGCGGGCGCGAAGTGGTGCAACGTGAAGCGCAGCGTCCAGCGGCCGAGCACGGGCGAAGCGCGGCGCGCGTGCACGGGGCGGCGCGCGACGGCGCGGAGCCAGGCTTGCCACGCGCGGAGGCGGCGAGCGTCGCCGGCGAGCACGGCGGCGTTTTGGCTCGTCGCGAAAGATTCGGCGGGGCGGGACCAAGTCCACATCTCGCGGGCGTCCTTGCGCGCGGCGCGGAGGCGCAGCGCGAAGGCGGCCGCGGCTTCCTGCGCGGAGGCGAGCGCCTTGGCGGTATCGGTTCCTTTCGCGACCAGCCGGCGGAGGCGCGCGGCGTGGCTTGCGGCTTGGCGCACGAAGGCGTCTCGCACGGCCAGGTAGGACTGGAAGCGAAGCGTGGCGGCGAGGCACGGGAGCGGCGGCGTGCGCAACGCGGGGTTTTGCGCGAGGCGGGAGAGGCGGCGCGAGGCGGCGGCGTGGGGCAGGGGGCTTTCGCGGCGCGGGCCGACGGAGTCCCAGCGGGTGTTGATCTCCCAGCGCGAGTTGCCCGCAAAAGCCTGGGCATCTGTGGCGAGCAACCCGCGCGCGAGCGTGCGCGCCGACGCGGCGCCGACGCTGGCGTAACGGCGGAGACCGGAGGCGAGGAGCGTGGCGGTATCGTCGCCGAGCTCGGGTTCGAGCCAGAGTGTGGCTGCGGCCGCGTCCATGAGCGTGGTCGTGCCGAGGGCGAGGCGGTAGGGTTCCCAGCTTGTGACGAGATAGCCGTCGGCGCGCATGGCTTGGGCGCGGCGCCACCAGGCGGCGAGGTTCTGCAGGCGCTCGCCCCAGACGGGCGCGACCTCGTGGCGGAAGGCGCCGTTCATCGGGCAGGCCCAGTAGGCGATCCCGGCGGCGCGCAGCGCGGGGGCGATGTCGTATTCGGAAAAGTTATACAGCTCCATCCGCGGGTGGTGCGCGAAGGGGTGGTAATACCAGTCGTAGGCGGAGAGGGCGGGCGCGGCCGCGGACGCGGGAGGGCGAAACGACTCCGTCGTTCCGCTCCGGGCGGAGGGCTGCGCGGAGAGCGGAGCGATGAGCGGGATGGCCTCGGGCAGGAGAGCGAGCATGTCGGCCCAGAGGCCCAGGCGAAGGCCGCGGGCGGCGGCGATGCCGTGGAGGCGCGCGACGTGGCGGGCGAAATGGCCGGCGAGACCGGCCTCGGCGATCTCGGCGCGGGAGAGCGGGTGTTTGCCGAGGTGGAAACTCTCGTCGAGGCCGACGTGGATCTCGCCTGCGGTGCAGAGCGGGGCGAGATCGCCGATGAGATTCTCGGCGAGCTCGGGCGTGCGCGGGTGAAGCGGGCAGATCTGGCCGACCGGCAGGGCGGCGCCGGTGGCGGGGTCGCGGAGTTCGTTCAGGTCGCGCCAAGCCTCGGTCTTGATGAGGTATTGGGTATGGCCGAGGAGATTGCCGATGGGGACGACGCGGATGCCGCGCGCGGTGGCGGCGGAGACGAGTTTCTCAAAATCGCGCCACGCATAGGCGTCGGCGCGCGCGACGCCGGGGAGCGAGGGGTAATCGACCGCGTCCTCAAGATGCAGATACAGACGTTCGTAGCCCCAGTCCGCGTAGCGCGGGAGGAGTTCGAGGAGGTGGTCGAGACGCTCGACTTGGCGGGCGAGGTCCCACTGGAAGGCGCGGAGCATGGCGAAGGCTTCAACGCAAAGACGCGGAGACGCAAAGGGCGCAAAGAAAAACCCCGGCTTGAGCGAGGGATCGGGCGTGGATGCCGGGTTTTCCAGCCTCCCGCCGGACGCGGGCGCCGTGGTCGAAGTTGCGTGGATGGAGACCTGGGCGGTGTAGCCGTTGACGAGGAAGTCCTGGCGGTCGAGGTTGGCGACGGCGACGACATGGTCGCGTCCGTCGAGGGTGTTGAGCACGGAGTTGGTGTCCTTCTCGAGTATCGAGAAAAAGGCTACGTCGTATTGGAGGCGGTTGTTGTCCTGGTTGCCGAGGAGGCGGGCGCCGAGCCGGGTGTCGTTGAAGACGAAGCCGCGGAAGCCGGTAACAAAGGCCTGAATACCGGCGGGGTGACGGCGGGGGAATACGCGAGGAGGGCGGCGCGCGCGAGGAGGGCGAGAAAGAGGACGAGACGCGCGGCGATGCGGGAACCGAGAAAACGGGGAACGCGCGCGGGCATGGTTGGGGAACTTGGGTGGGGTCGTCCGCGAGGCGAGACCTCAGAGCACGACGTCGCGGCAGCGGCTCTCGAGCAGGCGGGCGACGAGGTCGATGGCGGCGGCGTCGAGCGCGGGCACGGCGAAGCCGGTGTGGCCGGAGGCGCCGGGCGATCGCTCGATGGCGGCGGGAAGTTCGCGGGGGCTGAGGACGTTGACGGGATTCGTCGCGGCGTCGTCCTTGCGGATGATGGACCAGCCGGGGAAGACGAGCAGCGGCTGCACGGGCACGGGACGACCGAGCTCGCGTTGGAGATAAGCGGCGAGCCATTCGGCCTGGCGGCGGGCTTGTTCGAGGCCGTGCCGGTCTTCGCCCCAAGGGTAGGCGAGGGCGCGGCCGTCGTAGATGATTTCATCCGCCATGAAGCCGACGCGCGCGCGGCCTTTGCGGCGGGTTTTGGTCTCGATGGCGAAGACGCCGGCCGGGCCGACGACGACATGGTCGATGTTGTAGGGTGTCTTGTGGCTGGTTGGCGGATCACCGGCGGGAAGATCGTGAAACACTCGGTGGCCGGTGGCTTTGAGCGGTTCAAGGTGCTCGGCGACGATGCGCTCGCCGAGGAGGCCGAGGGTGAGATTGCGGCGGCTGCGGGCGTATGAGATCACCGCACCAAGAGCGAGGGCCACCACCAGCACGAGAAGACCAAGAATTAGCTGATCCAGCACTGTGTCCAGCGGATCGCGTTCGCGGGGATGGGCGTGTCTGGCCAGCATCATCATCGGAGTCACTCCGCCCATGACGAAGCTGAGAAGTTGTCGGGAAAGCCGTCGGTCGAGATCGGAGAGTTTTTGCCGGACAGAGTGTCCCGCTTCGCGAAGGAGTTTTTCTTCGGTTGGAAACGGACGGCGGATGTCCTTGGCGATGACGTCCAGCAAGGTGACGCCCGCGAGCAGGGCGAGAAACACCAAGACGAACGCGCAGAGGTAGTAGATCATCCCGTCACAGCCAGCACGGGCGGGAGCGGGCAGTCGAGCGCGGCGGCGAAGGCGCGGAGCATGTCGGCCTCCGCTTCGGTCAGGCGCGAGTCGGCGGTGAGCGCGGTGGCGAAGGCGCCGAGCACGCGTTTGCGGAAGGGCGCGGGCGTGTGGGCGAGGTGTTCGAGGGCGAGGTCGAGCTCGTCCCAGCTGCTCGCGCCGGAGGGGCGGTAGGCGAGGGGAGGCTGGAGCCCGTTGAATTCCATGGCGGCGCGGGCGAAGGCCATCGCAGCGGAGCGTTCGTCGGCGGCCTCGATGCGGGCGGCGGCGGAGAGGGCGAGCGACAGTTCGCCCGCGACTTGGCTGGGCGCGAGCACTTGGATGGCGTCGCGCGGACGCGAGGCGAGCCCGAGAGTGCGGGTGACCAGCTTTTGCAGGGCGAATTCCCGGACGCTCACGTGGCCGTCGGCGTGGACGAGGGCCTCGAGCGTGTCGAGCAGGGTGGCGCCGGCCTCGGGGGAGAGCTGGCGGAGCGCGGGCGCGGCAAGTTGGAAGATTGCGAGGTGATGGGCGGCGGGGAGTTGTTCCAGCTCCGAGCGCAGCTGCGCGGTCTGGCGGGCGGTGGCTTTGTCTGCGCGGGTGGCGACGAGCTCGAGTTGGTGCGTAAGCGCGGCGGGGTCGGTTCCCGGCGGGATGCAGAGCGCGAGGGTGAGGGCGGAGGCCTGGGCGGGATCGTGCGCGGCGTCGCGAAGGGTGTCGGGGAGCGCGGCGAGGAGTTCGCGGCCGGCGGCGACGGTTTGCGGGGAAAGCTGGCCGGCGGCGCCGATCAGCTCGGCGGGATCTATGCGCACGCGTTCGGGACGGAACTCGTGGGCGGCGGACGGCGCGCCGAAGCGGGAGCCGGTGTCGTCGAAGGCGGCCTGGCCTTTCGTGGCGAGAAACTTGCCGTCCCAGGACGGGTCGACGGCGCGGATGCGGTGCTCCAGCGGAGGGTGGGTGGCGAACCAGTCGAGGACGCTGGCGGAGAAATTTTGCGCGAAGCAGAAGTGGCTGACCTCGCCGGCGCGGGGGTGGTCGAGGACGCCTCCGGCGATCGCGCCGCCGATGCGCTTGAGCGCTCCGGAAAGTCCGGCGGGGTTGCGGGTGAACTGCACCGCGGCGGCGTCCGCGAGGTATTCGCGCTGGCGGGAGACGGCGGCCTGGATCATGCGGCCGAAGAGGTGGCCGATGTAGCCGATGACGAGCAGGGCGAAGCCGGCGCCAACGACGATGACCACGAGGGCGAGACCTTCGCCGTCTTTTTTGGAGCTGCGGCGGGAGGTGCCGCCGGAACCGAAACGCAATACGGTGCCCAAGACCTCGCGACCGAGAATGGAGAGCGCGAGGATGCCGAACACGAGGGCGGAGAGGCGGGTGTTGAGCCGCATGTCGCCGTTGAGGATGTGGCTGAACTCGTGGGCGATGACGCCTTGGAGCTCGTCGCGCGAGAGGCGGGCGAGGGCGCCGTCGGTCACGGCGACGGCGGCGTCGGCGGGCGAGTAGCCGGCGGCGAAGGCGTTGATGCCGGATTCGCCGGGGAGGACGTAGACGGCGGGCACGGGGACGCCGGACGCGAGGGACATTTCCTCGACGACGTTGAGAAGAGTGCGCTCGTGGAGGTCGGTGGTGTCGAAGGCGACGCGGCGGCCGCCCACGCGTTCGGCGACGGCGGGGCCGCCGTCGCGGAGCGCGAGCCAGCGGGTGAGGCTGGCGAGGCCCGAGACGAGCAGGGTGAAAAGCGCGACGCCCCCGAACAGCTCGGGCCGCCACCACCGGTGGTCGGTGCGGGTGAACGCGGCGTCGCCGATGTAGAGCGCGGCGACGTAGAGCGCGGCGACGGTGCCGAGGAGCGCGAGCGCGAAGAGTGCGACGAGGCGGCCGGTGCGGCTGCGGGCGCGGTCCTGGGCTTGGAAAAAATCCATCGGCGAAGCAAAAGCGGTCCCGTCAGCGAGTCGGAACCGCGGGGTCGTCCGGGAGGGCGGCCGGGCGCCGGCTCCGCGTGTGCCGGGCGCGTCGGCGGGCCATGCGGCGCCGTCGGACTGTGAAAAAGTAGATGAGGGCGCCGAGCCAGCCGACGAGAACGATCACGAGCAGCCACATCGGGCGGGACGAGTAATCGGAGGATTCGGGCGGAATGTTGGCGCAATCGACCAGCATCCACGCCCAAAAAAGGAGCAGGGCGACGACGGCGAAGAGCGCGAAGATGATGAGCAGGAAAGAAAATGGACTCTCGGGATCGGGAGCGAGCTGGGCGACCGGCGCGTAGGCGAAGGCGGACATGGGGTAAGGCGAGGGGGAGGGGACGCCTTAGAAGGAGACCTTGGGCGCGACGCGTTCGGCGGGGTTGTCCACGGCGAACAGCTCGGCCTGCTGGAAGCCCATCGCGCCGGCGAAGAGGACGGTGGGGAAGGTCTCGCGCCGGGTGTTGTAGCTCGTGACGGCGTCGTTGAAGGCCTGGCGGGCGAAGGCGACTTTGTTCTCCGTGCTCGTCAGTTCCTCGGTGAGGCGGAGCATGTTCTGGTTGGCCTTGAGGTCGGGGTAGGCCTCGGAGACGACCATGAGGCGGGAGAGGGCGCCGGCGAGGCCGGTCTCGGCGCCGCCGAGTTCCTTGAGCGCGGCGGGGTCGGCGGGGTTGGCGGCGGCGCGCGAGGCGGCGGTGGCGGCGATGTTGCGCGCCTGGATCACGGCCTCGAGGGTTTCGCGCTCGTGCTTGAGGTAGCCTTTGGCGGTCTCGACGAGATTGGGGATGAGGTCGTAGCGGCGCTTCAGTTGAACGTCGATCTGGGCGAAAGCGTTTTTGAAGCGGTTGCGCAGGGTGACGAGGCCGTTGTAGAGGCCGACGAGCCAGAGCACGAGGACGAGGGCCAAGCCGAGGAGAACCAGCAGCAACACGACGGTGGAGGAGCTCATGGCGGGGAACTGGCGGATTTAAGCCGCGGACGCGAGGTGTTTTGCGCGCGGAGAGGTCTTTCGCCGGAGGCGGGGAAACAAGCGACGAGGGAGCTCCGTCCGAATCGCGGTTGCCATGGGGGCGGGGCGTCCGCCAGCTTGACCGGCTTTTCTCCGAACCGTTGTTCCGTGTCTTTGTCGCACAACAAGCCTTTCTTCGTCCCGTGATGGCGCGCCGCCTTTTGTTCATCCTTTGCCTGCTCGCCTTGGCGACGGCGGCGCGCGCGCAACCCGCGGCGGACGAGACGCCGCTCTTCCCTCCCGTGCCCTTGGCGCCGGCTCCGATGGCGGCCGGGGCGCTGATCGTGGATGAGGAAACCGCCAGGCGGGCGCTTGCCTTGGGGTTTGCCGCGACGGCGGCGGCGCAGGCGGAAAGTCTCCTCGCGAAAGCGGAGCCCAACGGGGCCGCGCGCGACGCGGCCGCGCTTCTGCTGGCGACGGCGCGGCTGGAGCTGGGCGATTTGCCCGGGGCCGAGCGGGCCTTGGCGCAACACAGCGACGCGCGGCCGCCCGCTTATCGGCTGAGGGCGGGTTTGCTGGCCGCGCGGCAAGGACGTTTGCCGGCGGCGCAGGCGGAGGCGGCGGCGTTGCGGCCGGAGCTGCTGATCGCCGAGGAGCGCGCGTGGTTCTTTCTTTTGCAGGGCATGGCGGCCGAGGCGGAGCGGGACGCGCCCCGAGCGGCGGCGGCCTATGATCAGGCGCTGGCGGTCGCCACTTCCGACTGGCAGCGGGCGCGGCTGCGCCTCACTCGCGAGCGTTTGCGCCTGGCGCAGGGCGAGGCTTCCGAAAATCAGGCCAACGCCCTGCGCGAGCAGGCGGAACGTTATGCGGGGCGCGGCGTGGGAGCGGACTACGCCGCGCAATACGCGGTGGCCTTGCACCTTCTCGGACGGCGCGAGGCGGCGACCGCCTACCTCGAGGCGCAGATAGGGCTGCTGCCCGAGGGGCTTGCCGCGGCGCGCGACGATTTGCGTCTCGTGCTCGGCTTGGTCGCGGGGCCGGCGCAGGGACCGGGGCGCGTGGCTTTGGAGCAGATACTTGCCGCAGGCATCGACGCGGGCGAGCAGCGCATCGCGCTGCAACTGCTGGCCGAGTCGACGAATTCCGCCGATTCCCGTCAACGTCTGCGTCGCATTCTCGACGAGTTGCTGGGCGCGAAGCCCGAGCATGCGCTCACGGAGGATTTGCTGGCGACGCGCGCGGAGCTCGCGCTGGCGAGCCAGGATTATGCGCGGTCGGAGGCGGACGCGCGCGATTTGCTCGCCCGGTTTCCCGCTTCGGCGCAGCGGGCGCGTGCCTTGACCCAGCTGGCCTCGGTCGCGTGGGAGTTGAATCGGTTTCGCACCGCCGCGGACTATGCCGCGCAGGCGGCGGGGGCGGCCGGCGACGCGGAGGCGCGCGCCGCGCTGCGGCTGCTGTCCGCCGAGGCGTCGTATCGGGCGCAAGACTACACAAGCGCCGCGGAAGCCTACGCCGTCGCGGCGGAGACGCCCCCGGCCGGGGTGGCGCCGGCGGCGGTGATTTTCCAGGGCATCATGTCGCGGATCGAGGGCGGGCGGCTTGGCGAGGCGGCCGACGAGATCGACCGCCGCGGATCGGACCCGCGGTTCGACGCAACCGCGCGCTGGCAGGCCGAGTGGAATCTGGCCAAGGCCTTGCAAGCGGCCGGCCGGCAGGAGCTGGCGCGTTCGCGCGTGGCCCGGTTGCGCGCCGAGCCCGGATCGGAATCGCGTCCGGCGACCTTGCGCGCGCGCATGGCCTGGCTGGAGGCCCGCCTGGCGCAGGAGAGCGGCGACCCCGAGGTGGCGCTGCGGTTGGCGGGGGAGGTGCCGGCGAACCTGCCGGGGGTGGAGGAATCGCTGGCGCGCGAGATCGCGGGGCAGGCGCGTCTGGTCGAGGCGGAGGCGCTTTTCGGACTCGATCGCGGCGAAGAGGCGATGCAGACCCTGCGCGCTCTGCGCGCGACGGAGGCGAGCACGGAGGCTGCGCTGCAATCTTTCCTGGTGGAGGCCGACTATCTCGCGGCGGCGGGTCGGTTGGTGGACGCGCAAGGATTGCTGGTGCGTTTCGCGGATGAGCATCGCGACCATGAATACGCGCCGGACGCGATTTTTTTGGCGGCGCTGAATGCGGAGCGTCGCGGCGAGGCGGCTTTTTTTCAGGACGCCTATCGGCTGCTGGAGGAGCAGCTGGTGATGCGTTACCCGCGCAGCCGGCTGATTTTCCAGGCCCGAATGAAGCAGGGGGATCTCCTGCGGCGGCTCGGCGACTTTGCCGCGGCGCAACAGATTTACGAGGACCTCGTGAACAACCAGTCCCAGCACGAGCGCATTTTGGACGCGCAGATGGCTCTGGCGGATTGCCATAGGGCCCAAGCGGCGCGCGACCCCTCCCATTTCGAGAGCGCGCTGACGATTTTGGAACGCTTGAGGGATCTTGCGGGGGCGCCGACGGATTTGCGCGCGGAGGCGGGGTTCAAGCTCGGCGACATGCTGGCGGCGCGCGACCAAGCGGCAGCCCTCGCGTCGTGGTGGCCGGTCGTGGACTCGCTTTTGCTCAAGCCGGAGGCTTCGGCGCGGCTTGGCGCCAGATCGGAAGA
>CAMLQS010000074.1 GCA_946482165.1 uncultured Verrucomicrobiota bacterium | reverse complement strand
GCGACGACGCCGACGGACGTTGCCGGAGTCGACGGCACTGACGCCGGGAACGTCTGGTTCAAGCGCACGAGCCATTCTTGGGAAAACGAGCTTTGTAAATATTGCGGAGCGAACAGGGCCGTTTTCGAGCGTGGCGCGGGTCAGGAAAACCACGCCTACCGCTTCATTCACACCGGCAACATAAGGGCGGAAATCGCCAAAATATTCGGAAGCCACATGCAGTTCGACGTCATCATCGGAAACCCGCCCTATCAGCTCGCTGATGCCAGCGGCTCGGCCAGCGCCAGCCCGATCTATCACAAATTCGTCGAACAGGCCCTCGCGCTCGACCCTCGGTTTCTCACCATGGTCACACCGTCGCGGTGGTTCGTGGGTGGCAAAGGTCTCGACGATTTCAGAAACCGGATGCTGGCGGACACGCGCTTGCGCACGATCATCGACTATATCGTAGATCGGGACGCGTTTCCCGGCATCAACGTGAACGGCGGGGTGAACTACTTTCTCTGGGACAAAGAGCATACGGGAGATTGCGCCATCACCACCGTGGAGCGTGGCGGCGTCAGCGGACCTCCGGTCCATAGATCCCTTTGGGAATTCGACGTCTTTATCCGGAGGAACGAAGCGGTTTCCATTCTTCGCAAGGTGCGCGAGAAGGCGGAGCCCACTTTTGACCGCAAGGTTTCGTCGAGAAAGCCGTTCGGCCTTCCCACCAATTTCTTCGGCGCGGAGAACCCATCGAAATCGAAGAACATCAAAGTCCATTGCTCCGGAAAAGTGACGTGGGTTTCGCGTTCCGAAATCCCGTCGAAAACAGAGTGGATTGATGAGTGGAAGGTGCTGGTCGGTCGCGCGACGGACGGCAACGAGAACTACCCCTTGCCCATCTGGGATCAGCGTGGACCCTTTGTGGCGGGGCCCGGAGAAGCTTGTAGCGAAACGTATCTCGTCGCCGCCGTCGTTCCGAGTCAGGCGCATGCCAAGCGTCTGGTGAGCTATATGACGACGAGCGTTTTTCGATTTCTCGTCTCATTGCGAAAAATCACGCAGGACAACAAGGCGGAGGTGTTCGCCTTCGTTCCCGATCTGACGATGGAGACGGAGTGGACCGATGAGAAGCTCCGATCCCGATATGAGCTCACTCAAGATCAGGTGGCTTTCATGGGATCAATTATTCGTGAGATGGAATTCACCGGATGAAACGGCCAACGATCGAGCAGATCCTCGCGCCGAAGCCGGCTGCGCGACCGCGCATCTACGCCTACACCATCGCGGACGCGGCGCACGCGGGGCTGCTCAAAGTCGGCCAGACCACGCGCGAGGTGAAGCAGCGCGTCGCCGAGCAGCTCAAAACCGCCGCCATCCAAAACTACACCATCGTCCTCGACGAGCCTGCCGAGCGCGACGACGGCACGGTTTTCAGCGATCACGCGGTGCGCGCGGCGCTCGCGAAGAAGGGCTTTGAAAACCCCTCGCTCGAATGGATGCGTTGCACGGTCAAGGACGTGAAAACGGTCCTCACCGAGCTGCGGATGGGCAAAAAACTGTCCGGCACGCATCACGAGACTTTCGCGATGCGGCTAGAGCAGGCCGAGGCGGTCGATAAAACCTTCGACTACTTCAAGTCGATCTGGGCGGAGAACAAGAAGGCGGTGCCTCGCTTCCTGTGGAACGCGAAGATGCGTTTCGGCAAGACCTTCACCAGCTACCAGCTCGCCAAAAAACTCGGGGCCAGGCGCGTGCTGGTGGTGACGTTCAAGCCCGCCGTGGAGGACGCGTGGCAGGCGGACCTCGAATCGCACGCCGACTTCGATGATTGGCAATACCTGTCGAAGTCCTCTGGCGGCGATCCGACGGAGGTCTCCGCCAAGCAGCCGCTCGTCTATTTTGGCTCGTTCCAAGATTTGCTGGGCCGCGACGACGTGGGGAACGTCAAGGCGAGGAACGAATGGCTCCATGCGGTGAACTGGGATTTGGTCGTTTTTGACGAATACCACTTCGGCGCATGGCGCGAGACGGCCAAGGAGTTGTTCGAGGGCGAGGAGGCGACGGTCGCGAAGAAAGAGACCAAGCTCGAATACGCCGCCGGTCTCGAAGGCGTGAACGAGGACATGGGCGAGCTCTCGGCCAAGGAGGCGGAATTTCTGCCCATCACCACCCGGGCCTATCTCTATCTCTCCGGCACGCCGTTCAAGGCGCTGTCCACGGGCGAGTTTATCGAGGAACAGATTTTTAATTGGACCTATACCGACGAGCAGCGGGCCAAGGAGGAATTCGCGCAGGAAAACCCCGGCAAATGGAACCCTTACGGCGCGCTCCCGCAGATGCGGCTGCTCACCTACCAGATGCCGGACGAACTCGTGGCGGTGGCGAGCGCGGGCGAGTTCGACGAATTCGATCTGAACGCGTTTTTCGAGGCGTCGGGCGAAGGAGCCAAGGCGCGATTCAAGCACAAGAGCGACGTGCAAAAGTGGCTCGACATAATCCGCGGCGGCTATGCGGCCAAGTCGGTGGAGTTGCTCAAGACGGGGGCGCGTCCGCCGTTTCCCTATTCCGACGTGCGCCTGCTGCCGTATCTTCAGCATGCGTTCTGGTTTTTGCCCGATGTCGGGGCGTGTCACGCGATGGCGGCTCTGCTGGCCGAAAAGCACAACGTGTTCTGGCGCGATTACCGGGTAATCGTCGCGGCCGGGGCGGCGGCGGGCATAGGGCTGGAAGCGCTGCCTCCGGTGCGCAAAGCCATCGGCGGCGGATTCGACACGAAGACAATCACGCTATCCTGCGGAAAACTCACCGCCGGTGTCACCGTGCCGCAGTGGTCCTCCATTCTGATGCTGCGCAACCTGAAGTCGCCCGAGACGTATTTTCAGGCGGCGTTTCGCGTGCAGTCGCCGTGGTCGATCAAGAATCCGCACGGCGACAATCCGAACGAGGAGGAGATTTTGAAGCCCGTGTGCTTCGTGTTCGATTTCGCGCCCACGCGCGCGTTGCGTCAGCTCTCGGAATACGGGATCGGACTTTCGCCCAACGAGCCGAACCCGGAGAGCGCGGTGAAGGATCTCGTGTCGTTCCTGCCCGTGCTGGCCTACGACGGCGCGAACATGACGCAGATCGACGCGGGCGGCATCCTCGACATCGCCATCGCCGGCACCTCGGCCACGCTGCTCGCGCGCAAGTGGGAGAGCGCGCTGCTGGTGAACGTCGATAACGACACCTTGCGCCGTATTCTCGACAACCCCGAGGCGATGGCGGCGGTGGAGCGCATCGAGGGCTGGCGTGCGCTCGGCGACAACGTTATCGAAACCATCATCAACAAGAGCGACTTGGTGAAGGGCCTGAAAAACAAGGCGAAAGAAAAGGAGCTGTCGAAGAAGGAGCAGAAGCAGCTCACCGAGGAGGAGAAGGAGTTTAAGTCGAAGCGGAAGCTGGTGCAGGAAAAGCTCATCAAGTTCGCGACTCGTATCCCGGCCTTCATGTATCTGACGGATTTTCGCGAGAACACGCTGCAGGACGTGATCACCAAGATCGAAACCGGACTGTTCGAGACGGTCACGGGCCTGACGGTGAAAGATTTCCACCTGCTGGTGCGGCTGCGGGTGTTCAACACCGAGCAGATGAACCAAGCGGTGTTCGCCTTCCGGCGTTACGAGGACGCCTCGCTGCGTTATACGGGCATCGAGAGCCACGAAGGGCTGACGCACTACGGCTTATATGATACGGTGGTTGCTCGGGAGTAAGCGCTGAGCGAAAGCGCTCCGCGTTTCCTCTACCTAGCGGAACGGCGGAGCCGTTTCGGGTGCGGGCGATCCTCAGAACGGCCCGTCTTCGTGCTGCACCGTCTCGCTCACCTTCGGCGGCGCCTTCGTCGTCCGCAGCCCGCGCTTCGCTTACTCCCGACCGACTACTTTTATAGCGGCTACTTTTCGCGGTTCAACGCCACGCGAAACCCGAGGCTGTCTGAATGGTCGGTGGGCGCCTCATTCTGGCGACTCGCCGAGCGCATACCAGAGGCCAGGCTCCCCCAGTCACTACCGCGAACGACCCGCCGACTCCCAGCCGACGCCCCCTCGGGATCGGTGATATCGCCGATCTCGTAGGGTTGAAACCAGTCCGAGCACCATTCCGAGGCATTCCCGAGCATATCATGGAAACCCCACGCGTTGGGCCGTTTCTCCCCGACGGGGTGCAAACGCCCGCCGCTGTTTAGTTGAAACCAGCCCAATTCATCAAGTGATCCCTCGTCGGGAAAATCCGCCTGGCCTCCCGCGCGGCATGCATATTCCCACTGCGCTTCGGTCGGCAGGGTATAGATGTAACCTTCGGGCAGACGGCCCGAGGCCCGCTCGAGCTCGGTGAGCGTTCGGCAGAAGGCCATCGCATCCTCCCAGGAAACTCCGGTGACGGGGAGCCGCGGATCGACGGGCCCGGGCTCGACGGAATTCATGACCAGGCTCCATTCAGCCCGCGTGACCTCAAAGCGTCCAAGCCAGTAATCGCGGCTGATCACGACCTCGTGCTGAAATTCGTCTTCGCGACGCAACGAATGTTTTTTATCGCTGCCCATCAGGAACCGTCCGGCGCGCACCGGCATTAAGCGCATCCCGATTTTGGATACAGTGTAAGGCTGGCCTTTTTCCAGGACAGGCGAGCGGATGAGCTCCACTTTCGCCTCGACCACGGCCCCGGACTTGACCTGGGCGCGCACGAGGCCGGTTTCATACCCTGCGAGCCTCATGGCAAACTCGTGGTCGCCCGGAACGAGGTCCCGCAGGTTCAGGGGAGCGCGCCCGAGCGACTTGCCATTCTGCGACACCTCGGCTCCCGCAGGCTCCGAGACGAGACTAAGCGAGCCCGGGAGAAACTCGACGGAAAGGGTGGCGGGCGTGGCCGGGATTTCGGCCGTTTTCTCCTCGTCCGGCCAGCCGGGGCGGGAAACCCGAAGAGCGACCGGCCCGGTGGGAACGTCGTCAAGGGACGCGGGGGTGACGCCGCGGAACAGGGGGACGCTCGCGCCGGGGCGGCGCAGCTCGTAGGCGAGCCCCGGAGGAGCGGAGGTCACGAGAACCGTGGTGCGCGCAAAAACGGCTTTCAGTTCGACGGCGGTCTCGCGGGTCACCGTAAATTCGCGCCGCCAATCGCTCCAGGCCGAGTCCGGGGCCGTGATCGACACCGAAGCGAGTCCCCACGGGACCTCGACGCTGGCCGGAGTCGCGCCTTCGACCACCCGCCCGTAGGCATCGGTCAAGACGTAGCGCAGGCCGGCGGGTTCGGAGACGATGTCGAGCGGACGCCCCACTGCGAGCAGGCGCGGTTTATTCTGGGTCAGTTCCGTTTCGGTGAGATCGAGAAGCGCGCGGAGCTTGGGCTCGATCCGAGACGCCTCCGCGAGGTCCTTGGCGGAGATCGCCCGTGTGAGCTCATCGAGAAGCGGACCGGCGGCGCGTTCTTTTAACAAGGGACGATACCACGCGATGAAATCGCCCAACGCGCGGGCGCGAGCCTCGCTCTCGGCCAAGGCGGGTTTACTCGTGAGGAGAGGATTGCCGTCAACTGCGGTTCGGTGGTCGGCGAGCTGTTGGTCGGCGGTCGCGAGTTCAACTTCGAGACCGGCCCACCGGGCCTGTGCGGAGCGGAGCTGTTGGTCGAGGTGGCCGATCACGTCCGACAGGCGCGCTTCGTTCTTTTGTCGAGTTATCAGGAGCCCAGCCCCAACCCCGCCGACGATTAAAACAACCAGTGCGACGAGGATGCGCACGCCGGTGCCCCTCCGACCACGAAGAGGAGCCGGAGCAACCGGTGGAGCGACCTCTGCGGAGGCGAACACGGCAGGCGCGGGAGCGGGAGACGGCGGAACGTCAAGGGTGGGCGAGAGCGTTTCCGGCACGGGCGCCGCAGGGGCTGCGGGGGCATCCGCCATGGCGTCGGACGTCGCGGAGGAGACTGGCTGAGTCCCGCCCTTGTTGACCTCCAGCAAAAGTCTGAAGAGCTCTCCGGCAGCCCGTATCTGGACGAGAGCGGCGCGGTGCTTCTCCTTTACGGAATTGGAGGAGGCGGCCTCGATCCTGCCCTTGAGATTTTGCTCCAAGGCGGCCAGACGCTCGTCCAGCATTTCGGCGCTCACATCGAGCGAAAGGCCGAGCAGTCTGGCGGCTTCGTTCAAGTTCATACGCAACGAGTGATTTACCGAAACCAAGCCGGAGAACAGGGCAAAAATGGCCGAGAGCGAGTCGGCTGGCTGGTCGGAATCGCAAAAGAAATTTCTCAGAACGGCACGTCGTCATCCACCGACCGGCCGGGCTCTTCGGGGAGCGGCGCGCCGTCGTCCTCCGCGCCCGGAGCCTCGTCCTTGCCGCCGCCGACCGGCTCGATTTTCCACGCATTGAGGTTCACGAAGTAGCTTTCCTTCCACTCGCGGCCGCGAAGGTCGAAGGAGACCTTCACCTTGGCGCCTGGCTTTAGCGTGGCGACGAGCCCGACCTTGTCCTTCACGCACTCGAACTTGATGTCCTGTGGGAAGCGCCCGGACTCGATGGTGAGCACGAACTCGCGCTTGTTGAAGCCGCTGCCGAAGGTCTGTTCCTCGAAGATTTTTTTGATGGTGCCTTGAATCTCGAACATCCCCGCACGGTGGAAGATTCGCGGAATGGCGCGAGACCTATTCCGACGAGTTCCGGGAGGTCCTGAAATCTCCGGCGGGGTCTGCGCGACCGGGAAATGCGGTTCGGCCAAGGCGGGTGAGGCGGAGGCATACCTGAAAGGTATGTCTCGGCTCACCCAACGCCGGCCCAGCGGTATTTCCCGGTCGCCCTGCGGGTTGAGAGCCATTCCGACATCCGCGGCGTTGGGGAGGCGGGGATAGCCTCTCCGAGGATACCCCCGCCTCCCCGCCTTGCGGCCTGCCGTTTGGCTACCAACGCAGACCCCGCCGGAGATTTTAGGACCTCCCTTTAATTCGGTGTCTCAATGCGGCGGGGCGGCGGCTATCGTCGTCCGAGTCTTCTCCGTGTCAGGTCCTTAGGCGAATGTTTCGAGTTTTGCTTTGAGTCGTTGCGTCTCTCCGGGTTGGGTTTCGCCTTTTCGTCTTTTCCAACCCCTTCAACCACCATGTCCCGGATCGTCCAAAAATACGGCGGCACCTCCGTCGGTGATGTCGAACGCATCAAAAAGGTCGCGGCCCGTATCAAGGGCTACCGCGACGAAGGTCACGACATCGTCGTGGTTGTCTCCGCGCGTTCCGGCGTGACCAACGAGCTCATCGCGCGCGCCAAGGCCGTATGCGAGCACCCCGATGATCGCGAGATGGACCAACTCCTCGCCGTCGGCGAGCAGGAGACCATCGCGCTTACCGCCATGGCCCTTCACGGGATCGGTGTTCAGGCCGTCTCCTACACCGGCGCGCAGGCGGGCATCGTGACGGACAAGGTCCACACGAAGGCGAAGATCCAAGGGATCAACGCCAAGCCCATCGAGGCGGATCTCAAGGCTGGCAAGGTGGTCATCGTCGCCGGCTTTCAAGGCATCACCGACGACGGCCGCATTTCCACGCTAGGCCGCGGCGGCTCCGACCTCACCGCCATCGCCCTCGCCGGGGCGCTCAAGGCCGACAAGTGCGAAATCTACACCGATGTCGACGGCGTCTACACCGCCGACCCGCGCGTCGTGAAGGACGCCAAGAAGCTCCAGGAGATCTCCTATGACGAGATGCTCGAGCTCGCCTCGTCCGGCTCCAAGGTCATGCAGTCGCGCTCCGTCGAGTTCGCGGCCAAGTATGACGTCGTTTTCGAAGTCCGCTCCTCCTTTAACTACAACCCGGGAACCATCGTGAAACAAGAAGTCGCCTACATGGAAAAAGTCGTCGTCCGCGGCGTGGCCGTCGACAAGGACCAGGCCAAGGTCACCATCACCAACATCCCCGACCAGCCCGGCACCGCGGCCAAGGTGTTCAAGGCGCTTGCCGACGCATCCATCATCGTCGACATGATCGTGCAGAACGTCGGCCGCAACGGCGTGGCGAATCTCACCTTCACGGTGCCCGGCACCGAAACGCACAAGGCCAAGAAGACCTTGGAGCCGGTTTTCGCGTTGCTCGGCGGCGGCCAGGTCGAGATTGACGACGCCATCGCGAAGCTCTCCGTGGTCGGCGTCGGCATGAAGACCCACAGCGGCGTCGCGGCCACGCTCTTCAGCGCGCTCGCCGAAGCCGGAATCAACATCCAGCTTATCAGCACCTCCGAGATCAAGATCTCGATCGTCCTAGACAAGGCGAAGGCCGACGACGCCGCCCGCGTCGCGCACAAGGCGTTTGCGCTGGAGAAGCTCTGAGCCCCGGTGTTGATGTTCCGTCAACATTGACGGAACGCCAACGCTCTTCATCTTGGCAGACATGAGCGTCGAAGAAGTCAAAGCGCGCATCGCCAAGATGAACCAGCGGCAGCGCCGCGAGATTCAGCTCTATCTTATTCAGTTGCGCAGCGAGACGCCTGCTTGGCGCAAGGAAACGGCGCGTCGCAATCGCGAATTGGCGGCAGGGAAGGGCGTCCCATTTTCCGAGCTTAAAAAGCAACTCCGCGCGTGACGTATCGCCGTCCGTATGAGCTTTTTTTGGAGCGCCGGTCGTTTCAATTCGTGCTCGGGCTTCCTCGCCGCGAAGGCCGACGGATCGAAGCTGAATTGGACGCCTTGCTACTTAACCCCAGTCGGGAACCAGACTACATCCGCTTGGATGACGACGGGCGCCCGGTTTGCAGCCTGATCGTTGGCTCACACGTTATCGATTACTGGGTCGATGAAGCGGTGCGACGGGTGAACATTACTCGCGTTGAGTCCGCCGACTAACCCCTTTTCGTTCAGCTATGAAGTTCATCTCCACCCGCGGCCAAGCTCCCGCCCTAGGATTCTCCGACGCCGTCGCCACCGGCCTCGCGCCGGACGGCGGTCTCTACCTGCCCGAGGCGCTCCCGCGTTTCACCGCCGCCGATCTCGCGCGCTTCGAGCCGCTCTCGTATCCGGAGCTCTGCTTCGAGTTTCTCTCGCGTTTCGCGACCGACATCCCGGCCGAGACGCTCCGCGCGCTGATCGCGAAGAGCTACTCCACCTTCTCGCACGCCGACATCGCGCCGGTCGTGAAGCTCGACGAGCGCACCTACGTGCTCGAGCTCTTCCACGGCCCCACGCTCGCGTTCAAGGACTTCGCCCTCCAGCTCCTCGGCAACCTCTACGGCCACCAGTGCCAGGTCCGCGGCCAGTCGATCAACGTCCTCGGCGCGACTTCCGGCGACACCGGCTCGGCCGCCATCCACGGCCTGCTCGGCAAGCCCGGCACCGCCATCTTCATTCTTTATCCGGACGGTCGCACCTCGCCGCTCCAGGAGCGCCAGATGGCGTGCACGGGCGCGGAGAACGTCCACGCCCTCGCGATCTCCGGCACCTTCGACGACGCGCAGGCCGCGCTGAAGGAGCTCTTCGCCGACCAGGAGTTTCGCACTCGCCACCGTCTGAGCGCGGTCAACTCCATCAACCTCGCCCGCATCCTCGCCCAGTGCGTGTATTACCTCTGGGCCTACCTCCGCCTGCCCGCCGACGTGCGCGCCGAGGTCGAGTGGGTCGTGCCGACCGGCAACTTCGGCAACGTGCTCGCGGGCTGGCTGCTCCAGAAGATGGGCGTGCCGCTGCACGGCTTCCGCGTCGCGACCAACCAGAACGACATCCTCCACCGCCTGTTCACCACAGGCGACTACCGCACGTCCACGGTGACGCCGTCGCTCGCGCCCTCGATGGACATCCAGGTCTCGAGCAACTTCGAGCGATTCCTCTACTTCAGCGTGGGCCGGAATCCCGCGAAGGTGCGCGAGGTCATGGAGACCTTCAAGAAGACGGGCGCCTACGCCTTCGAGAATTTCGATCGCGACACCTTCACCGCCTCGCGCACGAACGACTCGGAGATACCCGGCATCATCCGCCAGGTGTATCAGGATTACGGTTACATCGCAGACCCGCACACCGCCTGCGGCTTCAAGTCGCTCTCGAAGGAGCGTCCGAGCATCGTGCTCGCCACCGCGAGCCCGGCGAAGTTTCCCGAGACGATCATCTCGGCGATCGGCATCGAGCCGACGCACCCGAGCCTCGAGGCGCTGAAGGCGAAGCCGCTGGTGAAGCACAAGCTGCCGGCCTCCTCCGACGCGATCCGGGCCTACCTGGACCGGCACGCGGTGTAGGGACGCGGGCACATCGCCCGACGCCCGGATTTCCCGTCGCGTTCGGCGCCTGTCGTCCTTGCGCCGTGGCGCGCGCCGTTGACGCGCGGGCCGCGGCGAAGATGATCCTGGGCATGATGCTTCGGCTCGTTTTTCCGGTCGCCGCCTGCGCTCTGTTCGCCGCCTGTCAGAGCGCGCCGAAGCCGGCGGCCGCGCCGGCTGTTCCCTTTGTCGGCGTGCCGGAGCCGACGCCTGAGACCTGGGTGCGCACCGAACTCTTTTTCGACTTTGCCCCTTACGACGCGGAGGGCCTCGGTTTGGCCGCGGCGGAAGGCACTTGGCGCGTATTCCTGGACGAGGAGGTGACGCCGCGTTTCGCCGAAGGATTCACCGTGGTCGACGCCTACGGGCAGCGCCGCGAAGGACAGGACCGAGGCGGCGAGGTCGTCCGCAGCCGATGCCGCGTATTGGTGCTCGTGCATCCCGACAGTGCGGCCAAGCGCGGCGACATCGACGCGATCCGCGAGGCGTATCGCTCACGCACCGGTGCGAAGCAGATGCCGGCGGTGGAGACGCGTGTTTCAGACGTGCGGTTCTGAGCCGGCGAAACCGCGCGTGATAGGCGAGGGACGCGGGGGGGGGCTGGCCCAGGGGCAGGCGAAACGGGCGGAGCACAGCCGCAAGTGGGGGGAGTTTTGGGGCGAGAAGGAGGTTCCGGTCGATCCCGATCCGGCTCCGACGCTCGCGCTCGTCGACAAGAGTTGATGTCATTTCGCATTCAACCGTGTGAAAACGCCGCTTGTATGTAGGTCCGATCGCTGGTCGGGCTCGCCCAGACCGGCCCGGCCTACAGGTGGCGATCATTGATCGGGTTGGTTACGGCGGACTGCGAAAGGGGATGATTGGCGTGGCGTCCCGTCGGCGCGTTCATCGCCCTGGGGTGGCGCGCGGAATCGTGAGGGGGGAAATAAAAAGCCCGGCCGAAATCGGCCGGGCTTTTATGGCGCCGATGAAGGCGGAAAATGGAACAGGCTCAGTGGTTGCCGGATTTGGACGGCTCGCCGGTCTTGGCGGCGACTTTCGTCTCGGAGGAGGCTTTGTCTTCCTCTTCGCCTTCTTTGGCGGCCTTCTTGAATTCTTTCATCGACTGGCCGAGGCCCTTGGCGAGCTGCGGGAGTTTCGTTGCGCCAAAGAGGAGCACGATCACACCGGCGACGATAGCCAGCTCGCCGCCGCTAAGGCCGAAAATACCGAGAACGGGAACATAAATCGCGGTCATGTCGCGCAGGCTGTTTCCGAGGGGCAGGCGAGTAAAGGGGGAAAGGGCGGAAGAACAGGATGCACGAGGCTGCGCGTGGAGAGCGAAAACGGAAGATGGCGAAGGCGAATCGGTTCCGGTCGTGTTGAATGATTTTCAGGGGAACAGCCCGCGGGCCTGCTTGGCGTCGGCGACACGTTGAATACCGAGGGTTTGCGCGGCGAGCCGGCGGCTGAATTTATAGCGCTCGCGTTGTCGCTCCACGTATTCGCGGGCTTGTTCAAGCTGGCGGAAGAGTTTTTCGAGCACCTCGTCGCGGGCCCAGTAGTAGTTCTCCAGATTTTGGATCCACTCGAAATAGGAGACGATCACGCCGCCGACGTTGCAAAGGATGTCGGGAATGATCTCGAGGTCGGGCCGGTTGGTTTCCAGCCAGCGATCGGCCTCGAACGTGGTGGGGCCGTTGGCGGCCTCGGCGAGGAGACGGCAACGGAGGCGCGGGGCGATCTCCGAGGTGATGACTCGTTCGAGGGCCGCGGGCACGAGCGCGGTGCATTCGAGGGTGAGCAGTTGTTCGTTCGTGATGGCCTCGCCTCCGTCGAAGTCGGCGAGACTGCGGGTGGCGGCGACGCAGGACAGCGCCTTTTCGACGTCGATGCCGCGCGGGTTGAAATAGCCTCCGGTGTAGTCGGAAATCGCGATGATCCTCGCGCCGCGGCGGGCGAGGGCCCGGGCGGCCTCGCCGCCGACGTTGCCGAAGCCTTGGATGGCGACGGATGCGTCGCGGAGCGGGATCTTCATATCCTCCCGGTATCGGGAAACCAGATACGCGACGCCGGCGCCGGTGGCCTCGCGCCGGCCTTGGGAGCCGCCGAGCGAGAGCGGCTTGCCGGTGACGGCGGCGGGCTCGAGGCGGCCGACGTGGCTGGACCAGGTGTCGACCATCCACCCCATCATGGTCTCGTTGGTGCCGAGGTCGGGCGCGGGCACGTCGACGTGCGGTCCGATGAACGGGATGAGCTCCTGCATGTAGCGGCGGGAGAGTCGTTCGAGCTCGTTGGCGGAGAGTCTCGCCGGGTCGACGATGACGCCGCCCTTGGCTCCGCCGTAGGGCAGGCCGGCGAGGGCGGTCTTCCAGCTCATCCACATCGCCAGGGCGGCGACTTCGCCAAGGGTGACGTCCGGGTGGAATCGCACCCCGCCCTTGGCCGGGCCGGTGGAGAGGTTGTGCTGGACGCGGTAACCCTCGAAGACCGAGACGGAGCCGTCGTCGCGCTTGATGGGCAGCGAGACGACGAGGGAGCGACGCGGGTGCTTGGTGCGGTCGCGAATGTTTTCGGGCAGGTTGATGGCATCGGCGGCGCGGTCGAACTGCCGACAAGCCATGAGATATACCTCGGAGGTGTAGACGGGGGCGCTTGGGAGTTTGGACATGGGCGCGAGGATTCGTCCTCGGCCGGAGTCTAGACGCTTTTCCCGGCGGCGCAGCTGTAAACGTGTCGCCGGCTTCTCACCCGAGCAGCGGCCAGAGAACGCTTTTCACGAGGACGATCAGCAGGCCGAGGGCGACGAACCACCAGAGCGGATGTATGCCGGTGGGAGTGCGGGCGTGGCGGCGCGGAGCGGGCGCGTCGTCTTCTTCGAAGGCGGAATCGGGAAGGTCGAGGCCGTCGTAGCGGGCGTCATCCTCGTTCCAGCCGCTGCGATCGTCGGCCCCGCAATTGGGGCAAGCCTTGGCCTTGGGCGGCACGGCGGCACCGCAAACGGGGCACTCGGAGGGGGGACGCATGAGGACGAGAGCGAAGGGGGAAGGCGGAGATCTGAGACCTGAGACCGGAGGAAGGGCGATGGACTGGGATTGAAAGCTGAAGGAGGGTGAGAGGTTGAAGGCGGATGCCTGAACTTTCGGCGGCTTTGAATTTCAGGTTTCAGGTCTTCGCCCTCATCCTTGGTTTGCCCAGGTCCTAGGTTTCAGCGTTTCATCCCTGCCTTTCAGGGCAGCAGAGTCAGCCGGTAGCGGTCGGCGGCGGTGCCTTCGAGACGGTCCAGGTTTGCCTGGGATACGCGCAGATTCACCTTGGCCTGAAGTTCGGCGAGACGGGCTTGGTCGAGGTCGTCCTGGCTTTCCTGCACACTCCGGAAGGTGGAGAGGCCGCTGTCGTAGCGGGCTTTTTCGGTCTCGTATTCTCGGGCGCGGAGCTCGGCGGTCAAGGAGGAGAGGCGGAGGTTTTCGGCGCTGGTCTCCAATGCGCGGACGGCGTTGCGGACATTGACGAGGATATTTTGTTCGACTTGAGAGAGACGCAGTTCTTCGCGTTCACGGCCGGCGCGCGCCTGTCGGACGCGGGCACGCTCTTCGCGGAAGCCCCAAGGGAAGTTCAGAGAAGCTTCCACCGACCAATTGTAGCCCTCGCCATCCCAGAGGTTGGAGTTGCTGGTGCGAAGGGCGCGGTCGGAGTTGGAGTAACCGGTCCTCGCGGTGAGATCTAGTTGCGGCAGCCGGTTGTTCTTGGCTGTGCGGATGTCGATATCCTGCTGACGGATCGACGCGAGGGCGGAGAAGTATTCGGGGGTATTGGCACGGGCCCGCTCCAGACTGGCGGCAAGGTCCGCGGCGGGAGCGGTCACGGGCGGAAGCGTGACGGGGCCGACGGGGTTTTCGAAAGTTTCGTGTCCGAGAAGTTGAAGGAGTTCGTCCTCGCGATCACGCGAGGTCTGACGGGCGAGGAGGAGGTCGCGGGCTGCGGTGGCGACGCCGACCTCGGCTTGGAGCACCTCCAGATCGGTCGCGACGCCGGTGTCGCGGCGAGCGCGATTTTCCTCAAGGAGTTTTTTGCGGACTTCGAGGGAGAAGGTGCGGATGCCGACCTGCTCGCGCGCGTAGGCGAGATTGGAGTAGGCGACTTCAATGTCGCGGACAACGGTGAAGACTTGGGCGGCGAAGTCGGCGCGCGCACGTTCGGTGCCGAGTCGGGCGCGTTCAAGCGCGGCGTTGTTGATGGACACGCCGGCGCCTTTGAGAAGCGGTTGCCGAACGGAGATGCTTACGCCCGAGCTGTAGTTGGGTTCAACCGAACCGGGGTTGGGGTCATTGGTATCGCTGCGATAGAGCGAGGTTGTGCCGGTCACCACCGTGCCGAGAGGGATTTTCTGGCTAAGACTGAGCTCGGCGTTGTCGTTGTCGCGGCGGTTGCCGGGGGTGACCACGACGCCGCTGGCGTCGACGGATGGACGAGTGTCCACGGACTGGTTTTGGCTGGTAGTGGCCTTTGCGGTTACGGTCGGATCGTAATCGGAGCGTGCGATCGCTTCGGCCTCGGCGGCGGACTTCGCGGTGACGCGCTGAATCTGGACGTCGAAATTTGCCTCAAGGGCCTTGGTGATCGCAGATTCGAGGGTAAGCGGATCGGCGTAAGGCGTGGCCGGAGGCGTGGCTTGCATGATGTCCTCGACGGGAGAGCGAGGAGCCTGCACGGCGGGTGTGGTGGCGGGATCGGGAGGGGGCGGAGGCAGCGAAGTCAGGCCGGTCTCCGGCACGGCGTCGGACGCGGATTCCAAGGCGGCCGGAACCGCAGGAGCGGGATCGGCCGCCTTGGAAGACGTTCCTCCGAGGCAGGGAAGCAGTGCGATGAGGAGTGCGCGGGACGAGGCGGTCATTGACGTTCGAATTCGCCGGAGGCGGTTTTTTTGAAGACGGAGAAGCCGAGGGATTTGGCGTCGGAGACGGACAACGGCTTGAGAAGTTTCGGGGTGTTTGCCGCTTGGACGCCGGCACGTTTCACGGCTTGGCCGCAGGTCGGGCACTCGGTCAGGTCGGCGTCTTTCGGGTTTTGCCGATGATCGAAGCCTTCGCCGCAAAGGCGGCAGGGGGCGGCGGCGGGAGCGTAACGTTGGATGGGCACGGATAGGGGAACTAGGAATGACCAAGGTCCAATGACCAATGTCGAACGCGGATGTTCGGTAGCGCGAGAGAGTAGAAGCCGGAATGAAGCCCAGAAAAAGCCCCGGCGCGCGAGGCGGCCGGGGCGGAAAACCGGAGTGCTGCTACATTTACTCCGTGGCGGGAGCGGACTTGGCGAGTTCGTTCTGGGCCAGCGCCGAGAGGATGGCGCTAGCATTGCGGCCGGCGAGCGCGGGGGCCATCATGCGCTTCATTTCGGCGGCGGCGGGCGACGCGGGGTCGAAGGCGGGAACGTCTTTCTTGAGCGCATGCACAAGAATCGCCGAAGTTTCCCCGGTGGGGATGAGGTCGCTGACCTGACCTTGGTTGAGGGTGGCGAGGGCCTGGAAAGCCGAGTAGTTCAGGTCTTGCGGCGGCTGGGTAAGGGCGAAGGGAGCGGGGGTCTTGATGTCGACCTTGAGACCGGCTTCCGCGGAGGCGGTATTCAGGGCGTCCGCAAAGGGTTTGCCGGAGGCGAGCGAGGCGGCGACGGTTTCGCGAAGCTTGCGGCCGGCCTCGTTGAAGAGGCGGCGCTTTTCGGCGGCTTGGTAATCGGCGAGCGCCTTTTCGCGGACTTCGGAGAGGGGGGGCACGCGCGAAGCGATATTTTCACGCCAAACGAGGATGGCGGCGCCAGCGGGAACCGGGAGTGGATTGGAGTAGGGGCGATCGGCGGTCAGGCGAATCGCCTCGCCGGCCGCTTGCGCGGAGGCGTTGCCACCGAGGGCGGCGGGGACGGAGCCTTCGCCCACCGGTCCGAGTTCCTGAATGGCGAGCTTTTGGGTGGCAAGAAAGCCGGAGAGTTTGTCCGGCGCGATGCGTTGCTCGAGGAGCTTGACGGCGAGGTCGTCGGCGAAGGCGAGGGCGGCCTTTTCGGCGCGCTGTTTACGAAGATCGGCCTCCACCTGGCTGCGGACGGCTGCGAAATTTACGTCGGCATCCTGGGGCGCGGCGGCGGCGGGCTTGCCGTCGGAAGCGGGCTTGGGCGGAGCGGGATAGCGGGCGGGGTTGGAGTCGTAGGCGGCGCGGACATCGGCCTCGGTCAGCATGGCGGAATCGGCGAAGCGATCGGCGGGGACGGTGATGGCGGCCACGGAGACGCGGGGGCCGATCTCGTAGCGGCGGGAGTTGCCTTCGAACCAAGAGGCAAGGGCGGTATCCGAGGTGTCGATACGCGGGGCGAATGCCTTGCCGTCGACCTCGGCGATGGCGAGGGACCAGCGGGTGTCGCGGCGGGCGACCTGTTCGGCGAGGTCGGAGGCGAGGACGTATCCGGGGCCGCCGAGGAGTTTCTCGTAGGTCTGGACGCGCACGTCATCGAGGAGCACGCGGGCGACGTCTCCTTCGGTGAGGCGGGGGTTGGTCTTCAGCGAATCGATGAAGGAGGAATAGGCCTTGGGGTCGAATTTGCCGTCGGGGCCGGAGAAGCGGCCGAGCGTCTGGATGTAGGCGGCAAACTCGGGAGAGTCGGGCGCTGGCGCGGGCAGGTTGATCTGGTCCGCGAGATAAAGGGCGGCGTGCCGCTGGAGCGCGTGTTCCTGGATCTCCGCTTCGCTGGGCTGCTGGTAGGCAGGCTGGCGAAGGAAGAGGCTGAGCTGGGCGTCTCCGATGAGGGTGCGCTGGTCTTCGGCCTGCGAGAGATTGAGGCCGAAGAAGGGTCGATCAGGAAGCTTGGGTTGGGCTCCGCTGCCAAGGCCGGACGAGGCGTTGGTGATGAAGACAAATGAGATGATGACGACAGCCAGCAGGGCGAGGAAGAGCCACTTGAAGTGGTGCTGGAAGGTGCGTTGGATCCAAGAAATCATGGGGGAAAGAGGAGGAACGTGAGCGAGTGAAAGAGAAGCAGGCAACCGCGAATCGCGGGGCGATTCGCGGAATGACCAATGACCAATGACCAATGACCAATGACCA
>CAMLQS010000073.1 GCA_946482165.1 uncultured Verrucomicrobiota bacterium | reverse complement strand
TTCACGCGATTTCGCGCTCGAACAACGTTACACCTCGATACGATCCGACCTATCCGATCTACCGCACGATCCGTATCAAATCACCGCCCGCAGCCCGGCCAAATCCGCCACTATATCAAGGTGGTTGCTCGCGGCCTCCTCGCGCAGAGGCCCCTCCCCCGGAGTCGCCAGCGCCTGGTATTCCAGCCCGCGCAACGCGGCCAACCGCCAGAACACCGGGTTGAAATACGCCCGGTTCACCAGCTCCACCACGCGCGTCCCCGTCTCGCAAAACACGAGATTCGCCAACCCCGCCCCGTGCGGCGCCACCACCGTGCGCGCCTTGCGGAACACCGCGATTTGCTCCGCCCAGGACAGATCCTCGAGCGCCACCTTCGCGAATCCGCGTCTCTCCAATTCCGTCCACAACACGGCTTCGTTCGCCACCCGCCGCCTACGCGCCCGCGCCCGGGTGATATAGATTTTCTCTCCGCGCCCCGCCCTGTCGCGCCCGAGCCCGCGCTCGTCCACCCACGCACGGATACGCGCCACCGTTTCCGCCGTCGGAGCCCCGGGCAAATCCGCCAGCGACGGCACCACCAACGACCCGCAAGTCCAGTGCGCCGCCCGGCGCACCTCGATCACCCGCTCGGATCCGGTCCGCGCCGCCAGCGCTTCGCGCGAGAAACCCGCCGCCGCGTTCACCAACAGATTGTCCGCCACGCCCGGCCCCACGGCCAGTATCCTGGGCAACTCCTCCAGCAACCAGTGGCAATACCCCGCGCCCAGATTGACCGCCGCCACCGCCGTCGTCCCGGGCAGTTCCTTCGGCTCCCGGATTTTTCCGTGCCCCAGCAGCCAGTGGGATTCGAACGGTTTGCCCAGATCGGCTGAAACATCCCGGGCGAGCAGATCGCCCGCCGACGACAACACTATCCCCGATCCATACACCCGGCCCCCGGCCAAGCGCGCCACGAACTGCTGCGGCCGCTCCACCTCCGTCAGCCCGCGCAAATACGCCGCCACCTCCTCCGTCGCGTGCTCCGGCAGGGCATACTCCGTCCGCTCCGTCGCGCCATGCCGCCCGATCGCGCCGCCGTCCCGTTCCACGATCTCCGCCAGTCGCACGCAACGCGCCGGGGGTTGCACATACTTCGTCTTCATCCCTACGTGCTCATTTAGCCGATCGGCTCACGCCCGGGGATGCGCCTTGTTATACACCTCGCGAAGCCTCGCGACCGTCACGTGGGTATACACCTGCGTCGTATTCAAAGAGGCGTGACCGAGCAGTTCCTGCACAAGCCGAAGGTCCGCGCCGGCGTTCAGCAGATGCGTCGCGTAGCTGTGCCGCAGCTTGTGCGGTGTCAGATCGAGCGGCAGCCCCGCCAGCGCCAGATACCGCTTCAACATCAGCTGCACCGCCCGGTCGCTCATCCGACCGTGCTTCGCATCGACCAGCACCGGCGCGGCCGGCCCCGTGTCGCGCGCGAACTCCCTTTGCCACTTCGCCAGCACGCCCGCCGCGACTTTCCCGAGGGGACACAAGCGTTCCTTCTTTCCCTTGCCCAGCACGCGCGCGACCGTCCCGTCCGCCTCGAGGTGCCCGTAATTCAGCCCCGTCAGCTCGCTCACGCGCAGCCCCGCCCCGTAGAGCAGCTCCATCGCCAGCCGGTCCCGCCAGGCGATGAAATGGCTTTCCGTGCCGTTCTCCACCAGACGCCGCGGGCCGTCCAGCAGCTCGCGCATCTGTTTCTCGGTCAAAAACTGCGGCAGGCGTTTCTCCAGTTTCGGCAGCGCGAGCCCGATCAGCGGATTCTTCCGCACTTTCCCCTGCCGCTGCCAGTGTTTGAAAAACGCCCTCAAGCCCGACGCGTGGTTGTGCAAGGTCCGCCGCCCCATCCGCCCCTGCGCTTCGATGACGAAGTCCCGCATCACGCGCGGCGTGAGCCCGTCCAATTCCCGCCCTTCGCTCCCCTCGCCCAGCGACTCGCGCCGCCAGCGAATAAAATCCTCAAATGCCTGCCGGTAGTTGCGGAGCGTGTAGGCGGAGTAACGCCGCTCCAGCACAAGGTGGTCGGCAAACGGGGACCACCATTCGCGGATCAACCTTTCGTCCGCCTCCGACGCCGAATCGGTCCCGGTGGTGTTATCCGCGCTCATCGGCGTAATCCGAGATCGGGTGAACAAGACCGGCTCACACCGCGCCGACCTCGCGGAACGCCGCCTCGGCCAGCGAAGGATCGATCCCTCCCTGCGTGGCCGAATCGCCCAACGCCTTGAGCACCACGAAACGCAGCCCGCCGGCGCGCACCTTTTTGTCACGCGCCATCGCCGCCACGAGCCCGGGCAACGCGAGCGGCTCGCGCAGGCGCGTGGGCAGCGCGTGCGCCGCCACGGTCGCCTCCACCCTCGCCACCTCGGCGGCGCCGATGTATTCGAGCTTTTGCGACAATCTCGCCGCCGCGCAGAGCCCCACCGCGACCGCCTCGCCGTGGAGGTAGGTTCCGTAGCCGGTCACCTGCTCGATCGCGTGCCCGAAGGTATGCCCGAGATTGAGCAGCGCGCGTCCGCCCTCGGCGGCCGTTTCGCGCTCGTCCGCCTCCACGATCCGAGCCTTGGTGGCACAGCAACGGCGCACCACCTCGGCCAGATCTCCGCTCGCCAGCGTCAGCGGCTCGCGCTCCAGCCGGGCAAAAAGCTCCGCGTCGCCGAGAAGCCCGTATTTGATCACCTCCGCCATGCCCGCCGCGAATTCACGCGCCGGCAGCGTGGCCAGCAGCTCCGTGTCGATATACACCGCCGCCGGTTGGTGAAAGGCTCCGACGAGGTTCTTGCCCGCGTCGAGGTTGATCCCGGTCTTTCCGCCCACCGAGCTGTCCACCATCGCCAGCAGCGTCGTCGGCACCTGGATAAACGGGATGCCGCGCAGGTAACTCGCCGCCGCGAATCCCGCCAGGTCGCCGATCACGCCGCCACCCACCGCGATGAGCTGCGAGCCGCGGTCGAGCCGGTTCTCCGCCAGGAAATCCCAAACCCTCCCGAGCTCGCGCACGCACTTCGTGCCTTCTCCCGCGGGCAACACCAGACGCGGGCAATCCCCCGCCAGCGCGTCGAGCGCAGCGCCTTGCGTCGCCGCCAGGTTGGCGTCCGTCACCAAGGCCACCTTTCGCCCCGCTCCGCGCAGCTCGTCGATCCGCGCGCGAACCGAACCGGCTAGGCCGGATCCGAAAAACAGATCATAGCTGCGGTCGCCGAGATTTACCCGAAGGGAGGTGTGCATTCGCCCGGACTACAAAACCCGCGCCCGCCTCGGTCAACGCGGCAGACTGCGTTCCGCGTTCAACCCGGCCCGGTCCTACTTCCGCTCCTTGAACCACCGGGCCACGCCCGCAAGGTCGCGTGTGTTAAAGACCTGCTCGCGGGTCAGCCACCCCTTGCGCGCCACGCGCACGCCCTCGGCCACGTGCGTCAGGCCGGCCGCCTCGTGCGCGTCGGGATTGATCGAGGTCATCAGGCCGCGATCCGCCGCACGCCGCCAATGACGCCAATCCATGTCGAGCCGGTTCGGATGCGCGTTCAGCTCGACGATCACCCGGTTCGCGATCGCCGCGTCGATCACCTTGGCGAGGTTTACCTTGTAGCCTTCGCGCCGCAACAGGATGCGCCCCGTGGCATGCCCGAGCATCGTCGCGCGCGGATGCTCTATCGCGCGGATGATGCGCCGGGTCATCTCCTCTTCCGACTGGGTCATCGCGCTGTGAACCGACACGACCACGTAATCCAGGCCCAGCGCATCGAAGGCCGCGTCCTCGTAGTCGAGCTTCCCGTCCGGCAAAATGTCGCACTCCACGCCGGCGAAGACCGTCAGCCCCGGCACCTTGCCGCTCGCGTTGAGCGCGCGGATCGCCGCCACCTGCGCGGCCAGTCGCTCCTCGTCGAGCCCGTGCGCCTGGAAGGACGCCTTCGAGTGATCCGCGATTCCAAGGTAATCCCACCCGAGCGCCCTCGCCGCGGCCGCCATCTCCGCAAGCGTATTCCGCCCGTCCGACTCCGTCGTGTGATTATGAAAAGCGCCGCGCAAATCCGCCAGCTCCACCAGGCGCGGCAAACCCCGCGCCCCTTCAGGTTTCAGGTTTCCGCCCTCATCCCTTGCATCCGCGGCCTCGATCTCCCCCAGCCCCTCCCGCAACTCCGGCGGCACGAAAGCCAGTCCGAGATGCGCGAACAACTCGGCCTCCGTCTCCGCCTTCAGGCTCAGCCCGCGCTCCGCCTTTTCCTTCGCGGTGCCTTCGCCGGCGTCGGGCACGAGCCCCCACTCGGACAAGGAAAAACCCCGCGCCAGAGCGCGCTGGCGCATCGCCACGTTGTGGTCCTTCGATCCCGTGAAGTGATGCAGCGCGAAGGCGAATTGCTCCGGCGGCACGATGCGCAGGTCGGCCTGCAAGCCGCTCGCGAAACGCACGCTCGCCTTCGTTTCGCCACGCGCCGTCACCTCCTTCACCCCGCTCTGCGCGCAAAACCAGTCGGTGATCGCAGCCGCGTCCTTCGACTCCGCCGCCACGATGAAATCCAAGTCGCCGACCGTCTCCAAATTGCGCCGCAGCGAGCCCGCGGCCTCCGCCCGCCTCACCTGCGGCAGGTCTCGCAAACCCGCCACGATCGGCTCCGCCACCGCCCGAGCGTCCCACCAGAGGTGACGTTTCCCATAGGTCGCCCGGTTCGCCAGGCCTTCGAGCAACTTGGTCTGCGTCTTTTCGCCAAAGCCCGCCAACTCGGCCACGCGCCCCGCCTTGCACGCCGCCTCCAGCTGCTCCGGCGACTCCACGCCGAGTTGTTCGCGCAGCGCCTTGATTTTTTTCGGTCCGAGGCTCGGCACTTCCAGCAACGCGATCAGTCCGTCCGGAATCCGCGCCCGCAGCTTCGCATAAAACTCCAGTTCCTCCGCTACCTGCGCCGCGTGCAGCTTGGTGATCTTGTCGACCAGCGCCTCGCCGAAGCCTTTTAGCTCGCCCAAGGTGCCCGCCGCCATCCGCGTCGTGAACTCGTCCGTCTCCATCGCCTCCAGGGCCCGCGCCCCGCTTTGGTAGGCGCGCGTCTTGAACGGATTCTCCCCCTCCAGCTCGAGAAGGGTTCCGATCTCTTCCAACACCGCGGCGATCTCGTTTTTCGTCATGCCGCAAAGGCATCGCGGAGCGCGGCCGCGTCAACCTCCGCGCGGCGTCCCCCGCGATGCGTCCTCCGTTCCTCCGTGCCGGCCCCGCCGCATGCTTGCCGTTTGTCAGCGACCGGCTCGCCCGACACATATCCTGGGCCGTGTCTTGTAAATAACTTGGTCCGGCGGAGGCGGGAAACCGCGCTCGGCCAAGGCGCGAAAGGCGGAGGTGGGCCGGAGGCCCATGCCGCCTTTCGCAACGCCGGCCCAGCGCAGTTTCCTGCGCTCCCCGCAGGGCTCGAGCGACGGGCTAAGTTATTTACAAGACACGGCCTAGCCGTTGCCATTCCGCGGATTGCCCCGGACTTCCGCCCACTCGGTTCCCTCCCCCAGTTCATTCGCCTTCCCCGACCTTATGAAAACACCGGCCCTCGTTCTCGCCCTCCTGCTCCTCCCCATAGCCGGCTGCGCCACCGCACCCCGCTCCGACACCAAGGCCAAGCCAGCCCCGGCGAAAGCCAGCCCGCCTGTCGTCGCCGTTCAGGCTTCGCATCCGCTCATCATCTCCGCGCTCTACGGCTCCGGCACCCGCTATGTCGACGTCACCTACCGGGTGAACAACCTGCTTCGTCAGGACGACACCGAGTTCTTCGCCCGCCCCGAATGGCTGCTCGCCGACCCGACGCCGGGTTGGAACAAATCGCTTCTCATCACCTACGAACTCGACGGCCGCCGCGCGCTCTTCATCACGGGCGAAGGCGGCAAAGTGAGCGTCTCGCGTCTCGTGGAAAACGCCACCCCGGACGACGCCGCGCCGCGCTCGGAACCCGCCCGGCGACCGCGTCCGGACGACCGGCACCTTTGACATTCGAGGCGCCGCCCCGGGAGGCGGGCGTCCGCCTTTCCGCGCCGTGCCGAGTTCGAGTTCCCGCTTCCGCCGGACCGATCCGCCTACGACACGCGCCCTAAATCATGTTCGCGCTGCTCCATAGATTATTTGGCCGGTCGGCCGAGGACGACTCGTTCACGCTCCATCCCGCCACGCCGGAGATGCTCGGCTGCAACGATGTCGTCAGGTCTTTTTGCGAGTCCCCCTTGGACGAGTTGGAAATATCTCCCGAAGCCATTGCTCGCGACGACCACGCGCTTCTCGTCTCTTTGCGCACCCTCGATTTTGGCCGCGTGCGCAACCGGTTCCGCGTCGTCTGCAACCTCGACCCCGTTCGGAACCGAAACGAAGATCGCGGCACATTGCGGTTCTCGTATCGCACGACCGGGGACCTCTTCCGTGATGCCGAAATCGAGGCGGTCTTTCCCGCCTCCGGCGATGGCTTCACCATCCGCAAGCTCACGCGTTCACCTCCAAAATAGAAGCCCGGGCAGGCGACCGTCCAGATCGCGAACCCTTGGACGCAAATTCCACTGACAAGGGATAAGCCGAAGCGCCGATCAGCTCGCCGCATCTGCCTGCGGCGCTCACCGCCACTCGTGCCGCGGATAGCGGCGGCTGAGCTCCGCCTTCACCTTCGGATACATGTCGCGCCAGAAACTGGTCAGGTCGTCCGTCACCTGGATGGGCCGGTGGTTCGGCGCCAGAACCTCGATCTTCACCGGCACGCGACCGTGGCCAAGGGTGAACTTCCCCTCGATGCCGTAGAGCTCCTGTATCCGCGCCGACATGACGGGCGGTCCGTCCTTCGAATACTCGATCTTGGCCCGCCGCCCGTTGGCCATCACGAGGCGTTCGGGGAGGTAATCGTCGATCACCGCGAGTTGTTCGCTCGTGAGCCAATCGCGCAGCACGCGCATCACGTCTTCCTTCGACTTGTCCTTCACCGCGCGCGCGCCGAGTTCGCCGTAGCAGATTTGCTCGATCAAGGTGGCCCGGTCTCCCTCGGCGAGCGGGTTGACCTCCAGTTCGGGGAACCACTCGGCCATCCGGTTCACGCGCAAGATCCACTGCTCCACGGACTCGTCCCACGCCTCGATCTTCACGCGCCCCTCCAGCACCTCCTTGGTGAGCAGGGCGGCCGCGTCGCTCAGCGGGGCCTCGTCGCCGCTCACCTTGGCCTCGAGCACGAGGTCCCGGAAACGGCGCTCCCGGCGCGTGATGACGCGCTTCATCTCGGTGTCGTAAACCACGCCGCGCGCGTCGCGGTAATCGGCGGGAAACAGCTCTTTCAGCCAAGTCTCCTCGATGGCGGTCGCGAGCGTGAGCAGCGTGCTCACCTCGCCGTCGCCGCGGCCGATCTCGCTCACCTCCGCCACGACGAGCAGCGGCGCGCGCTGGATGGCGCTCTCGCGCGCAAGGAAGCCTCGCCGACCGTGAACAAGTTCGCAGCGAAGCGTGCCGGTATCGAGGCGCTTCGCGACCTGGTCCGAGAAACCCGCCAACACGCATTTGCGGACTTCGGTGCCATCGACGCGGCGCTCGCCGATATCAAGACCCTCCTTTTCCGCGATCTCGAGAAACGATTCGAAAAGCGGCCCCACGGCGCGCGCGCCCTGGGCGTGGATGCCGAGGCGGCGGCAGGCATCGATGCCATAGTTCGCCTTGTCCGCGAAACGCCAGGCGCGCATCAGCAGGAAAAAGTCGCTCTCCGTTTCCTCGCCGAGCGCCTCCTCGCGGGCGTCGTCGACCGCGCGCGGCAAACCGCGCTGGAGAAAACTGCGGCCTTGCGTAAGAGCCGCCATGAGCGCGACGGAACGCACGCAGCCGCGCTTGTCCGCCTCAAGAAACATGCGGGCATAGCGCGGATGCACGGGAAAGCGCAGCATGCGCCGACCCGTCTCGGATATCACCGCCGGCCCCTTCCCATTCGCCGCGGCCTCCAGCGCACCCAGGTCCGCGAGCAGCGTCTCCGCGCGGTCCAACGCCTTCGGGTCGGGCTTTTCCAACCAGGGGAAAGCCGAGACATCGTCGATGCCGCTGGCCTTGAGCGTCAGCACGACCTCGGCGAGATCGAGCCGGCGGACCTCGGGCAGTTCCTGCGCGGCGCGTTGCGCATGCTCGCGCTCCGTCCAGAGGCGCACGCAACGGCCGGGCGCGGTGCGGCCCGCGCGGCCGGCGCGCTGGTCGGCGCTGGCGCGCGAGATCTTTTCGACGAGCAGCGTGTTGATCCCTCGGTTGGGGTCGAATTTCGCCTGCCGCGCCAATCCCGCGTCCACCACGATGGTCACCCCGTCGATGGTGAGCGAGGTCTCGGCGACGTTGGTCGAAACGATGATCTTGCGCGCGTTGGCGCGGGCGACGGCCCGATCCTGAGCCTCGGGCGGCAGCTCGCCGTGAAGCGGAAGGACAACGCAGCCGTTGAGCGCGCGGTGTTCGGCGAGCGCCGAAACCGTGCGCCCGATTTCGTAGGCTCCGGGCATGAACACCAGAAAGTCGCCCTGCGTCTGCGTCGCGACGCGGGCGCACTCGCGCGCGGCCACGTCCCATACCGGCTCGTTCTCAAAGTTGACCGTCTTCGGCAGATACTCGATCGCGACCGGAAAACTGCGCCCCTCGGAGGTCAGAATCTCGCAAGGCTTAAGGTAGTCGGCGAGCACCTGCGCATCGAGCGTGGCCGACATGACCACGATTTTCAGGTCGGGCCGCGTGGTCGCCTGAATCTGCAACGCCCGGGCGAGCGAAATGTCCCCGTAAAGATGGCGCTCGTGAAACTCGTCGAAAACCAGCGCCGCCACGCCCCGCAACGAGGCGTCGAAGGACATCTGCCGGAGCAGAATGCCCTCGGTCACAAAGCGCACCCGCGTCTTGGCCGAGATGCGCGACTCAAGCCGGATCTGGTAACCCACGGTGTCGCCAAGCGCGCAGCCGACTTCTTCCGCGACGCGCCGGGCAAGCATGCGCGCCGCGAGACGCCGCGGTTGCAGCACGACGACCTCGCCTTTTTCGAGGAAGCCATGGCCGAGCAGCATTTGCGGGATCTGCGTCGACTTGCCCGAGCCCGTGGGCGCCTGCACCACCACCCGGCCCTGCGCGCGCAGCGCCGCGACTAGGGATTTTTCGAGTTCGTAGATCGGCAGTTCGCGGTGGGACATCGGGAGGGAAAGCCCGCCAACCCAAGGCCCGGCGCCGCTCTCCGCAAGCCCCGCCTGCGCGCCCGCACGGGCTTTCGGCTCGCGTTTTCCCGGAATTCAAACAAGCGTTTGAAACATGGCCCGCGCCCGCCGCACTCTCGCCGTCTCCGACGACACCCGCGAAAGCATCCTCGACGCCGCCGAGCGGCTCTTCGCCCGCGACGGCTACGCCGGCGCCACGCTGCGCGCCATCACCCGCGCCGCCGGCGCGAATCTCGCCGCCGTCCAATACCACTTCGGCGGCAAGGAGGCCCTCTACCGCGAGGTCTTCGTCCGGCGCATCCGCCCGATGAACCTCGCCCGCGCGGCGGCGCTGGACGCCGTCGAGAGCCGCCGCGCGGGCGACGCCGTCCCCCTGCGCACGCTTCTCGAGATCCTCTTCCGCCCCATCGCCGATCTCATCGAGACCGCCGGCTCGGGAGTCCATCCGTTCGTGCGCGTGATGGCCCGCAACCTCGTCGAGCCGCCCCCCTTCATGGAGAAGGTCATCCTCGCCGAGTTCGGTCCCGCCTTCGCCCGGTTCGCACCACACCTCCTCCGCGCCCTGCCCCATCTCGACCAAGCGACGTTGCTCTGGCGCGCGCGTTTCGTGATCGGCGCCGCCAACGTGACCTTCGGCCGGATGCAGCTCGTCGAGCGCCGGCTCCGCGAGCTCGGCGCCCCGACCGACGGCGAGACCATCCTCCGCCAGCTCGTCGCCTTCGCCGAGGCCGGCCTGCTCGCCCCCGAACCCGCCCGCCCATGAACCGCCTCGCCCTCCGCATGCTCTTTGGCGACCACGCCAAGTATCTCATGCTCATCAGCGGAATCACCTTCGCCACGATCCTGATGGCGCAGGGGGCCTCGCTTTTCTGCGGCCTCATGTCCTGGACCTTTGCGCCGCTGCTCAACGTCCGCGCGCCCGTCTGGGTGGCCGATCCGCTCGTCGAGCAGGTCAACGACAACAAGCCCCTGCGCGACACCGACGTGAACCGCGTGCGCTCCGTCGACGGCGTCGCCTGGGCCGCGCCGATCTACCAGGGCAACGCGCAGGCGCGCCTGCTCAACGGCGCCTCGAAGCTCGTCACGCTCATCGGCCTCGACTCCGCCACCTTCGTCGGCGCTCCCGCCGTGATGGTCGAGGGCGACCTCGAGGACCTCCGCCTGCCCAACACCGTCATCGTCGACGAATACGGCGTCGACCGCCTCGGCGCGGCCCTGGGGCGCCCGCTGCGCGTCGGCGACAGTCTCGAGATAAACGACCGCGAGGCGCGCGTCGTCGGCATCTGCCAGGCGCACCGCTCCTTCACCGGCGGGCCCTTTGTTTTCACGACCTACGAGCGCGCCGTCTCCCAATACGTCCCGGCGCAGCGCAAGCTGCTCAGCTTCATCCTCGCCGGCCCCGTCCCGGGCGTCGGCCCCGACGAGCTCGCCGCGCGCATCGAGGCCGGGACCGGCCTCGGCGCCTTCACCCGGGACCGTTTCATGTGGTCCACCGTCTGGTGGTATGTGCGCAACACGAGCATCCCCATCAACGTCGGCACCATCGTGCTGCTCGGCTTCCTCATCGGCACCGCCATCTCCGGCCAGACCTTCTACGCCTTCGTCCTGGAAAACCTGCGCAATCTCGGGGCGCTCAAGGCCATGGGCGCGGGCACCGCCACCCTCTGCGGCATGCTCGTGCTCCAGTCCGTCGCCGTCGGGCTCATCGGCTACGGCCTCGGGCTCGGCGTCGTCTCGCTCCTCGGCCGGGCCGCCCTCGCCAGCGGCAAGGTCCCCTTCCTCATCACCTGGCACATCCCGGCCGGCGTGCTCTGCGCCGTCCTTTTCATCTGCGTCCTCGCCTCGCTGCTCGGCATTTTCAAGGTCGCCCGGCTCGAGCCCGCCATCGTCTTCCGTAGCTAGTTAACGGATACGCCTCCTTCGCCATGGCCGCCCTCTCCCCGCCCGACCAGCCGCTCGCCGCGCCGCTCGCGTTGCGCCTCTCCGGCGTGGACAAGGCCTTCGGCCCGCCCGCCTCCCGGACCGTCGCCCTGCGCGGCGCCGACTTCGATGCGCGGCTGGGCGAGCTCATGATGCTCGTCGGTCCCTCCGGCTGCGGAAAGACGACCCTCCTCTCCATCCTGGCCGGCACCCTCGCCCCCGACGCCGGCGACCTCAACGTCCTCGGCTACCGCCTCGCCCGGATGAGCCAGGCCGCGCTCACCGCCTTCCGCCGCCGCCACGTCGGCTTCGTTTTCCAGCAGTTCAACCTGATCCCGACGCTCAGCGTCTGGGAAAACGTCGCCGTGCCGCTGCTCATCCAGGGGGGCTCGCGTCGCGAGGCCGAGACGCGCGCCCGCGAGATGCTCGCCGCCGTCGGCCTCGCCGGCCGCGAGCTGGAGCGCCCGGGAAAGCTTTCCGGCGGCCAGCAACAACGCGTCGCCATCGCCCGCGCGCTCGTCCACCGCCCCCCCTTGCTCATCTGCGACGAGCCCACCAGCGCGCTCGACAGCCAGAGCGGGCAGCAGGTGATGGACATCGTTTCCCGCTTCGCCCGCGACCCGCACCGCGTGGTGATCATCGTGACGCACGATCCGCGCATCTATCGCCACGCCGACCGCATGGCGGAGATGGAGGACGGCCGCATCACGCGCGTCCTCGGCTCGCCCGCCGACATCGCCGCCGCGCATTCCGCCCATCCCTGACAACGCCCGCCCGTCCGCCCCTTCGCGTCCCCGCCATGCTCCTCTTCCGCAAAATCTCTTTCTGGCTCGCCCTCCTCGGCCTCGTCTCCACCGCGCTGCTTGTGCGCGGCCTGCGCGCGGAGTTCGAGCAGGCCCCGCCGCCCCCGCCCATCGCGCCCCCCGCCAAACCGGCCGGGCGCGGCATCGGCGCGGCCGGCATCGTCGAGGCGCTGCGCGAGAACACCTCCGTCGGCGTCCCCGTCTCCGGACTTGTCACCGCCGTCCACGCGAAGGTCTGGGATCGCGTGGCGGCCGGCGCGCCGCTCCTGCAACTCGACGACCGCGAGCTCCGCGCCCAGCTTCTCGCGCGCGAGGCGGAGCTCCCCGTCGCCGCCGCGGAAATCGCCCGGCTGAAAACCCGGCTCGCCCGCGTCGAAAAGCTCGCGGCCTCCGGCGCCTCGCCCGACGCCGACCTCGACACCCTGCGCGACGAGCTCGCCGTGGCCGAGGCGCGGCTCGCCGCCTCCCGCGCCGCCGTGGAGCAGACCCGGCTCCTGCTCGAGCGCCTCGTCGTTCGCGCCCCCGTCCCCGGCACCATTCTTCAGGTCAACATCCGCGCGGGCGAGTTCGCCGTGGCCGGCGCGGCAAAGCCCCCGCTCCTTCTCGGCGACCTCTCGCAGGTGCAGGTGCGCGCCGACGTGGACGAGCAGCTCGCGCCACGCGTGCGCGAGGGCGCCTCCGCCGTCGGCTACCTCAAGGGCGACAGCACGCATCCCCTGCCCCTCGAGTTTGTCCGCATCGAACCCTACATCCTGCCCAAGACATCCCTCACGGGCGCCTCCACCGAGCGTGTCGACACTCGCGTGCTGCAGGTGATCTACAGGCTGCCCGCCAAGCCCGCGCGACCGGTCTACGTCGGCCAGCAGCTCGATCTCTTTATCGCGGAATAAAACACCCGGGGCGCTGATCGTCGCGCGACGGGCGCCTAGTCCGCCGCCGGCAGCGAGACCGTGAACACCGCGCCGCGGCCGGAATCGCTTACAAGCATGATCGAGCCGCCGTGGCGCTCGACGATCTGACGGCAGATACGCAAGCCCAGGCCCTGCCCGCCCCGCTTGCTCGAGCGCAGCGGTTGAGTAAACGCCACCTCGGCTTCGCCGTCGGGAAACCCGCGGCCGTTGTCGGAGATTTCCACGACAACCCGCTTTTGCTCCCCGCGGAGAATCACGCGCACATCGTCCGCGCCCGCCTCGAAGGCGTTTTTGAACAGGTTCTGGAAAACACGGTGCAGCTCGTAGCGATCACCCATCACGGACAGGCCGCTGCCCGCGCCGCGCGAGCCCGCGGGCCCGCTGCGCTGGCCGCCGACGCGGAGATGCGGGCTGTTGAAAAACAAAACCGCATGGACCGACTCGATTTCCGCCTGCAGGTCCAGCCGCTCGCGCACGACGCTTGCGCCGTCGTTGAAGCGGCAGGTGTGCGCCAGGTGCAGCAGATAGTTCGAGGTGTGCTCCAGTTTCTTCGCGATGGCGTCGATCGGCTTGGCCTGGTCGCCGACCGTGTTCTTCAACTGGGTCGTCTCCTGGATCAGCCGGGCCGTGTAGCCGAGCGTGGAAAAAAGCGCGTTCTTCAGGTCGTGCACCATCGAGGCGGAGGCCTCGCCGTGCGCGGCGAGCGTGTCCTTCGCCTCGAGCTCCTTCTGCAACAGGGCGATCACTCCCTCCATCTCGCGAAGCGCCGCGCTGCGTCCGCGACGCCGTAGCGCCACCTCCACCTCGTGCTGCGCGAGCGCCACGACGTCCGGCGAATCGAAAGGCACTTGTAGGCACTGCTCGCCGAGCACCTTCACCCCGCGCCCCGCGCCCAAGGCGATGACGGACATCTCTTGGTCAAACTCGCGCAACGCCGCGGTCAACTCCTCGTTCGACCGGCCTCCGCCTCGCAGATCGAGCACAGTCAGGGCAAAGCGCCGTTGCCGCAGCCGGTCCACCGCCGACTCGAAGGTCCGCTCCATCGTGACCTCAAACTCTTCCTCCAGCCGTTGATGCACGCGGCCCCGCGTCTCCCCGTCGGTCGCCACCACCAGGATCGCCGGCAGCGCCTCCTCGGAGCTGCGCGGCAGCGGAAGGCCGGTCAATGGGAACGGGCTCGCGCTGGCCAACAGGAGCTGATTCGAGGCGGGCGAGGTATTCATGCGTCCGCGAAGCCCTTATGATGCGACCGAGGACAGGAGCGACGGATTGACCGCGTCGCTCTTCGCCACGCCCTTCATGCATGCACCCGGCCCGGCGGGATCGTAAATCATCGGGGCGATAAACAAAATTTCATGACCTGCGTGTCAATCGCCCCCATGAGCGGGGCTGCACTTTCAACCGATTTTCATGACTGAAACTCTTTTGCTCCTCCTCGGCGGCGTCGTCGGCGCCGCGTTTGCGTGGCTCGCGCTTCGCGCGCAAAGCGCCACGCTGAGGGAACGTCTCCTCGCGCGTGAAGCCGACGCCGCCCGCTTGCAAAACGAGCTCTCGGCGCGCGAAACCGCCCTGAACGAGTCCCGCCGCGAGCTCGCGGCCGCCCGCGCGGAACACGTTGCCACGCAGACCGCGCTCGCCGCCGAACGCGCCGCCGCGACCGAGAAAATCGCCGCGCTCACCGAGGCGCAGGAACGCCTCGCGACCGAGTTCATGGCCCTCTCCGCCTCCGCCCTCCAGGCCAACAACGCCGCCTTCCTCGAGCTCGCCAAGGAAACCCTCGGCCGCACGCGCCAGCTTGCCGACGGCGACTTGGAAAAACGCCAGCTCGCGATCGAGGCGCTCGTGACGCCGCTGCGCGAAACGCTCGCCCAGGTGGAGACCAAGATCGCCGCCTTCGACAAAACCCGCGCCGAATCCGCCGCCGCGCTCGCCCAGCAGCTCCAGTCACTCTCCCAATCCCAGACCACCCTCCAGACCGAGACCGCCCGCCTGTCCACCGCGCTCCGCTCCACGACCACCGCCGGCACTTGGGGCGAGTTGCAACTTCGCCGCGTCGTCGAGCTCGCGGGCATGAGCGACTACTGCGACTTCACCGAGCAATCCTCCGTCACCACCGACGACAAATCCCGCCTCCGCCCCGACCTGCTCGTGCGCCTGCCCGGCGGACAACAAATCGTCGTCGACGCCAAGGCGCCCAACGAAGCCTATCGCGACGCCGCCTCCGCGCCCGACGAGGCCACGCGCGCCGCCAAGCTCGCCACGCACGCCGCGCAGGTTCGCGCCCACGTCGACGCGCTCGGCGCCAAGGCCTACTGGGAGCAGTTCCAACCCTCGCCCGAATTCGTCGTGCTCTTCCTCCCGGGCGACCAGTTCCTCGCCGGCGCGCTTTCCGCCGATCCCAACCTCCTGGAGCGGGCCATCATCAAAAAAGTGCTCCTCGCCACGCCGGCCACGCTTATCGCCCTCCTCAAGGCCGCCGCCTACGGCTGGCGCCAGGAGAAGTCCGCAAAAAACGCCGAGGAGATCTCCGCCCAGGCCCGCGAGCTCTACGACCGCGTCACGGGCTTCGCCGAACATCTCGCCAAAATCGCCCCCGCGCTCGAAAACGCCGCCAAGGCCTACAACCAGGCCGTGGGCGCGTTCGAGAGCCGCGTGCTCCCCGCCGGCCGCCGCCTCGAGGAACTCGGCGCCAAGGGCAACAAAGACCTGCCTCCCACCCTCCCCGGCACCGAAACCGCTCCACGCGAGTTGGCCAAACGCGCCTGAGTCGTAGCCTGCCGCGACGTCCACCGCCCGAACCGGCCATCCTCGATCCGCTCCCGCCAAACGCTCCGCGCGCTTTCCTTTTTGCGGCTTCCTGCCCTTCTTGGCCGCTTCCGCACTTCGCCGACCATTTTCTTCCTACGTGTCCACGTCCGCCTCGTCTCCCGCCTCGCCCGCTCCCGCCGCCCCGCGGCCGCTTTCGCTCGGAGTCATTTTTCTCACGCTCTACATCGATCTCATCGGCTTCTCGATCGTCTTCCCCCTCGGCCCCGATCTGCTTAAACACTACCTCGCCATCGACGGCGACCACGGTCTGCTCGGAGCGCTTCTGGAGCAGATCAATCGCATAGCCCTCGCGATCGGCAACGACGAGGGCACCTCGCTCCACCTCCGCGCCGTGCTCTTCGGCGGGATTATCAGCTCCGTCTTTTCCGTCCTTCAGTTTTTCTTCGCCCCCTTCTGGGGCGGCCTTTCCGACCGCGTCGGCCGCCGCCCCGTGTTGCTCTACACCGTCGCCGGCACCGCGCTGAGCTACGCGCTCTGGGCGGTCAGCGGCAGCTTCTGGCTCTTCCTGCTCGCCCGCGTCCTCGGCGGGCTCTTCGGCGGCAATCTCTCCGTCGCCACCGCCGCCGTGGCCGACGTCACCACCCGAGCCGAGCGCAGCAAAGCCATGGGCCTCGTCGGCGCCGCCTTCGGGCTCGGCCTCGTCACCGGCCCGGTCATCGGCGCGCTCACCGCGCAGATCAACCTGCTCGAATCGTTTCCCGCCCATGCCGACACGCTCCGCGCCTGGGGCGTCAATCCCTTCACGATGCCCGCGCTCGTCGCCTTCGGCCTCAGCTTGCTCAACCTTGTCTGGATCCGAGCCCGCTTCCGCGAAACCCTCTCGCGCGACGCCGCCGGTCGCTCCGCCGAACCCCGCCTTCGCAACCCGCTCCGCGCCATCCTCGGCCTCGACAACGCCGCCATCCGCGGCGCCAACCTCGTCGGCTTTCTCTACCAACTCGCCTTCGTCGCCATGGAGGCCTCGCTCGTTTTCGTGAGCGCGGAACGCTTCGGCTACGGCCCGATGGACAACGGCAAGCTCATGGGCTTCCTCGGCGTCTGCTCGATCATCACCCAGGGCTACATCGTGCGTAAACTCGTCGGCCGCGTGCCCGAGACGCGCCTGCTCGCCATCGGTCTGCTCTGCTCCACCGCCGGTCTCCTCGGCGTCGGTTTTGCGCCCACCCCCGGCGTCCTTTACGCGGCCGTCGCCGCGCTCGCCTTCGGCGGCGGCCTCATCAACCCCGCCAACACCGGCCTCATCTCCCTCTACGCCGGCCCCGAGGAACAAGGCCGCGTGCTCGGCATCTACCGCTCGCTAGGCTCTCTCGCACGCGCCATCACCCCGATCTGCGCCGGCATTCTCTATTGGACCACCAACGCCGCCACGCTCTACGTCCTCGCCGGGGCACTCGCCCTCGCCGCCTGCGCCGCGACCTTCCGCCTGCCCCAGCCCCAAAGGTAGGGCGCGACGCCGGGCGCGACGTGTCTCCGCGGCATAACCGAACCTCGCGGAAGATGTTGAAACTTCGCCACGCGAAGAGATCGGCAACGAGTCCGTAATTTGTATTAACTCACCCCCATGCCGCGCCGCCCCCCCCCCCCCCCCCCTGCCCCCCCCCCGCGCCGCCCGCGCGCCCCCCGCGGGGTGCGCCCGCCGGCGGCACACCCCCAACCAAACCGCAACACCCCCACGCCC
>CAMLQS010000072.1 GCA_946482165.1 uncultured Verrucomicrobiota bacterium | reverse complement strand
GGGACTTCAAGCCACCCTGCGGCAGGCGAAAGCGGAGGGGCGCGCGCCGCACGCGTTGTTCTTCCTGCACGGGTTCAACGTGAGCTTCGAGGACGCCGCCATCCGCGCCGCGCAGCTCGGCTGCGATCTGGCGGTGCCGGGCGCCACGGCCTTCTTCAGCTGGCCCTCGCGCGGCAAGGTGGCCGCCTATCCGGCGGACGAGGCGAGCATCGAGGCCAGCGAAGGGGCGATCACGGATTTCCTGGTGGCTTTCGCCGCCCGCTCCGGCGCCGAGAAGATCCACGTCATCGCCCACAGCATGGGCAACCGCGGCCTGCTGCGCGCCCTGCAACGCATCGCCGCCAACGCGGAGACGCGCGGCCGGGTGAAGTTCGGGCAAATCTTCCTCGCCGCGCCGGACCTGGACCGCGACCTCTTCCTCGACCTCGCCCGCCTCTACCCGGAGCACGGCGAGCGCACGACGCTCTACGCCTCGGATGGCGACCTTCCCGTGCATCTCTCCTCGAAGCTGCACGATGCTCCGCGCGCCGGCTATTTCACGCCCTATACCGTGGCCCCGGGCGTGGACACCATCGCGGTGCCGGACTTCGACCTCGACCTGCTGGGGCACAGCTATTTCGCCCAGGCGGGGGCCGTGTTGCACGACATGTTCGACCTGATGCGTCACGGCGAGCCGCCGGGCAGGCGTCAGCGGCTCTCGCCCAAGACCAGCGAGGGCGCGACGTATTGGCGGCTGGCGAGGTAGTTCAGGGCCTACACGTCGGCGGGCGGCGGGGCTGCGGAACTGGAGGACGGTTTGGGCATGGAGGGCGAAGCGGGCGGATTAAGTGGTCGCCGAATGACCAATGACCAATCTCCAATGACCAATGAGGACCCGGGTGGCTACGGTTAGGCGGAGACGAGACATGGTAGGCGAGACGAAGGGGTGACGCTCAGAGCGAGCCTTGGGCGAAGCATCCATTGGTCATTGGACATTGGTCATTCGTCATTCCCGCGCGATGCGCGCGGGTCACTTCCACTCCATGTCGGCGCCGAGGCTGCGGAGGTTTTCGACGAAGCGCGGGTGGGCGCGCTGGATGATCTCGGCGTGGCGGACGACCGACTTGCCGGGGATGGCGGCGGCGACCATCGCGAGGGCGACGGCGGCGCGGATGATGTAGGGCGAGTCGACCACCGCCGGGCGGAGCGGACGGTTGCCGAACATGATCAGGCGGTGCGGGTCGCTCACCACGGCGTGCGCGCCGAATTTCGCGAGTTCGGGGATCCACGAAAACCCGTTTTCGTAGACCTTGTTCCAGAAGTGGATCGTGCCCTCGCAACGCACGGCGAGGGCGATCATGAGCGGAAGGAGATCGACGGAAAAGTAGGGCCAGGGGGCGGCCTCGATCTTGGGGAGGAGGTTGCTCGTGTAGGGCTCCTCGATTTTCAGGCGTTGGCCGCGGCGGACGACGGCGACTGAGCCGCCGTCGGGATCGGTCTCGTGCTCGACGACGACCCCGAGCTTCGCGAAGGCGCGGACGATCAGGTCGAAGTGGTGCGGGAGGGCCTTGGTGACGCGCACCTCGCCGCCGGTGATGGCGCCGAGGGCGAGGAAGGTGACGATCTCGTGGTAATCGGTGCCGATGGCGATGTCGGCCCCGTGGAGCGTATCGACGCCGACGATACGCAGCATGGAGGTGCCGATACCGTCGACTTTGGCGCCCATCGCCACGAGCGCGGAGCAGAGCTCCTGCACATGGGGCTCGCTGGCGGCGTTGATGAGGATGGACTCGCCCTTCGCGAGGGCCGCGGCCATGGCGAAGTTTTCCGTGACGGTGACGGACATGTAGTCGCACCAGTGGCGGGCGCCGACGAAGCCGGAGGGCAGGGCGATGACGAGCGGATCGCCGGAGCCGACGGTGGCGCCGAGCGCGCCGAGGATTTCAAGGTGCGGGTCGATCTCGCGGACGCCGAGCGAGCAGCCTTTGGCGTTGGCGAGAAGGGTGATACGACGGAGGCGGCGGAGGAGGGCGGGGAAGAGGAGCACCGTCGAACGCATGTCCGAGGGCAGCTCGTCGTTGGCCAGGGCGGAGCGAAAGCCGGAGTGGTCGAGGCGCATGACGCCGGACGCGCGGTCCCATTCGATGCGGGAGCCCTGCGACGTCAGAAACGCGACCAGCTTGTTGAGGTCGGTGATGTCGGGGACGTTGCGCAGGGTGACGGGCTCGTCGGTGAGCAGCGTGGCGCAGAAGATCGGCAGCACGGAGTTCTTGTTGCCCGAGGGAACGATGGTGCCGGAGAGCGGCTTGCCACCTTGCACGTGGAGATCGGCCATGGAGAGAGCAGGGAGCGAGGAGATGGGGGCGGGGAGCCGCGAAGAGGCGAAAAAAAGGCGCCCGTCCCAAAATCGGGACGGACGCCTTGAAATGCGTTCGGGCGCGAAGCCCTTGGCAAGGTTTTTGGCCGGCGTAATCAGCTTACCGGGCCGGAGGAACGGGGACCGCCCTCGGGACGGCCCTGGCCCTCGGGGCGGGGACCACCGCGGCCGCGGCCACCGCGACGACGGCGACGACCGCCGCCGCCATTGCCGTTGCCGCCTTCGGGACGAGGGCCGCGATTGTCGCCCTCGGGGCGCGGTCCGCGATTTTCGCCACCCTGCTGGGGCTGTCCCTGTCCGCCGCGGCTGCGTCCGCCGTGAGGACGGCCGCCTTGGCGGTCGCCACGAGGACCGCGTCCGCCGTCGCGTGAGATTTCGTCGCCGGGGGCGGGAGCGTCGGTGGCGGGAGCGCCACCGAAGATGCCCTTGAGCCAGCCGATGAAGCCGCCGGATTTTTCGGCCTTTGCGGCGGGGGCCGAAGCCGCGACCGGAGTCGCCGCGGGCGCGGGACGGGCCCCTTCGCGGCGTTCGTCACGGCGGAAGTCGCCGCCTTCGCGGCGGCCTTGGCCTTGATTATCGCCGCGGCGGCCGCCTTCGCGACCCTCGCGGTTCTCGCGGCGCGGCTGTTCGCCGGCGGCAGGAGGACGCAAAGGAGCGATGTCACGGGCGACCACGGGCTTGCGCTCGGGGCGGAACACGGGGCGGTCCGCTCCGGTGGACGTCGTCGCGGAGCCGGGCGACTCCCAGCTCGTCGCGGGACGGGGCGCCGCAGGGGGGAGGATGTTGAGTTCGGCCTTGGGCTCGGGAGCGGCGGGGGCAGGCGCCGAAACGGGGGCCGGAGCCGGCGCGGGAGCGGGTGTCGGAGCGGCGACGGGAGCCGTCGGAGCTTCGAAAGCGGCCGCGGGGGCGGGGGCGGTTTCGGAAACGGGAGCCGGAGCCGTGTCGGGGCTGGCGACGGGCGAGGCGGGGGCGGGAGCCGCATCCTCGGCGGGGATCGCGTTCTCGGTGGCGGGCGCGGGCGCCGGAGAGGCGGGCGCGATCTCGGGCGAGGCGGCGAATGGGTTGACGTATTCGGTCTTGGCGACGATCACCTGGAGGGCGGTCGGTTGGTAGGCCGCGGGGGCGGAGCCGGAGGCGGCCTGGCTGGCGGGGCGGGCGGTGCGTTTGCCGCGGGCCAGCCCGGTGCCGCGGGAGGAGCCGAAGCCGTCGAGAGCGACGGGAGCGGCAGGCGCGGCGGAGGTCTCGACGGGAGCCGGTGTCGGCGTGGCGTCGGACGGATTGTTATCTGACATGTCGGGTTTTGTTTGGTGTTTAAGGCGCGCTCACCGCAAGAGCGCGGGAGCTGCGCGTGTTGACCGTCGGCGGGCGGAGCGCAGGGCGCGTCACGCGGCGATAGTCCTCCGCAACATCGTGGCCTTCAGCGGGCGGCGCAACCTTTGTTTGTAATGAGATTCTACGACAAGGGCGAGGGACGCGCTCCGGGGGAGGTCGGCGGGGAAGGCCTCCGGGGCGGGGCTTGCCAAGGCTCGCGAGCCTTTGCAGCGTCCGCCGCAACCATGGATAAGCTCGAAGAAATCTTCCAAATGCAATCTGCCCTCAACTCGCGCATCGGCGTGAACTTGCCGCCCCCGACGGATGAGGAGAAAGCCAAGTGGATACTCAATTACACCCGCGCGATGCAGCAGGAGACGGCCGAACTGATCGACAGCGTGCCTTGGAAGTGGTGGGCGAAGTATCAGAAATTCGACGAGCAGAACGCCAAAGTGGAGGTCGTGGATCTCTTTCACTTCCTCGTGTCCCTGGCCCAGACGCTCGGCATGACGGCGGACGACGTTTACCAGGCCTACCTGAAGAAGAACCTGGTCAACCATCAGCGCCAGGAGTCCGGCTACGTCAAAAAGGACGAGGCCGACTCCAAGCACATCTGAGCCGGGACAGGATGATTCGGCCCGGCCAAAAACTGAGCGCCGACTTCGCTCTCGAGATCGTGCGCGAGGGGCGTCGGGCCCGCGTGGTGTTCCATGAACTCCTGACGCGGCCGACCATCGTGTCGGTCTACATGCGCAACAACACGGGTTCCTGCGACAAGCAGAACGACTCTCTCGCCGCGCACGCCGCCGAGTTCGACGCGCGCGGCTATAACTTGGTGGCGGTATCCCGCGATACCTGCGGCTCGCACCTCAAATACGCGGCGAAGAAAAACATCGGCTACACGCTGGCGAGCGATCCGGAGGATCTGTTTGCAAAGGCGGCGGACGCCATCGTCGAGAAATCGATGTATGGCCGGACTTTCGAAGGGCCGGCTCGGGCGGCGTTTTTGATCGGCACCGATGGAGACGTTCTCGCCGTGGTGCCCAAAGTCGACCCGAGTTGGCATGCGGCGCAGCTTCTCGCGGTGATCGACTCGCTAAAGCGGGGTTAAAAGGCCGCTTCGCGTCCCAACGGCCGCGGCACGGCAAGCTTCGTTCCCGCCGCGGCTTGCGGCGGCTGTTTGATTCGCGTTGGTTCGACGCATGAGCAGTCCGTCCTCCGGCTCCAACCAGCCGCCCTCCATCCAGGATCTTCGCGCCGCGCGCGGCGCGCGCCCGTCGTTCGCGAAACGCTTTCGCCGCTGGTTGATCGCGGGCGGCGTAGTCATTTTCCTGATACTGTTCGGCTTTCTCGGCCTGCCTCCGATCGTGAAGGCGCAGGCGGTCAAGCGGCTTTCGGAGCGGCTGGGCCGATCGGTCGCGATCGACAAGGTGCGGATAAATCCACTCGTCTTCTCGGCCACGATCGAAGGGTTCGCCATCGCGGAGGCCGATCCGGCCGCGGGAGAGTTCACCGGCTGGCGGAGGCTCTACGTCAACCTGGACTCCTGGCCCTTGCTGTCGGGCGATGTCGGCTTCCAAGAAATCGCCCTCGACGGATTTCGCGCCCGCGTGGCGCGGGGCGCGGACGGTTCGCTCAACTTCAAGGATATCGTGGCCAAGCTGACCGCGCCCGATCCCTCGGCGCCGCTGTCCGAACCGAAAGACCCCGATGCCAAGCCGCCGGTGCTCGCGATCGGCAAGCTCGCCGTCACGGACGCGCAGCTGTCGTTTTCCGACAACAGCCGCGCGCGGCCTTTCTCAACCGCGCTCGGGCCGGTGTCGTTTGGCCTCCAGGATTTCCGCACGGTAGGCGACCCTGATTCGCCCTACCAGTTCGAGGCCGTCACGAGTGCAGGCGAGCGGCTGGCTTGGAAAGGAAGCGTATCGGCCGATCCGGTGGCGTCGAAAGGCGAGCTGGTGCTGGCCAATATCGATATCGCCCGACTTTCGCCCTATTACCATCAGTTCGTGGAGGGCGAACTGCGCTCCGCCCTTGTTGATATCTCCGGCCGCTACACGTTTGAGCTTCGCGGGGCGGAGCCTGCGCTGACGCTTGCGGATGGAGCGGTCGTTTTGCGCGAGGTGCGCTTCGGCGCGCCGGGCGTCGAAGCGGATGCGTTCGCCCTGAAGCGGCTCGCCGTCACCGGCATTTCCGCCGATTCGGTCGCGCTCAAGAGCTCGATCGCCAAAGTGGCCGTCGAGGGCGTGCAGGTGAAGGCCACCCGCGATGCGAAGGGCGTCGACCTGCTGCGGTTGGCGACGCCGAAGCTGCCGGCGACCACGCCTGCCGCTCCCGCGTTGGGCGGAGCCCCGGCGACGGCGCAGGCTCCCGTGGTCACACTTGGCGAACTCTCCGTGTCGGACGTGCGAATCGAGGCGATCGACCTCACGACGCCGCGTCGCGCCGAGCATCGGATCGAGGACATTCGCCTTACGTTGCGCGATCTTGACAGCTCGAACCTGGCGAAGGTTTTGCCCCTCACGCTGGAAGTGAAGTTGCCGGAGCAAGGCCGCGTCGCGGTGGACGGCACCGTGTCGGCCCAGCCGCTCGCGGGCGAACTCGCGATCATCCTGGAACGCGTGCCGTTTTCGAACGCGAGCCCCTACGTCGAGCCGTTTCTCAACATCCGCCTCGCGGGCGGCGCGATCCGTTCGCAGGGCAAGGCGACATTGCGCGACGGCGTGGCAACCTTCTCGGGCGACTTCGGCATCGGCGGTTTCCAGACCGTGGACGGCAAGCTTGCCGAGGATTTCCTCAAGTGGAGCGATTTCTCGATCACCGGCATCAAGGCGGCCAGCTCGCCGCTCGCGTTTCACGCGGACGAAATCCGCTTCGTGGAGCCCAGCGCCTCCGTGCGCGTGGAAGCCGACGGCACCTTGAGCTTCGCGAATGCGGTCGCCGCGCCAAAAGTCGGCGCCCCCTCCGCATCCGGGCCCACGGCAAAGACGAAGGACGGCGCATCGGTTTCGGTCTCTTTGCCCGGTGGCAAGCCAGGCGCGGGAGCGACTGCCTCCTCGCCATTTCCGGTGGCGGTCACGATTGGGAAATTCGCCTTCGATCACGCCGCTTTCCGCTTTGAGGACCGTTCGGTCAAACCCGCAGCCCGTGGCGCGATAACCGATTTCGGCGGCACGATCACCGGGCTGAGCTCCGACGCGCTTGGCCGCGCCGACGTCGATCTGCGCGGCAAGGTCGACGGCGTCGCGCCCGTGTCGATTGTCGGCAAGCTGAACCCGCTCGGGACTCCGGCCTTCGTCGATCTGAAGGTCGATTTCAAAGGCATCGATTTGCAGCCCGGCGCCGGCCCCTACATTGGCAAATACGCCGGTCGCGAGCTCTCGCGCGGCAATCTCAACGTCGCGATCACGGCGAAGTTGAACGACCGGAAAATCGATGCCGACAACCTGATCGTCCTCGATCAGTTCTTTCTCGGCGCGAAGACCGACAGTCCCGACGCGACCAAGCTGCCCGTCGGCTTGGCCCTTGCCCTTCTGCGCGACATGAACGGCAAGGTTTCCCTGCCGGTGCCGGTGAAAGGAAGTCTGGACGATCCGCAGTTCAAAATCGGGCGCGTGGCGGTGCAGGTCATGGTCAACATTCTCTCCAAGGCGGCGACGTCGCCCTTCTCGCTTTTGGGCGCGGCCTTCGGGGGAGGCGGCGACGAACTCGGCTGGCAGGATTTCCCGGCCGGCATGGCCACGATCGACGCGGCCGGCGTGAAGAAACTCGAGACCGTGGCGAAGGCGCTCAACGGCCGCCCGGCGCTCAGCCTCGACATAGTCGGCGCCTACGATCCTGTCGCGGATCTCGACGCGTTGCGTCTCGTCCAACTGGACCGGCAAGTGCGAGCCGCGGCCTGGGAATCGCGTCGTTTGGTGGATGTCAACACGCCGCCGCCCGAACAGATGGAGGTCACGCCGGCGTTGCGTGCCGGCATGATGGCGAAACTCTACGCCGAGGCTTTTCCGCCGCAGCCCGGAGAGGCGCCGCCGCAGTTTGTCGCCAACGAGGGCGGCCGGACGATCGCCCTTCCCGTCGCGCCTGACGCGGTGACGCGCAACGAAACGCCCCGGAAGCAGGCCGCGGGCGGCCAGGTTGGTCGCTTGCGCCGCTATGATACCGAGCCTCCGGTGAAGGGCGGGTCCCCCGCATCGAAGGCCGCGGGCCTGGCCGAGGTCCCCTCCGCCACGTCAGCGCCGGGCACGGAGGGAGAAGCGGCCGCGCCGGCCGTCCCGACGATCACGCTCGCCGAAATGGAGGCAAAACTCGCCGCGCGTATCCAGGTTCCGGATGCGGAGCTTCAGGCGCTGGGCGAATCGCGGGCGCGGGCCGTTCGCGGCTGGTTGCTCGAAACGGGCAAAGTCGCGGGCGAACGCGTGTTTCTCGGCCCCATCGCGGCCAAGGGCACTCGCGTGAACCTGAACCTAAAGTAGCTTCCGGCAGGTTGGACGGCGTCGCCCTCATTTTGGAGGGAAGCCGTCCTCGGCGTCCGCGCGGGCGTCGGGCCGTCTCGCCGAATTTAAGGCATCCTTCTACGGTGTGATCAGCCTCCTGTCGCCCGGCGCACGGCGATGCGGTAGCGGAGGTGTCGCAACAACTGGTGGGCGAAGGGAACGAAGCCGGCGGCGATCAAGGCGGCGCCGAAAATACTGGGGGCGTAAGGCGCCACGATGTTTGGTCGCTCCAAGACCACCGATCCAGGCTCCGCCGAATCGAACCAGGCGGTTACGCGGGCACCCGGACGGAACCGGGCGGCATAGGCGTAGGCGGCGTCGCGCGAGAGGTCGGGCTCGAGCGCGATGCGGCCGCCCTGGCGTTCACGCGGGCCGGCGCGATAGCGATAGGAGAGGTCGAGGTGATAGTCTGCGCCGTGGGCGACGAGCTTGGCGGACGAGATGACCGCGCTCGTCTCGATCCAGCCCTCGGTGGCTTCGGCGCGGGCGATGCGCTGTTCGCCGATCAGCAGGAAGACGACACCGGCAAACGCCAACCCGAGGCCGATTTTGGCAAGGCGCGCGGACAACGCGGGAGGCGGCTCGGGGAGACGGACCGCGGCGGGGCGGGGCAAGGTCTGATAAAGTGTCGCCGGGTCGAAGGTATAATCCGGCGTCTGATCCGCAGGCACGTAATCTTCGTGGGACATGCGGGCGAGCATGCCGCGTCCGGAGATCGCGGGAAGTCACTACCGAGGCAAAAAGCGGTGAAAATCCCGGCCGGACGGGCGGGAGTTCTCCCGATCAATTCTCCACCTGAAGCACGTAGACGACGCCCCTTTCGCTGCCCACGGCCAGGAAACGATCATCGGGAGACCACGCCAGTTTGGTCGCGGGCGCGGGCATTTTCACCGTGGCCCGAAGAGGTTGCGCGCGTTCGGGACTCCACAGCTGAAGCACTCCGTCGCGACTGGCGGAGGCGAGCAGACCGTGGCGGTTTTGAAAGGCTACCGCGGCGAGCGGAGCGTCATGGGGAAGCATGGCGGGTTCGCGGCCCTCCGGACCGGTTCCGGAGCAGTCCCACACGCAAACGTCCTGGCCGCCGGTGGTGGCGAGGCGCGTGCCGGTGAAGTCGAAGCTGATCTGGCGGACCTTCGTCTCGTAGCCGCTCATGTGGAACTCCTGGTCGTCCTCGGGGAGCCAGAGGTGGACGCTCGGGTCGACGTTGCCGGAGACGAGCCAGCGGCCATCGGGCGGAGACCAGGCGAGGGTGGCGATGCCGTTGGCGTAGGCATATTCGCGCTGGGCGCGAAAGTCGTCGGCGTCCCAAAGGCAGACGCCACCGAAGTAGGCGGCGGCGAGAGCGCCGCCCTGCGGGTGCCACGCCAGGGCGGAGAGCGTTTTCGGCGCGGGCTTGAAGCGGTGCGCGACGGACGCGTCGGGGCGAAGGAAGACGAGGTCGCGTCCGGCGGAGGCGGCGAGGAGCGGAGGGCGAAACGGCTCCGCCGTTCCGCTGCGGGCGGGGGACCAGGCGAGGTGCTCGACCCAGGATGATCCAAGCTCGGCGGTGGCGAGGTGTTGACCGGCGGCGGCGTCCCATAATTTCACGGCGCCGTCCTGGCCGCCGGAAGCGAGCAATGCCGCGCCGGGGGCGAAGGAGAGGCAGTTGGCGCCGTCCGCGTGGCCGGGCAGCTCGCGCCGGTTTTCACCGGTGGCTCCGGCAAAAAGGTGCAGCGGGCCGGCCTGCGAGGCGACGGCGAGAAAGGCGCCATCGTGAGACCAGGCGAGGTCGATGACGTAGTCGTCGAGTTGGGCGGCCCAGGTTTTGTTCAACTGCATGACGGCGCAGAGTGCGATCAGGGGAGAGGTCGGCAAGCCATCGGTGCGAGCGCCCTTGAAAGAGGCCGGCAAGAGGCTTGGAGTGGAGACGATGAAACTGAGCCTCCAGACATTGCGCGCGCTGCAATACGCGGAGGGGTATCTGGCTCTTGGCATGAAGAGCGAAGCGGCGGAGGCGCTGGCGGAGATGGTGGCGGGGGAAAACGATACCCTGCCGGCGCTGGCCATGCGCGCGGCGGTGTTTCACGAGTTGGGCGATTGGCCGCGCGCGGCGGAAGCGGCGACTTTGCTTTGCGAGCGCTCGCCCGAGGACGCCAGGCACTGGATCCAGCGCGCCTACGCGGTTCGCCGGGCGAGCACTATTCAGGATGCACGGGTGATTTTGCTCGAAGCAATGGAACGGCATCCGGAAGAGGCGATCATCCGCTTCAACCTCGCCTGCTACGAAGCGCAGCTTGGGCGACTGGCGGAGGCGAGGGAGTTCCTGGCGGATGCATGCCGGCTAAATCCCGACTGCGTGGACATGGCGAACACGGATCCGGATCTGGAGCCGCTGCGGTAGGAGGGAGACGGCGCTGGGAGGGCGGGTCGTCGAGTCGGCCCGTCCGAAAGCGGCGGCGTGTCGCCGCACTCCATAAGGGGACCGACGGAGGCGGGATTGGACAGGACGCGAAAGAAGGCTTTCGTGGTGGCGATGAAACCGAACATCGGACTCTCCGGTAAATCTCGTGACGCCGTCCTTGCCGCGCTTGGCCGGCTTTTGGCCGACGAGCACGTGCTCTATGTGAAGACCCGCAACTTCCACTGGAACGTGACCGGTCCGCACTTCGGCCCGCTGCATCAGTTGTTCGAAAAGCAATACGACGAGCTGGCGGAGGTCATCGACGAGGTGGCGGAGCGCATCCGCATCCTTGGCGGCGTGGCGCCTGGTTCGATGAAGGAGTTTTTAAAACTCACCCGGATCGACGAGCAACCGGGCGGGAAGCTGGACGCCGAGAAGATGATCGCGGCCTTGCTCGGCGATCATGAGGCGGTGATCCGTTCGTTGCGCGAAATGATCGAGGTCGCGGACAAGTCGGGCGACGCCGGCACGGACGATTTTCTCACCGGCTTGCTCGAGGACCACGAAAAGAAGGCCTGGATGCTGCGCGCGCACCTGGAATGAGCGTCGGCGCAAACGCGATGCCGAAAGCGTTTGAGTGCCGCTCCGGCTGCGGAGCGTGTTGTATCGCGCCGAGCATTACGTCGCCGATCCCCGGCATGCCGCACGGCAAACCGGCCGGCATGCCGTGCGTGCAGCTTCTGCCCGACATGCGGTGCGCGATTTTCGGGCGGCCGGAACGCCCGGCTTTTTGCGCGAGCCTGAGGCCGGCGCAGGAGATGTGCGGCGCGACGCGCGAGGCGGCGTTCGAATACCTCGATGCGCTGGAGAGCGCGACCGATCCGTTCGCGTCGCGGGCGCGCGAAGGGTTGCACGGGCCGGCGTCGCGTGTTGGCTGCGCGGCTTATGACGAAGATCGAGCCGGTGGAGCTGAACGCGCGTGAGCTGGGCGGGGCGGGCAAAGCCCCGCTCGTGCTGCTGCACGGTTTGCTGGGCTCGTCGAGAAACTGGCAGACCGCGGGCGGAGGACTCGCTGAGCTGGCGGAGGAGGCGGGCGGTCGCAACGTGTGGGCCTTGGATCTGCGAAACCATGGCAAGTCTCCGTGGAGCGACCTGATGAACTACGACGCGATGCTCGCGGACGTGCTGGCGTGGCTCGACGCGCGGGGCTTGGACGCGGCGGACGTGATGGGGCACAGCATGGGCGGAAAGGTGGCGATGGCGCTGGCTTGCCGGCATCCGCACCGCGTGCGGCGACTGGTTGTCGTGGACATCTCGCCGAAGGATTACCTGTCGCACGGGCATCGCGCGGAGTTCGCCGCGATGAACGAACTCCGCCTGGAAACGCTGCAGTCGCGCGGCGAGGCGGAGATGAAGATGGAAGGCCGCGTGCCGGACTGGGGCATGCGGAAGTTTCTCACGACGAATTTGGAGCGGGCCGACGACGGCGCGTGGAAGTGGGCGATCAACCTTCCGGTGCTGACCGCGGCCTTGCCGGAGGTGGAGCGAAACCCTTTGGACTCGGACGCGGGAGACCGTTTTTCCGGTCCCGTGTTGTTTGTTCGCGGGGGGAGATCTCGCTACGTGACGGACGAGGACGCGGCGAAGGCGACCGCGTTTTTCCCGGCCGCACGCGTGGAGACGATCGCGGCGGCCGGGCACAATCCGCACATGGAGACGCGGGCCGAGTTTTGCGCGGCGGTGGGCGCCTTTCTGTCCGCATAGGGCGAAGGCGCGCGGCGCGTTTGCGACACGGATCAGCCGAGCATCGTCGCGACCGCGCGGTCGTAGAGCGGGAGACCGACGAGGATGTTGAACGGGAAGGTGAGCGCGAGCGAGAGGGTGACGTAGACGCCGGGGTTGGCCTCCGGCAGGGCGATGCGCAGGGCGGCGGGCACGGCGATGTAGCTGGCGCTGGCGCAGAGCACGACAAGGAGAAGGGCGTCGCCGCGGGGGAGGCCGAGGAGGGCGGCGAGGGCGAGGCCAAGGGCGGCGTTGAGGAGGGGGGCGAGGAAGGCGAAGGCGAGGGCGGCGCCGCCGACCCTGCGCAGATCGCCGAGGCGGCGGGCGGCGACGATGCCCATGTCGAGGAGGAAGAGGGAGAGCAGGCCGGGGAAGAGGGTGTCGATGAAGGGCTTCAAGGGAGCCGCGCGCACGGGACCGCAGACGAAGCCGATGAGGAGACTGCCCAAGAGGAGGAAAACCGAGCCGTTGAGCAGGGCGTCGCGCCCGAGGTGGCCCCAGTCGATCATGGGCTTGGGCGCGCCGGGGGCGCGGGCGGCGAAACGGCGGGCGAGGACGATGCCGGCGATGATGGCGGGCGATTCCATGAGGGCCATGGCGGCGACCATGTGGCCGGAGTAGGGGACGCCGCGTCCGGAGAGGAAGGCGGACGCGGTGATGAAGGTGACGGCGCTGACGGAGCCGTAGGTGGCGGCGAGAGCGGCGGCGTCGGCGGCGCCGAAGCGGCGGCGGAGGGCGAAGAAGGTCCAGAGCGGCACGAGGACGGAGGCGGCGAGGGCGGCGAGCATCGTGGCGGCCACCTCGCCGCCGGGTCCGCTTTGCGCGAGGGAGACGCCGCCCTTGAAGCCGATGGCGAAGAGCAGAAACAGCGAGAGGGTCTTGGCGGCGGCGGGAGGTATCTCGAGGTCGCTGCGCAGCAGCGTGGCGGAGAGGCCGAGCATGAAGAGCAGGATCGGCGCGGAGAGGAGGTTGGTCGCGAAGTCGGAGAGGTTCATGCGGGACGCCGCGCGGCCATGACGGATCGGAGGCGGGCGCGGCCCCGGGAGACTAGGGCACGGGAGGATTTTAGACGATTACAGCATTTTGAAGGTGGAGTTAGATTTAATTTAACCATAGGGACGCGGGCATGCCGTTCCTGAACTACCATCATTTGCGCTATTTTCGGGTGATCGCGCGGGAGCTGAGCGTGACGCGCGCGGCGGAGAAGCTGAATCTGTCGACGCCGGCTTTGAGCATCCAGTTGAAGCAGCTGGAGGAGAGCCTGGGACACGTGTTGTTCGAGCGGACGCGCGGGGGCCTGACGCTGACGGAGGCGGGGCGGCTGGCGCTCGAATACGCGGAGATGATCGGGCGGGCGGGGGAGGAGTTGATGGATGTGATGCAGCATCGGCCGCGAGGCGGGCGGCAGGTTCTGCGCGTGGGGGCGGTGGCGACCTTGTCGCGGAATTTTCTCCTGGAATTTCTGCGTCCGGCGCTGCATCGGGCGGACACGGAGGTGGTGGTGCGTTCGGGGGGATTGCGCGAGTTGCTGGTGTCGTTGCACGCGCACCAGGTGGATCTGGTGCTTTCAAACCAAGCGGCGCGCCGGGACGCGGAGACGCCGTGGCACTGTCATTTGCTGGCGGAGCTGGCGGTGAGCCTGGTGGGCACGCCGGAGTGGAAGAAGAAGCGGCTGAAGTTTCCGGAGGGCTTCGCGGATGTGCCGGTGATCCTGCCCAGCCTGGAGAGCAACACGCGGGCGGGTTTTGACCGCATCCTGGCGGCGGCGGGGGCGAGGCCGCGGGTGATCGCGGAGGTGGACGACATGGCGACGCTGCGCCTGCTGGCGCGCGAGGGCGAGGGACTCGCGCTGGTGCCGCCGGTGGTGGTGCGGGACGAGATCGAGCGCGGCGAACTGGTGGAGGTCCACCGCGTGCCGGAGTTGCGGGAGACTTTTTATGCGATCACGCCGAGCCGTAAGTTTCCGAATCCACTGGTGGGAGAGCTCGTGCGGCGGATGGCGAAGGGGGCGGAGTGACGGGCGAGGCGGGAGGCGCGGAACGCGCGCGGGCGGGCCTGGGGGCGGGGCTACGAGCCGAGGCTCGTCATCGAATGCGGCGGCATGCCGCCGCACTCCATAGGGGCGGACCGATCGTTAGCCGGCGCGGATCGCGAGGCTTTTGACGACGTTGCGGAGGCCGGGGAGCGCCTGGATCTTGGCGAGGATGGCGGCTTGGTGAAAGCGCAGCTCGTTGCCGGCCACGGGCTGGTTGTAGAGGATCGTGAGCTTACCCTTGGGGTCGATTTGTCCGGCGTGAGAGTAGTGCGCGATGGCGGGGCCGACGAGGGCGGGCCAGTTTTCCCGAATGGTGTCCTCGGGCGTGTGGCGGCCGATGTGGTGTTTGACGAGGAGCTCGTCGAGGAGCGCGCCGAGGGCGTGCGTCGGGCGTTTGATCTGCCGCGCCGGGGTTTTGTCGGGCACTCCGCGCAGGTCCGCCACGAGCTGACGGGCGACGTTGCGGAAAGTGTCGCGGGTTTCGGGCATGAGCGGAATGGCGGAGGGAGGGTGCCTCAGGGCGCGCCCGGGGAGGGCCGTGGCCACAATGCGATCAGTCTTTCGCCGAGCGGACGTCGAGAGCGTCGCGGAGACCGTCGCCGAGAAGATTCAGGGCGAGGAGCGTGCAGGCGAAAACACTGCCGGGAAAAATCAGCAGCCACGGGTAGGACTCCATTTTGTCCGCGCCGTCTTTGATGAGGGTGCCCCAGGAGCTAAGCGGAGCGTCGACGCCGAGCCCGAGGAAGCTGAGGAAGCTTTCGAGCATCATCACCGCCGGAATGGTGAGCGTGGTGAAGACGATGACGGGGCCGAAGACGTTGGGAACGATGTGCCGGAAGATGATGCGCGCGTGGCTGTAGCCCAGGGTGCGGGCGGCCTCGATGTATTCCATTTTTTTGACCGTGAGAACCTGCCCGCGGACGATGCGGGCCATGGTGAGCCATTCGACGGCGCCGATCGCGGCAAAGAGGCCGACGATCTTGCCGATGCCCTGGAGGCGGGAGAGCCAGGAAAACTGGCGGAGCCAGGCGTCGAGGTCGTTCATGGGTTCCTTGAGGAAGACCATGATGAGGATGACGAAGATGGTGAAGGGGAGGGCGTAAAGGATGTCGACGACGCGCATGAGGAGCGCGTCGAGCTTGCCGCCGACGTAGCCGGCGATCGCGCCGTAGGTGACGCCTATGGTGAGGGCGACGAGCGAGGCGACGAGGCCGACCATGAGCGAGATGCGGCCTCCGTAGAGGAGACGGGAGAGGAGGTCGCGACCGAGTTCGTCGGTGCCAAGCCAGTGCGTCCCGGAGGGTGCGGCGGCGCCGAGGGCGAGGTTTTGTTCCTCGTAGGAAAAGCGAAGGAAGGGCGGGGCGGCGACGCAGACGAGGGCGAGGACCGCGATGAAGACGCCGCCGATCACGGCGAGACGGTTGCGGCGGAGGCGAAGCCAGGCGTCGCGCCACGGAGATTGCGGGCGTTCGTCGGTCGCCGAGGGGGAGAGCGGGGCGGGAGCAGGTTGAACCACGGAGGGCGCGGAGGACACGGAGGGGGGAGTTTTTAACCGCAGATGTCGCGGACGGGCGCGGATGAGGCGAGGAGTCAACCGCGGAAGGCGCGGAGGGGTGTGGGTTGAAGATGTTTGTCGGTGATCATCGTGGCGGGACGGGTTTATTCGAATTTCAGGCGCGGGTTGAGCCAGACCTGGACGATGTCGACCAGCAGGTTGAGGCCGACGATGAGGACCGCGTAGAGGAGGACGGTGCCGATGACCAAGGTGTAGTCGCGGTTGAAGGCGGAGTTCACGAATTCGCGGCCGAGGCCCGGGATCTGGAAGATCGTCTCGATGACGAAGCTGCCCGAGATGATGCCGGCGATGGCTGGGCCGAGGAAGGTGACGACCGGGAGCAGTCCTCCTCGGAGGGCGTGCTTAAGGACGATGCGCGTCTCGGACGCTCCCTTTGCCCGTGCGGTGCGGATGTAGTCCTGGTTGAGGACTTCGAGCATGCCGCCGCGGGTCAGTCGGGCGATGTAGGCGGAGTAGACGAGGCCAAGGGTGGCGGCGGGCAGGACTCGGTCGGCGGCGAAATACCAGCCGGAGGCGTTGAACCAGCCGAATTTCAGGGCGAAGAGCAGGACGAGGAGCGGGCCCATGACGAAGGTGGGCACGCAAATGCCGACCATGGCGAGGGTGGATGCGGCGTAGTCGACGCCGGTGTTTTTCTTCATCGCGGCGATGACGCCGAGGGTGATGCCGACGAGGAGGGCGACGGAGAGCGCCCAGAGGCCGAGTTCGAGGGATGCGGGGAGCTTGTCGGAGATGATCTCGTTGACGGTGCGGTTGGGGTATTTGAAGGACGGGCCGAGATTCACGCCGAAGGCGGCGCGGAGATCGTAGTCGGGCGAACCGCTTTGGTCGGAGTCGGTAAAGAGCCGCCAAGGGGCGAGCTTCTTCGGAGTGATGTCCCAGAGGTAGTTGCGGTATTGGACGAAGAGGGGTTTATCGAGGCCGTAGTGCGCCTGGAGGTTTTGGAGGATCTCCTTGGAGACGGCTTTCTCGGCGGTGAATGGACCGCCGGGAACGAGCCTCAGCATGAAAAAGGTCGCCGTCGCGATGATGAAGAGGACGGGGATCGTCTCCAGGGAGCGGCGGAGGATGAAGCGGAACATGGCGGCTATGCCTGAATGACCAAAGACCAATGACCAATGACCAATGTGGAACGGAACGCTGGCATGAGTGTTTTGGAGGGGATGTTCGGGGTTGCCCGGGGAAATCCGGGGACTACTCGGCGAGGTCGATGAACTTCCAGCTGCGATTGTCGAGGATGTTGGGGACCCAGTTTTGCACCTTCGGTTGAATGAGGAAGAGGCGCTTGTAGAAATAAATCGGGAGGATGGGGAGATCGCGCACGAGGATGGCGTCGAGTTGCTGGTAGATCTCGTGGCGGGCGGTGTCCGAACCGGCGGTGAGGGCGGAGGCGAGGACGCTTTCGTATTCGGCGTTGGCGTAGCCGGTGTTGTTGTTGCCGCCGTCCTTGATCCACTGATCGAGGAAGGTCATGGGGTCGGGGTAGTCGCCATTCCAACCGGCGCGGGCGACGTCGTAATTGAGGGACTGGGTGGATTCGATGTAGACCTTCCACTCC
>CAMLQS010000071.1 GCA_946482165.1 uncultured Verrucomicrobiota bacterium | reverse complement strand
GGTTTGGGCGCGGGCGGCGGAAGCCAGGCCGGCGGTCTGGCCTACATTTTCGGCGCCGGGGGAGGCGGGCGCGGGGACGGCGGAGGCGCGCGGGGACGGGCCGACCCTACCGGGTGGGGCGTTCGTATCGGGAAGCGGTGAAGAACCGCCCGAACCTGCGCGGCATCGAGGATTGGGCAGGGGAGGGGCGGGCGATTTGGCGGTTGCGACCGATGGGGCGAGGTTTTGCGCTGGTCGGAATCATTATGCGAATCAGCGGTGGAGCAGCGCGCGGGGCGGTGTTGACGGTGCCGAAGGGCGATGCCGTGCGCCCGGCGACCGACGGCATGCGGCAGGCGGTTTTTTCCTCGCTCGGGGCGCGGGTGGCCGGAGCGCGGTTCGCGGATCTCTTCGCCGGCAGCGGCGGTTACGGGTTGGAGGCCTGGAGCCGGGGCGCGGCGGGCGGGGTCTTCGTGGAGCAGAACGCGAAGGCGGCGGCCTGCGTGCGGGCCAACATCGCCGTCGTGGCGAAAAGCGCGCGACGCGAGGCGGGCGAGTTGCGGCTCGTGATGGGCGACGCGCTGGCCTGGCGGCCGGCGGCGGGCGAGGCGGCGCCGGACCTGGTCTTCGTCGATCCGCCGTATCCGATAATCCAGGACATCGCGCCGCGCCTCTTCGCGGGGCTGCGCGAGGCGACGGCGGGTGCGGCCGATCCGATCGTTGTCTTCGAATACCCGGGCGAGCTGGAGCTCGCCCCGGAAGGCTGGAGCCTGATCAAGCGGATCGGCCGCGGAGCTCGTCAGCCGACGGCGGGTTTTTTTCGGCGGAAGTGAGGGGGCGGCGGACGGGGCTCAGGGCCCGACGGCGAGGCGGGCGCCGGTGGAGACGGTGCTGACGACGGCGGTCGAGGTCGGGCCGGTTTGCACGGTGCTGGAGGCGACGGCGGTGTAGACGCCGCGATCGGCGAGCGTGGCCTGGTCGATCATCAGGGTGGGGCCGGTCTTGCCGGTCAGGTTCCTGCCGTTTTTGCGCCACTGGATCTGCGGTTCGGGATTGCCGGTGACGGCGACGGTGAAGAGCGCCAGCGAGCCGGGCGGGACTGTTAGGGCCGCGGGCTGGGTGGTGAAGACTGGTTTCGTCTGCACGTCGACGGTCACCGGCTCGCTTGAGACGAGGCCGCGATCGTTGGAGATCTTGACGTGATACTCGCCGGCGCGGGCGGCGTTGGCGAGGAACGTGTAGGCCGGGGTGGGGCGGGCGGTGGTGACGGCGGTGTCGCCCTTGAACCACTGGTAGCGGAGCGCGGGCACGCCGACGGCGGCGACGGTGAGGGTGACGGGCTTGCCCGTGTAGCGGGCGACGGACGCGGGCGGCGTGACGATTTCGGGCGGGTAGGTGACGACCAGCTTGGCGGGGACGGAGGAGATCGTGGTGGGAGTGGGGGTGACGGAGGGCGGCTTGATGCGGAAGTTGACGACTTTGCAGATGTAGAGGCCTGCGTCGGCGCGGGAGGCGGCGGGGAAGACGAGGGCGGGGGAGGTGGCGCCGGGAATGTGTTCGTAGGCGGTGCCGACGCGTTTGAACCACTGGTAGTGGGGCGGGGGATAGCACTCGGCGACGAGGGCGAGCGTGGCGGAGGCGCCCTCCGCCACGGTGGTGAGCGCGGCGGGCTGGCGCTGGATGGCGGGGCCGGTCTGGCGGGCGGGTTTGTCCATGTCGGCGAGGTCGGCGGAGGCGAGATACGCTTCCCACGCTGCGGTGCCGAAGCCGGGGAGGAGGCCGCTGGCGAGGAGCTTGGTGGAGGTGCCGCGGACGATGCCGCCGTCGCCGCCGTCGGGGATGATGGCGCGGAGGTTGACTGCGGGGGCGCCGAAGAGCGGGACGAGGCTGAAGCCGGCGCCGTCGGGGATGGCGGGGTCGGAGGCGAGGTCGTCGGTGAGTTCCGCGAGGGGAGTGGCGCCGTCGAGGGCGGCCTCGAACTGGGCGAGGGCGGTCTCCAGGTTCACCTTCGCGTGCTCGGTCGATTCGGGATCCTCGTCATCGATCGCGAAAAGGTAGGTGCCGGAGGCGGGGGCGCCGCGGGTCCAGAGGCCGTCGTCGGAGGCGTGGGCGTAGTGCGCGAGGGCTTGTTTGAAGAGCAGGCGGGCGGAGGCGCGCTCGGCGGTGAGCGCGGCGGAGGCGGGCTTGGGGGTGAGCAGGCTCGCGTTGCGCATCAGCGCCTCGTCGCCGTTTTCGGCGAAGAGGACGGAGAGGGGCTGGGAGAGGTTGTAGCTGTTGAACACGCGGCGAATGGCGAGAAGGGCCTTCAATTCGGCGAGGAGGAGCTGGGTGTCGGTGTGGGTGACGACGGTGTCCTGCGTGCCGCCGGTCTCGTCGGCGGCGAAGGTCATCGAGAAGCCTTCGCCGGGCACGGACAGGTCGGCGACGACGGGCGAGAGGGTCTCGGAGTCGGCTTGGGCTAGGAAGGTGAAAAACGAGGCGAAGGTGGCCGAGGGGGCGAACTTGGGGTTGGTGCCGTCGACGCGTTTGCCGTTGAGGACGACGAGGGAGGAGGGGCGGGCGCCGACGGAGAAGGAGGCGTCGGAAGGGGCTTGGTAAAACTCGAGCGTGGCGGCGGAGCCGGCGGGAATGCGGAGGGTGACGCGCTGGTTGGGAATGTCGAAGGAGACGTAGCTGTCGTCTCCCCAGGGGTAGGCGCCAAAATGGTCGGCGTAGAGGCCGCCGACTTGATCGTCGTCGAGCTGGATGCCGAGCGAGAGATGGCGGTCTTGCAGGGAGCCGAACTGGGCGGAGATGACGACCGAGACGGTGTTGGCGCCGCGGTTCTCGAAGCTGATGGCGGGGTCGGGGGCGTTGGGCGCCTGGGGCACGCGATAGACGCCGTTGACGACGGTGAGGGCGGTGGTGGTCCAGTAGCTGACGACTTGTTTGAAAACGATGTCGAACCGGTCGGAGCCGAGGTCGACGTCGGTGGAGGTGGCGCCGAGCTTGGTGGCGAATTCCGGCACGCGTTTTTCCGTTGCGATGCCGATGCGGGCGAGGGCGCGGAGGAAGGCGGCCTCGCCGTTCGTCGGCGTGGCGAGCAGGACGGGGTCGAGAAGGCCTTTCGCTGTATTGAATTCACCGGCGACCAAGGCGGTGCGGGCGTCGGAGACGGCGTCGGCGCGGGCTTGCGGGACGGGGAAGAGCGCGCCGAGGGCGAGAAGCGCGAGGGTGGCCAGGCGGATTGGCGAAGCGTGGATTTTCATGGCGGGACGGGTTTGCGAAGCGTGCGAGAGAGCGGGGACGCGCGACATCCGCGTCCGCGCGGAGTCGCATGGGGCGACACGGAGAGTTGGCAGGCGAATGTGCGAATGATGGCCGGCGAAGCGGTTCGGGCCAAACTAGAAGAGGGGGCGGAGGGTGGTAAGAAGCCGCGCTGTTACAGGCGATCAAGGCGCCGGGAGGTATGATCGGGCCGGATACGGGCGCGCGATCCGTTCCGGGGGGCGCGCGGTCGCCGTGTCGGGGCGGTTGCCGGCGCGGCTTCGCCCGGCGCGTCGGGGGGCGGAGGTGTGTCCGCAGGGACGGTTTCGGCCGCGTCCGCGCGTGGCGGCGCAATCGGGCGGAGATCGATGCGGAGCCGTTCGGCGCCGTCGTGCGCGATGCGGAGGAAGAGGGGCGCGGGCGGTTTGTCGTCGGCGGCGGCGAGCGGACGGACGAGGCCGGAAAAGCTGGTTTCGCCGATGGCCGGAGCCCGCAGGAAAACGAGAATGCGGCCGTCGGGGAGGGTGAGGAGAAAGTCGGATGCGTCGGGCAGCCGGCGCCAGGCGGAGAGTTCCTTGAGCAGGCGGGCCCAGTCGTCGGGCGTGCAGGGTTGGTCGTGGAGCGCGAGGGTGGGCGAGTCGATTTCGACGCCGGGGGCGGGCACGCGGAAGGGCCCGTGGCGAACGTGGCGGGGGGCGATGGCGGCGGCTTCGAGGCGGGCGAGGGGTTCCTCGGTGAGGCTCGAAAAAAAGGTGATCGCGGGGTTGGTCGCCAGCGGAGGGGCGGCGAGGACGAGCGCCGCGGCGAAGAGTGCGAACGAGGCGGAGAGGCAGCGGAGGAACGGGAGGCGGAGAATCATCACCGTCGGCGAGAGGCGAGCATGTGACCGGAGTTCGGCGAGTTGCAAACCTCCAGACCTACCGGGCCTGTCTGGCGCCGAGACTTCCGCATCCCGGCGGGTCAGCGCGTCCGGAACCGGGCGAGGGCGAGGGCGGCGACGACGGCGGTCTCCAGGCGGAGGACGCGGGGGCCGAGCGAGCAGAGGGTGAAGCCGGCGGCGCGGAGGGCGGCGCGGTCGGCGGGGCCCCAGCCGCGTTCGGGGCCGAGGGCGAGGACGATGCCCGGGGCCTCCGGGACGGCGGCGGAAAGGGCGGCGGCGAGCGGGACGGCGGCCTCGTAGTTGTCGAGGGCGAGACGCGCGGAGGCGGACGCGGCGGGCAGCGCGCGGATCGCGGAGGCGAGCGTGCGGGTCCAGGTGACGGAGGGGAGCCGGGTGTCGCAGGCCTGCGCGGCGCCGACGAGGAGGTGGCGGCGCCATTCGCCGGAGGTCCAGAGCGAGGCGGAGGCGTAGTTGGGGTCGGCGCGCTCCGTCGCGACAAAATGGATACAGGCGACGCCGAGCGTGGTGGCGTCGCGCAGGAGGTCGCGCGCGGTCTGGGGGCGGGGCAGGCCGACGAGGAGGGTGGTCGGCGGGAGCGGCGGCGGCTCGTGCGAGGGGGCGAAGGCGAGGCGGAGGGCGTCCGCCCCGGACTCGAGGAGCGTGGCCGTGCCGAGGGGGCCGTCGACGAGGCCGGCGAGGAAGGTGTCGCCGGGCGCGCGGCGCAGCACCTTGAGGATGTGTTGCGCGCGCGGGTCGGCGAGGGGCAGGGGCGCGGCGAGTTCCGCGGGCTCGAAGAGGACGAGGTTCACGGGAGCAAGGAGCGGGAGCAGGGAGCGATGAGCGAGGCGCCAAACCGTGGAAGCGGGGCGGCCGGGATCGAGGATCGACTCCTTGCTCCCATCTCCCAGCTCCTTGCTCTCAGGCGAGGATGGCGTCGATGCGGGCGAGCTCCTCGTGCGAGAAGTGGGTGTTTTCGAGGGCGCCGACGCAGTCCTCGACCTGGGCGACCTTGCTCGCGCCGATGAGGGCGGTGGTGACGCGGGCGTCGCGCAGCACCCAGGCTAGCGCCATGCGGGCGAGGCTCTGGCCGCGCTCCTGGGCGACGACGTTCAGCTTTTGGATTTTCGCGACGACTTCGGGCGTGATGCCGTCGACGTTGAGAAAGGGACTGTTGGCGTTGGCGGCCCGGGAGTCCGCGGGGATGCCTCCGAGATAGCGGTTAGTGAGGAGGCCTTGCGCGAGGGGGCAGAAGGGGATGCAGCCCATGCCTTCGCGGTCGAGCACGCCGAGGAGCTCGGGTTCGATCCAGCGGTTGAACATATTGTAGACCGGCTGGTGGATGAGGGCGGGCGCGCCCATCTCGCGGAGGAGTTGCGCGGCGCGGGCGGTGGTGGGCGCGTCGTAGCTGGATACGCCGACGTAGAGCGCTTTGCCGGCGCGGACGGCCTGGGCGAGCGCGCCCATGGTCTCCTCGAGAGGGGTGTTCGGGTCGGGACGGTGGCTGTAGAAGATGTCGACGTAGTCGAGGCCCATGCGCTTGAGCGAGGCGTCGAGCGAGGAGAGCAGGTATTTGCGCGAGCCCCATTCGCCGTAGGGGCCGGGATGCATGCGGTAGCCGGCCTTGGTGGAGACGATGAGCTCGTCGCGGTAGGGGGCGAGATCGAGCGCGAGCATCTTGCCGAAGTTTTCCTCGGCGGAGCCGGGGGGCGGGCCGTAGTTGTTGGCGAGGTCGAAGTGGGTGACTCCGAGATCGAAGGCGCGGCGGACGATGGCGCGGCCGTTCTCGAATTGGTCGACGCCGCCGAAGTTGTGCCAGAGGCCGAGCGAGATGCGCGGGAGCATCAGGCCCGAGCGGCCGCAGCGGGCGAAAAGGGCGGGCTGATCGTAGCGGGAAGGAGAGGCGAGATAGGACATGCGGGGAAGCGCTCAGCGGGTTCGGAGGAGTTTGGATGACGTTGGATCGCCGTCGGATGTCGAGCGCGCCGCAGCCGTCCCGATTCGCACAGTCCTATTTTCGGGGAAGGGAGGTAGCCTTTCCTACGGTTCGACCTGCGCGTCGACGGGTCGAATAACACGTCCGGACTTCGGGTGTTTTTGCTGATCACGCCTTTGCGAGAGGCGGCGAACAAGGTGGTGCGGCTGGGGGGAATCGAACCCCCGAGACCACTTTGGAAGAGTGGAGTTTTACCACTAAACTACAGCCGCGGAACCAAGTGGGAGCGACGCTCAGTGATGGGAAGCCTGTGGTCAAGCACGCCGTCCGCGCTTTTGGATTCCCGAGGGAGCGCTGCGAAGGCGACGTCAAAGCCTGGCAATAGGGGAGAAAACGGGTTGCGGGGTCGGCAGACGCCCGACAAGGGTCCCTCCATGGCTTTCATCACGACGCGCAGCGCCCCCGCCAGCCAAGCTCAGCCTGCTCTCCGCCCCTCTTCGTCCTCATCCTCGTCCGGTGGCTCCGCTCCGAAGAAAGCGAACATCGCGGCTTCGCAGGCTTTGGCCAAGCAGAAGGCTTACGAAAAGAAGGCCAAAAACTACAAGCTGCCGCTCGGCGAACTCGCGATTTTCACCCAGCAGCTCGCGTCGCTGCTTGGAGCGGGTCTGCCTCTCGTGCAGTGTCTCGAGGCTTTGCAGGACCAGACGGAGGATCCGGTGTTCCGAGTGATCATCCGTGACGTGCGCATCGAAATTTCCCAAGGCAACGCTTTCTCGCATGCGGTGAAAATGTATCCGCGAGCCTTCAACTCGCTTTTCACTTCGATGGTGGAAGCCGGCGAGGCCTCGGGTGCGCTCGCGGAAATTCTTGGAAAGGTGGCCATTTATTTCGAGTCGAGCGTCAAACTCACCAAGAAGGTGAAGTCGGCCATGACCTACCCGATCGCGGTGATCGGTCTCGCGATCGCTCTCGTGAACGTGCTGCTTATTTTCGTCATACCGGTGTTTGCCGCCATGTTTGACGACTTCGGCGCAAAGCTACCGGTCCCGACCCAGATGCTCATCGATTTGAGCGACTTCCTTAAGGGCAACTTTTTCTACCTGCTGATCGCGGTTGTCGTTTTTTTCTGGGGCATGGGCAAGTTTATCGCCACGCCGCGTGGTCGCCGCCTAAAGGACGAGTCTTTGGTGAAGGCCCCGATTTTCGGCAACCTGATCCACAAGATCTCACTATCTCGATTCTGCCGCACCTACGCCACCCTGATCCGTTCCGGCGTCCCGATTCTCCGCACGCTCGAGATCGTGGCGGCGGCGTCGAACAAGGTCCAGGTCGAGGATGCATGCACGGAGATCGCCAAGCATGTGAGCCAAGGCGGCCAAGTGTCCGAGGTGTTGGCGACCAACGCCTTTTTTCCGCCGATGATGAAGCACATGGTGAAAGCGGGTGAAGCCACGGGCAACGTCGACGGCATGATGAACAAGATCGCCGACTTCTACGACACCGAGTCGGAGGCGACGGTGGCGTCGCTCACCTCCTTGATCGAGCCGTTGCTTATCGTGTTTCTCGGCGTGATCGTCGGCGGCATCGTGATGGCGATGTTTCTTCCGATCTTCCAGCTCGGTGCGGTTGCCGGCGGTCTGCAATAAGGGAAAATTCCCCGTGGATCGCGGCTTGCGCCAGCGGGGCGCAACCGGTCTGATTGTCCCTAGTCCTCAACGTTTCATCCGCACCCCAGCGTCCCCATGCCGTCTGTTCTTATTGTCGACGATCTTCTTTCCATCCACGAGATGCTCGAGGCGGTTATCCAGCCTACCGGTTACAGCACCGCGTTCGCGACTGACGGAGAGAAGGCGCTTACCCGTTACAAAGCCGAAAAATACGACCTCGTCCTGGCCGATATCGACATGAAGCCGATGGACGGCATCACGTTGCTCCGCCAGTTAAAGGCCTACGATCCCACCACGGTCGTCATCATCATGACGGCCTACGCGTCCACCGAAAGCGCCGTTCAGGCGCTGAAGTTCGGGGCCTTCGATTATCTGCAGAAGCCGTTTCGCGTCGACGATTTGATCTCCACGCTCAAGCGGGCGCTCGAGTATCGGCGCTTCAGCGTCGAAAGGCCTGCCGAGAGCGCGGCCCGCGTGGCCGGCGCCAAAGACATCGACAGCATTCTCGTCGGCGCCAGCGCCGCGCATAAGAAACTCGTGCAGCAGGTTAAGAAGCTCGCGACCGTTCGCACTCCGGTCCTGCTTCAAGGCGAGGCGGGAACCGGCAAAGCGACCATCGCGGAACTCCTGCACTCGGGCAGCGCGCCGGCGGACGCGCCTTTTGTCCGCATCGATTGCGGTCAGAGCACCGATGCCAGCTTCCGGCATGGCTTGCTCGGCGACAACGGTTCCGGCGGCACCTGGCTGGCGCAGGCGCGCGGCGGCACGCTGATGTTGCAAAACATCGAGAAGCTTTCCCCCGCTTTGCAGCGCGAACTCGTCGGCGTGCTCCGCACCCACGCGCAGGCGTTCCGGCTCGTGTGCACCAGCGGCGAGGATCTGGAACGTCTCACCGAAGAGGGGCGCTTTGACGACGAGCTGTTCTACCGCGTGGCCTCGCTGCCGCTGGTGTTGCCGGCCCTCCGCGAGCGCATCGACGATATTCCCGCGCTGGTGAAGCATTTCACCGCTCGCGCGACCAATCCGAATTTCGACGCGAAACTGGTCGAATTCACGCCGGACGCGTTCGCTGTTTTCAAGGCCTACCCTTGGCCGGGTAACATCACCGATCTTGCGCAGGTGGTCGGCAAGATCGCCTCCTCGACCGAGGTCAGGGTGATCGGCGTGGAGCAGCTGCCGCTTCGCATCAAAGACCTAGGCGGCTGGCCCAAGCTCGCCGATTACCTCGCGCTACAAGAGAAGCACTACATCGAGCAGGTGCTTCACGCCTGCCGCGGCAATAAGGAGCAGGCCGCCCGCGTTCTTGGCATTGAGGTCGGCCGCGTCGGCTAGGCCGCCAAAGGCCGGCTGGCGTTTTCTTGTTCTCGCCGCTCCGGCTCCGCTGATTGGGCGCCGTCTTGTGGGGCGCTGTTATGGCGCCGACGTTGGATCGCCGCATTTTCGGTCGGGGAATGCCCGCCTTTCCGCTTGCCGCGCCCTCCGCACGCCCAAGCATCCGGCGCCATCCACGCCCTGCCATGCCCAAGCGCACCGACATCAAGTCCATCCTCATCATCGGCGCCGGTCCCATCGTGATCGGCCAGGCCTGCGAGTTCGATTACTCGGGCACCCAGGCTTGCAAGGCCTTGCGCGAAGAAGGCTACCGCATCGTCCTGGTGAACTCCAACCCGGCCACGATCATGACCGATCCGGAGTTCGCAGATGCGACCTACATCGAGCCGCTCACGGTTGAGTTCGTGGAGCGCATCATCGCCCAGGAACGTCCCGACGCCCTCCTGCCCACCCTCGGCGGCCAGACCGCCCTCAATCTCTCGATGCAGCTGCACGAGAAGGGCATCCTCGCGAAATATAACGTCGAGATGATCGGCGCCAAACCCGCCGCCATCTCCAAGGGCGAGGACCGCGAGCTCTTCAAGCAGGCCATGGTCAAGATCGGCCTCGACGTCGCCCGCTCCAAAGTCGTGAAGACCCTCGAGGCCGCCCGCGCCGCCGCCGACGAGCTGGCCATGTTCCCGCTCATCATCCGCCCCTCCTTCACGCTCGGCGGCTCCGGCGGCGGCATCGCCTACAACAAGGAGGAGTTCGAGCGCATCGTCGCCAACGGCCTCGACCTCTCCCCCGTCCACGAAGTCCTCGTCGAGGAGTGCCTCCTCGGCTGGAAGGAATACGAGATGGAGGTCATGCGCGACCACAAGGACCAGTGCGTCGTCATCTGCTCGATCGAGAACTTCGACCCGATGGGCGTGCATACCGGCGATTCCATCACCGTCGCCCCCGCCATGACCCTGACCGACAAGGAGTATCAGGTGATGCGCGACGCCTCCTTCGCCGTCATCCGCGAGATCGGCGTCGAGACCGGCGGTTCCAACATCCAGTTCTCCATCGACCCGAAGACCGGCCGCCAGGTCGTCATCGAGATGAACCCCCGCGTGTCGCGCTCCTCCGCGCTCGCTTCGAAGGCCACCGGCTTCCCCATCGCCAAGATCGCCGCCAAGCTCGCCGTCGGCTACACCCTCGACGAACTGCGCAACGACATCACGCGCCTCACCCCGGCCAGCTTCGAGCCCACCATCGACTACGTGGTGACGAAGATCCCCCGCTTCACCTTCGAAAAGTTCGTCGGCGCCGACACCACGCTCACCTCCGCGATGAAATCCGTGGGCGAGGCCATGGCCATCGGCCGCACCTTCAAGGAGTCCTTCCAGAAAGCGCTTCGCTCCCTCGAGGTGGGCGCCTTCGGCTTTGGCGGCGGCAAGCTCGGCGGCGACGTTCTGCCCGACGACAAGACCATCCGCAGCAAGCTCGCCACTCCCAACAACGAGCGCGTGTTCTACATCCGCTACGCCTTCATGGCGGGCTACACCGTCGAGCAGATTTTCGACCTCTCCAAGATCGACCCCTGGTTCCTCACCCAGCTCAAGGAGATCCACGACCTCGAGGTCGAGCTCAAGGCCCACGACCTGAAATCCGTTCCGCTCGCGCTCCTCCGCCAGGCCAAGCAGGCCGGCTTCTCCGACGCCCAGCTCGCCGGCATCCTCAAGAGCGACCTCTTCGCCGTCCGCGCCGCCCGCAAGGAGCGCGGCGTCGGCACCACCTACCGCCTCGTCGACACCTGCGCGGCCGAGTTCGAGGCCTTCACGCCGTATTACTATTCCAGCTACGGCGACGAGAACGAGATCCTCCCCGGCAAGGGCAAAAAGAAGATCATGATCCTCGGCGGCGGCCCCAACCGCATCGGCCAGGGCATCGAGTTCGACTACTGCTGCGTCCACGCCTCCTTCGCCCTCCGCGAGGCCGGCTACGAGACCGTGATGGTCAACAGCAACCCCGAGACCGTCTCCACCGACTACGACACCTCCGACCGCCTCTACTTCGAGCCGCTCACGCTCGAGGACGTGCTCGAGATCTACGAGCAGGAGAAGTGCGAGGGCGTCATCGTCCAGTTTGGCGGCCAGACCCCGCTCAATCTCGCCACCGCCCTCAAGAAGGCCGGCGTGAACGTCATCGGCACCAGCCCCGAGTCCATCGAGGCCGCCGAGGACCGCAAGCTCTTCTCCGCCATCCTCGACGAGACCAAGCTCATGTCGCCCGCGCATCGCACCGCGATGTCGGAGGCCGACGCCCTCGCCGCCGCCAAGGAGCTCGGTTTCCCCGTGCTCCTCCGCCCCAGCTTCGTGCTCGGAGGCCGCGGCATGTTCATCGTCTACAGCGAGGACGAGTTCAAGGCGGTCGTCCGCCAGGCCTTCGACGTCATGCCGGACAAGCCCGTCCTCATCGACAAGTTCCTCGAGGACGCGATCGAGCTCGACGTCGACTGTATCAGCGACGGCACTACGACTGTGATCGGCGGCATGCTCGAGCACATCGAGTTCGCCGGCGTCCACTCCGGCGACGCCGCCATGGTGATGCCCCCGCACACCCTTCCCAAGGCGATGCTCGACACCGTTCGCGAGGCGGCCCGCTCGCTCGCCAAGGCGCTCAAGGTCGTCGGCCTCATGAACGTCCAGTTCGCGATCAAGGACAACCAGCTCTACGTCCTCGAGGTGAACCCGCGCGCCTCGCGCACCGTGCCTTTTGTCGCGAAGGCCATCGGCGTCCCCCTCGCCAAGCTCGCGGCCCGCGTCATGACCGGCAGCAAGCTCAAGGACCTGGGCTTCACCCAGGAGCAGACGCCCAGGCACTGGTGCGTCAAGGAGGCCGTGTTCCCCTTCGCCCGCTTCCCCGGCGCCACCATCGTGCTCTCGCCCGAGATGCGCTCCACCGGCGAGGTCATGGGCCTCGACGCCGACCTGGGCGTCGCTTTCGCGAAGGCGCAGGCCGCGGCCAAACCCGGTCTCCCCGTCGGCGGCAACGTGTTCCTTTCCGTGAAGGACGCCGACAAACCCCGCGTGCTCGACCTCGCCCGCGAGCTTTCCTCGCTCGGCTTCAGCATCTTCTCGACCGGCGGCACCGCCAAGGTGCTCGCGGAGAACGGAGTCGCCGTCACCCGTCTCGCCAAGATCGACGAGGGCCGCCCCACCGCGGTCGACATGGTGAAGAACGGCCAGATCCAGCTCATCATCAACACGCCCGCCGGCCAGATCCCGCGTCAGGACGAAAACAAGATCCGCGCCGCCGCCTACGCCCACAGCGTGTGCATCATGACCACCCTGACAGGCGCCAAGGCCGCCCTCCAGGGCATCAAGGCCCTCAAGTCCGAGCAGATCGGCGTGAAGCCCATCCAGGCCTACAAGGGTAACGTGAACGTGCTCGGCTGACCGTCGGCCTCGTTCGTCTCCTTCGCCCCTCGGCCCGCCCGTCCCCGCGACGCGCGGGCCTCTTCTTGGGTAGGGCGCGACCGGCGGGCGCGCCGCGTGGAGGAAATCGGCTTCGTTCGCGGTTCGCGGCGGGACCGCTGTCCCACCCTGCTTTTTGGCTGCGCTCGAATCGGTTGCGCATTCCGAATGTAAAATGGTAGCCTCCACTCGCCGCCCCTCGCCCCGCCGGAACGTCCTGAGGAATTGCCGGTATGTCCATTTCCTTGCCGGAGCCGATGCCGGGTCCACCGTTTTCCCGTCGTTCCGCCGTTCATGCCACCCCGCCGCTCCGCCCCGGTTCGCCTGCTTGCCCCGCTTTTCGTGCTCGGAGCCGCCTTCCTTTGGGACCACCTCCACCCGGCTTTCGCCCAGTCCGCCGCTCTTCCCGACGCGGCTTCGACCTCGGTCGCGGATCTGCTCGACGAGTCCGGCGACCTCTCCGTCCCCGACAACCGCCGTCGCGCCGTCGAGCGCGTGCGGGTCTTCGAGGAACAGCGCCGCGCCGCCGCCGAACAGCTCGCCCGCGCCCGCGGTCTTCCGCTCCGCGTCGAGCGCCCCGACGGAACCGTGCGCGAACTCGTCGATTTCAACAACGACCGCCCCGTCTATCTCACCACCCACAACACCAACGCCGCCATCTCCACCGGCGCCAGCGTGCTGCGCGCGACGCCCTACGGCCTCGTCGGTTCCGGCGTCTTCGTCGGCGTGTGGGACGGCGGGGCCGTCCGCGCCGCGCATCAGGAATTCGCCGCCGACGGACGCGTGGTCGTGAAAGACGGCGCCGCCTCGATCGACCACGCCACCCACGTCGCCGGCACCATCGCCGCCGCGGGCGTCGTCGCCTCCGCGCGCGGCATGGCCTCCGCCGCCCTCGTCGACAGCTACGATTGGAACAGCGACAAGTCCGAGCTCGCCGCCCGCGGCGCCACCGGCCCCGCCCAGGCGGACAAGCTCTACCTCTCCAACCACAGCTACGGCTATGTATCCGGTTGGAACTACGTGAACGGCGGCAGCCCCTACCGCTTGTGGGAATGGACGGGCGACGGCTCCGCCGCCGTCGCCGTCGACACCGACTTCGGCCGCTACAACACCTACGCCCGCGACAGCGACTCGCTCGCCTTCAGCGTTCCCTACCTCCTCATGTTCCGCAGCGCCGGCAATGACCGGGTGGACAGCCCTTCCGCCGGACAACTCGTCGCCCTCGCCGCCGGCTCCTCCACCGTCGTCGCCTACGACCCCGCGCTGCACCCCGCCGGCGACTCGTCCTACCGCGGCGGCTTTGAGACCATCGGCTTCGACGCCCTTGCCAAAAACGTCATCACCATCGGCTCCGTCGCAGACGCCGTCGCCAGCGGCCTGCGCGATCCCTCAAAGGCCGCCGTCAGCTCCTTCTCCTCCTGGGGCCCCACCGACGACGGCCGCGTAAAACCCGACCTCGTCGCCAACGGCGACGGCGTTTACTCCTCTCTCAACGGCAGCAACGCCGCCTACGGCGGCATGAGCGGCACGAGCATGGCCACGCCCAACGCCACCGGCACGGCCGTCCTGCTGGTGCAGGAATATTCCCGCCTCTTCCCCGGCGGCGCCATGCGCTCCGCCACGCTCAAGGGCCTGCTCATCCACACCGCCGACGACCGCGGCAACACCGGCCCCGACTACAAATTCGGCTGGGGCCTGCTCAACGGCCAGGCCGCCGCCGATCTCCTCCGCGACCACGCCGCCAACCCGCTCAAGGTCCGCCTCGCCGAGGAACTCGCCACCGCCGGCGTCACGACGATCACGCGAGAATTTGTCTGGGATGGCGTCTCGCCGATCCGCGCCACGCTGGCGTGGACCGACCCCGCCGGCAGCGCAACCACGACCTCCGACCTTCGCACTCCGCGCCTCCGCAACAATCTCGACCTGAAGATCGTCGGTCCCGACGGCTCCGAGCACCTGCCTTTCGTCCTGCCTTTCGTCGGCGCCTGGACCCAGGCCTCGATGGACCTTCCCGCCACCACCGGGAAAAACAACACCGACAACGTCGAGCAGGTCCGCATCGCCGCCCCGCCCGCGCCCGGCGTCTACCGCGCGGTCGTCACATTCGACGGCACGCTCGCCAACAACCAGCAGGCCTACTCGCTCCTTCTCTCCGGCTCCGCCAACGAGGAGCCGCCGCCGCCCCCGCTCGGCGTCACCTCCGTCTCGCCCGCCAGCGGCCTGCCCGGCCCGGTCACGCTCGATCTAGGCGGCGCCGGCTTCGACGTCGGGGCCGAGGTGCGCCTGCTGCGCTCCGGCCAGACCGACCGGGTGGCGAGCTCCACCGAGCTGGTCGGCGAAACGCTGCGCGCGCAGGTCGACCTTACCGGCGCCGCCGCCGGCTCCTGGGACCTCCGCGTCACCAACCCCGACGGCGAGACGGTCTCCCTTGCGTCCGCCTTCAGCGTCGTTGGCGCGCTCTGGAGCGAGACCTTCGACGGCACCGTGAGCGGCTGGGCCTCCACCGCCGAGACCGGCACGAACAGCTGGTCGCCCGCCACCGCGCAAAGCCACACGCCCGCGCGCTCCTATTTCGCCTCCGGCCCGGCCACCAAGACCACGACCAGCCTCGTCTCGCCGGCCTTCAACGTTCCCTCCGGCGCCGCCAACCTCCAGTTCAAGTTTTGGCACCGCCATGATCTTCAGACCGGCCGCGACGGAGGACGCCTCGAGTTCTCCGTCGGCGGCGGTAGTTGGTTTGACATTACGGCCTCCGGCTCCGGGACCGCCTTCGCCAGCAACGGATACAACGGCACGATCTCCAACACCGGAAATCCGAACAGTCGAAGCGATTTCGCCGGTCTCCGGGCCTGGACCGGCGGCTCCGGCGCCTTTGTCGAGACCATCGTCAACCTCGCCGACACCGCCAAGTTCGCCGGCAAGACCCTGCGCGCCCGCTGGCGTCTCGCCACGGACGGCGGCACCGCCAGCGCCGGCTGGCATGTCGACACGATATCGCTCGTCGGCGGCGGAGACCTGGGCAACGCCGCCCCCGTCATCACCACGCCCGCCGCCACCACGGGCACCGAGACTGCGACCGACACGGACGGCACGGTCTATGCGGTCGTGCGTGGGCTCGAGACCGGGTTAAGCGTCGCCGCCACCGACGACGGCGGCGCGGAGAATCTCACCTACGCCTGGAGCGCCGCGTCCGCCTCGGGCACGCCCCTCGGTTTCCTGCCCGACGGCGACAACGCCGCGCGCCTGAGCACCGCCTACTTCGAGGGTCTCGGCGACTACTTCCTCACCGTCACCGTCCGCGACGCGCAGGGGCTGGCCGCCGCGAGCACCGTCGCGGTGCGGGTCCTCGCCACCGCCGACTCGGTCGAGGTCACCCCCGCCGCGGCCAGCGTGGTCGTGGGCGGCGCTCAAAGCTTCGCCGCCACCGTGCTCGACCAGTTTGGCAACCCGCTCGCCAGCCAGCCCGCCTCCTACTCCTGGACGGCCAGCGGCGGCGGGATGATCGACGCGACGGGCCTTTTTGCCGCGAACGCCACGGGCGGGCCCTTCACGATCACGGCGGTTTCCGGCGATCTCTCCGGCTCGGCCGGCGTCACCGTCAACCGCGCGCCCGCCACGGTGATCTTGAGCGGACTCGAGCGACTCTACACCGGCGCGCCCTTGGCGGTCGGCGTGATGACCGATCCCGCGGGCCTCGCCGTCTCCGTGACCTACGACGGCGTCGCGAGCGCGCCGAGCGCGGCCGGCGGCTACGCGGTCGTGGCGACCGTGACCGATACAAACTACCAAGGCGGCGCGAGCGCCACGCTCGTCATTCGCACCGGGCTCGACGCCTGGGCGGAGTCGTTGGGACTGACCGGCGACGCCGCCGCGCCGACGGCCGACCCGGACGCCGACGGCACGCCCAACCTTCTCGAATACGCGCTTGGCGGCGATCCCGTGTCCGCCGGCCGCGCGCCCGTCGAGGCCGAGGTGATCGAGGGCCGTCTCGCGCTCGTGTTCACGCGCATCGCGGATCCGGGCCTCGTCTACACGGTCGAGGCGAGCGACGATCTCGCGCAGTGGTCGGTGCTCGCGGCCCCGGGCAACCCGAGCACCGGCGAGACGAACATCGCGGGCCCCGCATTCATCGTGGACACGCGCGAGCTGGCCGCGTCGCCGCGCCGTTTCCTTCGTCTGCGGGTGTCCTACTGAGTCGGTGGCGATACCCGTTTCGCGCCGAGAGTCGTGTATTCGCGTTTCCTTTACGCGTCCCTCGGTAGGTTCGGGCCTAGCGTGGGCAAAGCGTGCGTAAAACCATCCCGGACGGGGCACCGGACCTTCGCGGAGGTTTCATACCGGGCGTCAGTCGCAACCCGAACACACCATGAAAACAACCTACCAATCCCTGCTATTGCTCGCCGGAGTTTTCGGCGTCTCGTCCGCATTCGCGCAAGACGCGGAACCGCCGGCCGCGGTGCCCGCCCTGGAATCGGGCGTCGCCGTGTCCGTCCTCCTCACCACCACGGGGACGGAGAAGGTGGCCGGCGCTCCGGAGGCGCGGGTCTACAGCGCCGACTTCGACATCACCCGCATGAACACGAAGGCGTTCATCGAGCTGTTGGACGAGAAATACGATCTCGTGGACCAGCCGAAGGATTTCTCGCTGGTCGCCGTGCTCGTGAAGTCGGGAGAGGACGAGAGCTATCGCTTCTACCTCAAGAACACGAAGAGGAACGGCACGCCCGCCTATGTCTACCTCCCGCCCGAGATCATCGGCTTCGCGATCGACGCGAGCGCGAACAAGTATCGCGAGGTTCACGACGGCGAGGCTCTGGAGAGCGGCGGAGGGAGATACAAGCACGCGGTCACTCTCGCCACCGCCGGATTCTCCACCCAAGGGATCGCCACGGGCGGCTATGACGTGAAGGACGTCACTGTCGAGGGCGTCACCTCCAAGCTGGGCGTGCCGCGCGCGATGAAGGTTTCGACGACCGGCTACTACACCGAGAATCCCGAAACCCCGGAGGCGCGGACCTATATCGCCGAGACGAACTGGACCTTCAACGCCGGCAAGAAGGTCGACCTGAACGATTATCCCCGCCCCCCCCCCCCCCCCCCCCCCCCCTAGGGGCCCCCCCCCGGCCC
>CAMLQS010000070.1 GCA_946482165.1 uncultured Verrucomicrobiota bacterium | reverse complement strand
TCCTCACCCAGCGCGATCTCGATCCCGCCCGCCCCAACCCCGTTATCGCGCTCGGCCATGCCGACCTCGTCGAGACCGGCAAAGACGAATGGTGCGCCGTCTTCCTCGGCATCCGGCCCTACGAGCAGGGCAAATCCAACATCGGCCGCGAAACCTTCCTCCTCCCTGTCACGTGGAAAAACGACTGGCCGACCATCCTTGAAAAAGGCCGCGTCCTGCCCACCACGCTGAAGCGCCCCTTGGGGGCCCGCCCGCCTCGCGGCGCTCCCGCCACGACCGGCTCCTTCACCTGGCGCGACGAGTTCGACTCGCAAACGCTCGATCTGCCCTGGCTCTTCCTCCGCACCCCGCGCGAACGCTGGTGGTCGCTCACCTCCCGCCCCGGCTCCCTCCTGATCGAACCCCGCGGCGTTCCGCTCCATTCCGTGGGCCGGGTCGATCCGAAGGCCAACGGAAACCCGTCCTTCGTCGCGCGCCGGCTGCAGCACGCGAATTTCCAGGCCACGACCGCCCTGGATGTTCATGCCACGACCGCCGACAGCGACGCCGGCCTCGCCACGCTTCAGAACGACACCAGCTACCTCTTCCTCGGCGTCCGCATCCGCGACACCCGCGCCCGGGAGATCTTCCTCGAGCGCCGCTCCAAGGCCTCCGATTCGGCCGAGGTCATCGCTCGCGAAGTTCTGCCGGCCGACGCCCGTCGTTTTGAGCTGCGACTCGAAGGCACCGGAAAATTCCTGTCCTTCTTCTATCGCGCGGAAGGAGCCGCCGCCTGGCAGTCCCTCCGCACCGGCCTCGACGGCAGCCTCCTCAGCACCCAGGACGCGGGCGGCTTCGTCGGCGCGACCCTGGGTCTTTACGCCCGGAGCGTCGCCCCGTCCGCGCCCGTCACCCCCGCTCCGGCCGCCGCTGCCGCGCCCGCCGTGTCCGGCGCCGCCGCTCCCGCAGTCGCCACATCCGCCGCCCCCGCTCCCGCGGTTGCCCCGGCCAGCCCCGAACTGGGTCTGATCAAGCCCCTCGTTCTCGTCGCCGCCACCACCACCGCGCCTTGGGCCGCTAATTTCGCCGATGGCACGCCGGCCATCGACGTCTCAAAGGGATTCACCTCCGCAGACATTATTCCTCACGGCATCCCTTCCGACTCGGGATTGATTCAGACCTTCGCGGGCAACGGCCAGAAACTCAAAGCCGTCGCCTTCCTTTTCACCGGCAGCTCCGCTCCGCGCGGCGAGGCCAAGTTCACCCTGACCCTCCTCGACTTCGGCGACGCCGATCCCGCGCAAAATGTATCCGCGATCAACTACGAGGTTCCCGTCCTCGCGAGCGCGGAGTTCACTTGGACCACCACCTCCGCACCCCGGCAGTATTACTTCGATCTCTCGTCCGCCAACGTGAGCCTCGTCCGCGGCCGCCGTTACGCCGTCGCCCTGCGCTTCCCCGGCGCACGCAGCGCGCAGACCACCCTTCGCACGACCATCGACGCCATGCCCGGCGGACGCGTGGCCTTCGGCCAAGCCCGCGCCTACGCCTACGACTTCGCCGGCGGCGACCGTGATCTCCACTTCGCCGTTTATACCGGTTCCCGCTGACCGCGCGCCCAAGCCCAAGCGCCTGGGCGCGTTTCTCGCTTTCGCCCACCCCACCCCAAAATGAAAGCCCGCCGCCACCCCGACCGTTCCCTCGTTACCGCCGCCGAGATCCCATCCGCCTTGCGCGGCAGTCTCGGCAAATACAAGCGCATGAGCCGAAAGGCCTGACACTTCCCGGCATTTCGCCTGCCAAGACGAGGAGAGCGTCAAACCTGTCGCCTGCGGCGAAGGGAACCGCGCCTTCGCTTATATCCCGTTCCTGAACCGGGTCCGAGACCGAAGCCGATTTCGACTTCGTGCACGCGGCCCGGGTCGGGCCCACTTTGTGAGCCCGCCTCACGCGGCCCGGGATGCAGAGGCGGTGCGCGGATTCGTCCGCGTGAACGTCACGCCACGGTATCGGCCGCCAACCGCCTCCGCGTCGCCCCGCCGACCTCATCGGCGCCTCCGGCATCGGCCCATTCGAACCAAGCATGCCCCAACTTCGTCAACCGTGCCCCGGCTTCCGCCGACGGCATGGTTGATGCCGACAACAAAATACCCCCCCAAAAAAAAATGAAGATCACACAACTGCTGGCCGGCCTGGCCAGCCTCACGCTAGCGACCATCGCCTCCGCGGATTCGTGGAAAATCGATCCGCGGTGCTTCAATAACGGACCCTCGGGCGCCTTCGATTCGGTTGCCGTCAAGGACCCGAGCATCGTCTATTCCGGAGGGAATTATCACCTGTTCTACACCAGCCGAAACAGCTCCGCCTGGGGCTTGGGCTATGCGAGGGCCTCGTCGATCACCGGGCTCAGGACCGCCGCCCACACGCGCCTGACCAGCATCGGCACCGGCGGAGGTTTGGCCGCGCCCCAGATCTTCTACTTCCCGACCAAAGGCAGATGGTTCCTCATCTACCAAAACGGAACCACCCCGAGTTTCTCGACCAACACGGATGTGGCCAACACCTCCGGCTGGACCGCCGCGAGGTCCATGGGCTTCTCCGACGGCGGCATCGACTACTGGTGCATTTCCAATGGCACGAACGTCTTTTGCTTCTACTCCGCGAACGACGGTTCCCACACGGTCAAACGCCGCAGCACCACGGTCGCGAATTTCCCCTATTCCTGGAGCGCCTCCACCGTCGTCGCCACCGACGTCTTCGAGGCGCCCCACGTCTACAAAAACAATGCCGACGGACAGTATTACATGATGGTCGAAGGCATGGGCGCCAGCCGGTGGCAGGAACTGTGGAAAGCCAGCTACCTCGCCGGAACCTGGACCAAGCAGCAGGAGCAGTGGGCGCATATCAGCAACTGCACCTTCACCGGCGAAACGTGGACCAACCAGGTCTCCCACGGGGAGATCATTCGCGCCGGAACCGACGAGAAACTCACCATCAACAGCATCACCACCCCGCAGATCTTGATTCAAGGGACCACCGGAAGCGGAACCTACGCCCAGCTCCCGTATGATCTCGGGCTGATGCACAAGTAGGAAACCCGGCTCCCGCAAAGCCCCTCGAATGCCTCGCCTCCGTTCGAGGGGCCCCGGGAGATCCCGCTGACGGCCTCGCGCCCGAGCCCAAAGAGCCGTCGCCAACCCCATGCGCCCGCCATCCCTTCCCCGCCCCCTTCTCGCTGGCTGCATCGTCATCGCATGCCTGGCCGCAGGCTTCGCCCTCGGCTTCCGCGTCGCCACCAGGGCCCGCGTCGCTCGCGACCCCGCCTTTCGCGCCACGCCTCCGTCCGCGTTCTCCTCCGCGTTCGCCGCCACGCAAACAAGCGCCCCCGTAGCGCAAGCGCCCGCCGCGCCCGCGATCGGCGGAAGCCCGACAGAACGATGGCGCGCTCTCCAGGAGGCGCCATCGTCCCCGGACACCGAAGCCCGGATGTGCCAGCTCCTGATCGCGCAGGCGGCCGCGTCTCCGGCGGACGCCCTCGCCCTCGCGCAGAGCGGAACCACCCCGCGCCAACGGGAGATTTTTCGCAACGCCGCCCTTCGCGGCTGGGCCGCCAGCGACCCCGTCGCCACCGCCGAATGGCTCCTCGCCAACGTTCGACAAGATGAACGCCGCGCCGCCAGCGAAGCCCTCGCGGCCGGAGGCGTCGCGCGACCCGCCGAGGCGCGCCGCGCGTTTGAACACCTGATCGCCGCCGATTCCTCCTGGGCCGGCATCTACGGCGAGGCATGGATCAACACCCTGGCCGGAGCCGGCCAGTTCGAACTTGCCTGCCAGTTTGCCGCGGGCGGCCTCGCCACGGATCGGGCCGCATGGCTGAACACCACTTTCCGCGCCTGGGCCGCCTATCAGCCGCAGGCCGCGCTCGCCGCGCTCCGATCGATCTCCGACGACGGAGCCCGGCAGGAAGCCCTCGGCGGGCTCTACACCGGATGGAGCGGCAGCGACCCCGCCGGGCTCGTCGCCCACGCGCAAACCTTGCCCGAAGGCGACGCCCGTGCCGCCGCTCTTCGCGACGGCCTTTCCCATTGGGTTTTTCGCGATCCCGTCGCCGCCGCCACCTGGCTCGGCAATATCGAACCCCGTCGCGAACTCGACCCCGGTGTCGTCGCCGTGGCCAACGTGCTGGCGGCTCGCACGCCCACCCTGGCCATCGATTGGACCGAAAGCATCGTGGACCCCGAACTGCGCTCCAGCACCGTGGTCGAGCTGCTTCAGCAATGGGCCTCCCGCGACGCGAACGCGGCGCTCGACTACGTCCGGAAAAGCCCCGCCCTGCCCCGCGAAACCCGCGCCCTCGCGCTCTCCACGCTGGCTCCCTCCGAATAGCGGGCGCGGCTCGCGCATAGCGCAGGCGCCCCGCCTGCACCCGCACGCCGCGAACGAACTCGACGCTCCCAGCGCCCCGCGCCCGACCCCGAGTCGGCCACCCGCTTTGTCAGTGCCCCAAAAACAAGAACAACCCATGAACCCCAACAAATCCACCCACCCGCTCGTAAGAAAACTCGCCGCGCTCGCCCTCGCCACGGCGGTCTCGCTCACCGCCGGCCGACTTGCCGGCGCCACCCCGCTGACGGTCGAATGCAACTCCGTCTTGAGAGGCGTCACCCGCTGCGGCAGCGGCTCGCTCTACGGCATCCTCGAGACCGAGCCCGCCGGCATCTACACCCACGTTGCGCCCTTAAAGCCTTACGTCTTCGGCAACCCTGCTCGGGCCGGCTCCCAATACCACAAGACCTACGGAGCAGGGCTCACCGTCGCCAACCGGTTAAAGAACGCGGTCCCGGGCGCCAAGGTCATGCTGCGTCTGGCGGATCTTTGTCCCGGTTGGCCTTATCAATGGCCCGGCAGCAGCACCTGGCTCAGCCAAGTCACGTCGATCATCAACGAGAAGAAATCCTCCGGACTCTCCAACATCTACGGTTGGGAAATCTGGAACGAACCCAAGGGCACGTGGAATACCGCGAACGGGGATTTCAACACCGTCCTGTGGAAGCCGACCTTCGACAAAATACGCCAGTTGGACCCCGGTGCCCTGATCGTCGGTCCCTCCTGGGCGGTCTACAACAGCACCGACGTGACCAACTTCCTGACCTGGGCGAGAAACAATAACTGTCTCCCGGATGTGATTTGCTGGCACGAGCTCAGTTTCGGCCCCGGCAGGGCCGCGCAAAACCTCAAGAATTACCGGTCGATCGAGAGCTCCCTGGGCATCTCCGCACGGAAGATTTCCATCAACGAATACTGCGCTCCGGACAAGACCATGGAGGGGCAACCGGGCTCCTGCGCCCAGTTCATCGCCAAATTCGAGCGACACAAAGTGGACAACGCCGCCATCTCCTTCTGGCACGAACCAGGCAGGCTCGGCAGTCTCCTCGCGACGCCCACGGAACGAGCCGCCGGATGGTATTTTTTCAGAATGTATGCCGACATGGCCGGGAACATGGTGAAGGTCACTCCGACCAATGAAGACGTCACGAGTCTGGACGGCTTCGCCTCGGTCGATTCAAGCGCGGGAGTGGTCACCGTGCTCATGGGCGGCCCCAACGACGGCTCGATCACCGTCACCTTCAAAAACGTTCCCTCCTTCATCGGGGCAAACGCCAGGTTTGTGATCGACCGCGCGGGCTGGGTCAGCCGCACGACCGTCAGCGGAGGCACCTACACCATGTCCACGCAGACGAAAGCCGTGTCGTCCGGACAGGTTTCCGTGACGTTTTCCGGCACCAACGGCACCGCCGGCTATCGTGTTCGCATGACCAAGGGCTGACCCGCGGCCCGACAACGTGCCGTCAGACAAACCGCCCCGGTCGAAACCGGGGCGGCAGGGAACCCGCTCAGTAGAAGTCGACGCAGTCGATGCTGTAGCCCGCGCTGAGGTAGCCGGTGGAACCGCTGCCCGAGACGGGGTAGATGCTCAGGCTATTGGTGCCGGCGAGAAGGGCGGAGGCGGGCACGGTGTAGGTGTAGGTGACGTTGTTGCCGCGATAGGTGCCGACGGTAAGGGTGCGGGTAGCCGGCTGGGTGGAGATGCCCGGGATGGTGGAGGTCCAGCTGTTCACCGTGACGCGCGGGCGGGCGCCGGAGAAGGCGCAGGTGAGGCCGATGCGCAGAGTCTTGGCGGTGGCGATCTGGGCGGCGCTCAGATTAAACTGCACGACCTGGTTTCCGTTGACGTCCTTCCACTGGTAGCAGGGGAAATTGGAGTTTCCGCTGGTGCCCACGACATAGGTCCCCGGGCTCCACGAGGCGAGGCGGACGTCGGAGGGATGCATCGTCGTAATGGAAGAACCATTACGGAACTCCGCGGGGCTGCCGTCCCAGTTTCCGATGCGCCAGATCGGCGCGACCGCGCTCGGATCGGCGGTGATGGTGCGGGTGTTGAGCTGGTTGATGCCGCCGGCCGTGACCGTCACGGACTCGGTGCGCACCGCGAGCTCGTTCTTGTAGAACGTCATCGTGTAGGTGCCGGGGATCATCCCCGAGCAGCTGTAGTAGCCGTCGGACGCGCGCGCGGTGGTCCAGTATTGGGCCGTGGTGTTGGAGAAGCCGACGGTGTAGGTGTAGGCGGTGTCGCGCCCGGCGATGGCGACGCCGGTCACGCGCCCTCGGCCGGAAGCGGCGACATAGCCGGAGAGGCTCATCTGGGAGAACCAGGAGGTGTCGATGGCTGTGGAGGGCGTGGCCCCGGTGGTCGCGGCGAAGGTGTAGGTGTTGAGGATGCCGGTTCGGAAGGCCTCGGTCTTGGCCTCGCCGTAGTTGACGATGTAGGTGATCTCCTGGTCGGAGCCGCACTGGTTAAGAAGGCTGCGATAGAAGGGGCCGCCGGAGCCGCCTTCCTGGTTTCCGCGCACGATCCAGAGGCCGACGTTGGAGCCGGTGGCGCCGATGTAGGACCAGTCCTTGAGGCGCATGTTGGAGTAGTGCTTGGAACGGGTGGTGCCGTCGGCCATGCCGAAGATGTCGCCGGACTCGATGGCGCCGGTGTTGTTGCGGATGTCGGACGGGGCCGGGCCGTTCGGCAGGAGGGAGGAGGGAATGCGGAGGATGTAGCGGACGTGGCCGTGCACGTCGGGCTCCGTGGTGAAATAGGTGCCCATGTAGATGTGCGGGTAGCCGCTCCGCGCCATGTAGTAGTGGGTGAGGTTGCCCGCCTGGACGGTGACCTTGATGTAGTTCGTGTTCACTACGGCCGCGGAAACGGAGACGGCCGAGACGCCGCTGTAGAGCCAGTCGAAGCCGGAGTTGATCTGGGAGCCGCGGGACTGGTTCTGGTATTCGGTGCCGTTCCAGACGAGGCTCATGATGTCGCCCGGCGACTGGGTGCTGGAGCCGTTGTCGGTGCGGCGAATCTTGAAGACGAGGCCGGCGCCGGTATCGACTTGGTAGTAGCTGGAGGCGGTCGTGAGGCCGAAGGCGGCGAAGGCCGACGTGGCGGAGATCAGAAGCGCGGCGGCGAGGCCGGCGAGACGAATGGAGGATTTGAGACGGGGCCGGGTGTTCATGGCGGGGTATTGGGGTTTAGCTTTCGGAGAGGGGCGGCATGCAGAGCCTGAAGAGCCGGGCCCGCTCGTCCGCGGAAAGACCGGGCGAAGATTCGGCGTAGCGCAGGGCGGCGGCGGGGTCGTAGCCCGCCCATTCGCTCACGACCGCGCTTAGCGCGCCAAAGCGAAGCGCAGGGTCGCGGATCAGGCCTGCCCACGCGAGCGCGGTGGACGTCGGCCGTTGGACGCGATCCGTGTGCGAGGCGATCCGCGCAAGGGCGGAGTCGAGCTCGCGAGAATCGGCCAGATGCGCGACCGCCCATTCGCCGAAGGAAACCGGATCGGCCAGCACCCAGTGCTCCATGACTTCGCCGAGTAATCGCTCGCGAAGCGGGCCGGCGGGCAGGGAATGAACGGGCGCCGCAACCAAGTGCGCCGGAGCGAGCCGCACGCAGGTGCTCAGCCAGCGTTCGCGCGCTTCGGCATCGCCCAGCTCGGGAACGCGCCGCACAAGCTCGTCAAAGCGTCCCGACCGAAGCAGGGCCGAAAGCTCGGCCTCGGTGGGCGCGGCGGAAATGGGAGCGGCAACGGGTTCCACCGAAAACGGAACCGGAGCGCCGGCCATGCGCGCCGAGATGGAATCAGGCGACTGGGAGAGCTTGTCCGATCGCGCAAGATTCGAGATGGAAACGAGGACAACCACGATCAACGCGAGACCGGCGATCAAAGTAACCGAAACCCGAAGTGCGGGCAGGCGGAGAGCCATGAGATGGGGTGGAGTTGGAAAGGCCGGGGGTGGGCGCATCGGTCTATGACAGACCTCGCTTACATCGGGGAACAAGGACTCGACGCAGCCACGGGGTAAAAGGGCGGCGAGTGTCTTGGTAAAAGAGCAGGCCGAATGAAAGTCCCTGCCGGATTGACAGTAAGATGAGAGCGCCTCGCGAGTGGTTCAACTCCACCATGCAAACGAGAGACGCTGCTCTATCGTTGGACCAAAATCCGCTTTGAGTCTCCTCCCCGACTTGGCTTCAAACGGCGGTGTTGCCGCAGGCGCCCGCCCGGCCCCGCCTACCGCAGCCAAAAAAACCGACACCCCCGGTCGGCCGCGAGCTTCAGCCCAAATTACCCCGTCATGATCCCCCGCACGATCCTCACGCGCGCCCGGCGCGCGCTTTTGCCCCTCACTCTCGGAGCGCGGGCGCTACCGCTCGGCGCCGCCACCTGTAATGTGAAATTTGGCGGCACCAAGCAAACCATCCGAGGATTCGGCGCCTGCACCACCGGCTGGCAGGGCGGCCTTACCGCCACCGAGAGGGACAAGGGTCTCACGAGTGGCGGAGGGATCCTGGGGCTCGACATAGCCCGCATCGAGGTGCCCGCCACCACGGATCGAGTGGCATCATAATCGGTCGTCGAAAGCCGCCCCGAAAGCGATGGCCGAATACCGAGGTGTCACGCGCCGAGTCAGCTGCCCGCGCAAAACACACCTTCTCCGAACCGCGCCCGCACCGAAGTCGCGGACGGCCGACAACCCCGCCCCGGCGCGCAGCCCTGTCGCCGGCGGGCCCGGAGCGTCCCATTCCCACCCTCCAGGCAAGGCCCGCCTTGCAAACGGAAACAAAACAAAACCCCAAAATGAATAGCCCCAAACGAACGAACTACCTCAGCCGTTCAGGACTCGCGGCGACCGCCGCGCTGCTCCTGTCCCTTCAGCCCTCGCACCTGCAAGCGGCCACCTGCAATGTGAATTTCGGCAGCAGCAAACAAACCATCCGTGGCTTCGGAGCCTGCACCATCGGCTGGCAAGGCGGCCTTACCGCCACCGACATGGACCGAGGTTTCACCAGCGGTGGCGGCACCCTCGGGTTCGACATAGCCCGTATAGAAGTGCCCGCCAACTCGGCGAGCTCGAGTTGGTCCGCCGAAGTCTCCCGCGGCGCCATGGCCAAGAGCCGCGGCGCGATTGTGATGGCCACGCCCTGGAGCCCGCCCCCGGAGATGAAGACCAACAATAATACCGTCTCGGGCAGTCTGAAGACCACCGAATACGCCAACTACAAGAATCATCTGGTCAATTTTGTTAACTACGCCAGCAGCAACGGCAGCGCGCTTCATGCGATCTCCGTGCAAAACGAGCCGGATTATCAAGTCGACTACGTCTCCTGCGACTGGACCGCGACAGAAATTCGCGACTTCGTGAAGAACCAGATGGGCGCCTTCTACACCACGAAGGTGATCGCGGCCGAGTCCTTCCAATTCCGGCAGGCCATGACGGACCCGACCCTGAACGACACCACCGCCTCGGCCAACCTCGATATCGTCGGCGGGCACGCCTACGGCGCGACCGCGGCTTACTACACCCTGGCCAAATCCAAGGGCAAAGAAGTCTGGATGACGGAACACTTGATCGATGATCAGAGCATGACGGGCATTCTCAAGACCGCCAAAGGCCTCCACGACTTCCTCCACACGGCACAAGTCAACGCCTACCTCCACTGGTATTTGAAACGTGTATACGGCCCGCTCGACGCCAACGGCAACCGCAGCAAGCGCGGCTGCGTCTTCTCCCAGTGGTCCCGCGCGGTGCAGCCGGGCTACGTCCGGGTCGACTCCACCGCAAACCCGACCAGCGGCATCTACGTCACCGCATTCAAGGGATCCGGAAAGTATGTGATCGTGGCCGTGAACAACTCGACGACGACGGTCAACCAGCAGTTCGCCATCTCGGGCGCCACGCTGGGCACGCTGACTCGCTGGCGCACCTCCTCGAGCGAAGACCTCGCGACCGTCACCTCGATCAACGCGTCCAGCGGTTCATTCTATATGTCGCTCCCCGCGCAGAGCGTCACGACCCTGTTCAACTAAGCCGCCGAAATTCAGTCGAAGGCGGAGTAGCGAGGTAAGGTGGCGAGCAGATTTCAGAGGCGAACGACCAAGGAATACCCGGAGGGTATTTCGCCGGAAGAGAGCCACTGAAAGGTGCCGCCAGATTGCCTCGATACGACCCTCTCGACTGAATTTCCACGGCTAAGTGAACGTCCCCTTCGCCCACCCCCGGGCGGAGGGGACGCCTTTTCGGGCGCCATCTCCGCGCTCGTGGCGCGACTCTCCGCCAGTTTACCATGCCTCGCTCCAAAAAACTCGGCCACGTCACTATCGCCTCCGTCGCGTTAAACTTCGGCCTGGTCGCTTTCCTGCTTTTATCAAAACCGCGCGGTTCTCCCGTCGAAGGCCCCGGGCCCATCCCGCCGCACGCAGCGTATCCAAAGGGGAGCGACACGATCCAATCCGCGAGTCGCCCGGTTCCCGATTCTACAGACACGGCCATCGCGATCGATTGGAAGACGCGACTGCAACAAGGCGATATTCCCCGCCACGTTCTGGTGGCCGCCATCCAGGCGGACTTCCACGCGAACTGGGACCGGCGGGAGGACGATCTCCGGAAACAATACACCGACGGAAAAATCGAGGTCGGGGATTTGGCCCTGTTCAGCTTGGACCGTGAAATCGCGCTCGAAGCGACGATCCGCGAAGCCCTCGGCGAGCGCGCTTTTCGCGAATGGGATGGCAAACGGAAGATCTTCGATATCGATACCGGCGCACTGGCCCTCGGCGACGACGAGGCGAACAAACTGCACTCCCTCCGCGCCTCGACCACCGAACGCCTGCGCGCGCTCGAACGCGCCAAGTTGAAAAACGAGATCGGTCCGGCCGACTACGACGAGCGCCACGAGCTTGCGCAGGCGGACTACGAGCAAGCGCTGAAAGATCTGATCGGATCTCAACGCTTCAATGACGCCCGCGGCTCCGGCCTTCCGGCCTACCTTCGCCGCGACCTTCGCGGGCTCGGGATCTCCGAGGCTCAACTCGCTCAAATTCAAAATGTCGAGGGAACCTTCGGCGAGGGGAGAGCGGACCTCCACGCCGCGGCCAATTCAGGCGCCATCGACAACGTCAAACTGGACCAGGAAAACGACGCACTGAACCAGCTGAGAGATGAACAACTTCATCAGATTCTCGGCGAAGAAGCCTACTCTCTTTACCGCAGGCAGCAGGACCCGCGCTACCAGACGATGAACGACTTCGCGAACACCTGGCAGCTCACCCGCCAGGATGTCGAAAACGTCTTCCAGCTCTTCCTCGCCAACGACACCGAGACCAGGCGAATCAAGCTCGCCGACTACGCGGCCGGGATTCCGCCGGACGAGACGGAAAAGAAAGTATCCGCCCTCCAAGCCAAATTTCACGAATCGATCAACCAGACCCTGTCCCCTGAGCAGCTCGAAAAACTAAGACGCAACGGAATCATCGCGCTGTAAGAACCGCCAAACCCACGCGTTCGAATCCACCTTTTCCGCCCATGTCCCGCCCTGAAAAGCCGAGCCGCTTCACCACCGTCTCTCTCGCGTTGAACGCGGGTTTGATAGCGCTTCTGCTTTTCATGGGGCGCCCCGATTCGTTCCTCGCGAGTGCCAGTCCGACGGGGCGCGGAGACCGCGGACGCGACACGCCGGGGAGCACCACCCCTCAGGCGCCCGATTCGCCCGCTGACGCCACGGTGATGGGCTGGAAGGAGAGCCTGAGACAAAGCACTATCCCCCGGCACGTTTTCATAGCCGCCATCCAAGCGGATTTTAACGCGAAATGGAACCCGCGGGATGGCGATCTGCAAAAGCGATACTCCGACGGCGAAGTCGGCATCGAAGAATTGTCCCTCTTCAACTTGGATCGCGAGATAGCGCTCGAAGCGGCCATGCGCGACGCCCTCGACGCGGACGCCTTCCGGGAATGGGACCGCAACCGAAAGTTCGCCGATATCAACACCGTGGACCTGGCGCTCACCGGCGACGAATCCAATGCCCTGCACGACGTTCGCACGGCGCGCACGGATCGGCTTCGGGCGCTCGAACGCTCCATGCTGACAAAAGAAATCGATCCAGCCACCTACCGAGAGCGCTGCGAGCTCGTGCAAGCCGACTACGAGCAAGAGGTGCGGAATCTGGTCGGCTTCCAACGCTACAATTTGGCCAGAGACTCCGGCATACCGGCTTACCTACGCCGGGATCTGCGCGGACTCGGCGTTTCCGATTCCCAGCTCAACCAGATCCAGGAGCTCGAAGGCGATTTCGGCGATGGACGGACCGATTTGGAAGTAGCCGCCCAGTATGGATCCATCGACAGCGTCAAACTGGACCATGAACAAGCGGCGCTGGCTCAGTCGAGGGACGAGCAACTCCGGAAGATTTTAGGCGAAGAAGCATTCGCTCTCTACCGCAAGCAGGCGGACCCGCGCTACCAGACCATGGTCGACTCCGCCGCGAACTGGAAACTCACCAATCAGGATGTCGAAAACGTCGTTCAGCTCGTCCAAGCCCACGAATCAGAAACCCGGCGCATCAAGCTCGCCGCCTACGCCTCCGGACGACCGCCCGCGGAAATTCAGGCGCAAGTGGCCGGCCTTCGGGAGAAATTAAACGACGCCCTCCTGCGAGCCCTCTCCACCGAGCAGGCGGAAAACCTGAAACGCAACGGGATCGTCGGCCCCTAACCGAATGCCGAGGCGGCCCCGCTCCGCGCTCCGCCCACAAAACGGCCCGATGCTCCGACTCCGCCGATTTTCGTTTCTCCTTCTCGCCGCCGCGCTCGTCTTCGCCGCTCCCTTAGCCGAGGCCGGGCTCGGCCTGCCCGAATCGATCATCACCGACTCGCCCGCGCCCCTCGGATCCTTCCCTCTCGTCGCCCCCGGCGCGGCCGCGCCCCTGTGGTATGACGCCTCCGATCACACCGGCGCCATCCGCGCCATCGGCGATCTCCGCGACGATGTCCAGCGCGTCACCGACCTCGCGCCGACGCTCAGCACCGCGCCGCTCGCCACTCCGCCCTCCTCGCGCCCTGTCATCATCGGCACCCTCGGCCGCAGCGCCCTCGTCGACGCGCTCGTCGCCTCCGGCAAACTCGACGCATCCACTCTCACGGGCCGCTGGGAGAGCTTCGTCATCGTAGTAGTGGATCAACCGCTCCCCGGCGTCGACCAGGCGCTCGTCATCGCCGGCTCCGACAAACGCGGCACCATCTACGGCGTCTACGAGCTGTCCGAGCAACTCGGCGTATCCCCCTGGTATTGGTGGGCCGACGTCCCGCCCAAGCGTCGCTCCGCCGCCCACGTCCTTGCCGGTCCCTTCTATTCCGGCGAACCCGTCGTCAAATACCGCGGCATTTTCCTGAACGACGAGGCGCCCGCCCTCACGCGCTGGACCAACGTGAAGTTCGGAGACCGCAACCGCCTTTTCTACACGAAGGTATTCGAACTCCTCCTCCGCCTCCGCGGCAACTATCTCTGGCCCGCGATGTGGGGCGACGCCTTCAACGAGGACGACGCCGAGAATCCGCGCCTCGCCGACGAATACGGCATCGTCATGGGCACCTCCCACCACGAGCCCATGCTCCGCGCCCAGCAGGAGTGGTCCCGCCACAAGGGCGTCTACGGCAACGCCGAATGGAACTACGCGACCAACGGCGCCGGCCTCCGCGACTTCTGGCGCGCCGGCATCGCCCGCAACAAAGACTTCGAAAGCATCGTCACCGTCGGTATGCGCGGAGACGGCGACGCCCCCATGGTCGTCGGGGGCGACCTCGCCGCCAACGCCGCCCTTCTCGGAACGATCATCTCCGATCAGCGCCAGATCCTCGCCGAGGAAACCGGCCGCCCCGCGTCCGACACGCCCCAGCTCTGGGCCCTCTACAAGGAGGTGCAGGACTACTACGACGCCGGCCTCCGCCCGCCCGACGACGTCACCCTCCTCTGGGCCGACGACAACTGGGGCAACATCCGCCGCCTTCCCTCCACGCCCGGCGAACGCGCCCGCCCGGGAGGCTCCGGCGTGTATTACCATTTTGATTACGTCGGCGGCCCGCGTTCCTACAAATGGCTCAACACGAACCCGCTCCCGAAAATCCAGGAGCAGATGCACCTCGCCTGGCGCCACGACGCCACCCGCGTCTGGATCGTCAACGTCGGCGACCTCAAGCCCATGGAGGTCCCCATGGAGTTCTTTCTCCGCATGGCCTGGGACCCCGCCCGCTGGCCCGCCGAGAACTGCGACGACTATCTCCGTCTCTGGGCGACTCGCGAGTTCGGCCCCGCCCACGCCGACGAGGCCGCCGCCCTTGTCGCCGGCTACGCCAAGCTCAACGGTCGCCGCAAGCCCGAGCTGCTCGCGCCCTCCACCTTCAGCCTCGTCAACCACCGCGAGGCCGACCGCGTGCTCGCCGAGTGGCGCGATCTCGCCGTCCGCGCCCAGACCCTCCACGACGCGCTACCCGCGGAGGCGCGCGACGCCTTCTACCAGCTCGCCGTCCACCCGATCCTCGCCTGCGCCAACCTCAACGAGCTCTACGTCGCCGCCGCCCGCAACGCGCTGCACGCCGCCCAGTCCCGCGCCTCCGCCAACGCCACCGCCGATCGCGCCCGCGCCCTCTTCCAATACGACGCCGATCTCACCGCCTACTGGAACACCTCCTTCGCCGACGGGAAGTGGGTCCACCTCATGGACCAGATTCACATCGGCTATTCCGCCTGGAACGAGCCCTCCGCCAACACCCTCCCCGCCCTCGCCTCCTATTCCGCTCCCGCCACCGCCGACCTCGGCGTCGCCCTCGAAGGCTCCACCTCGGCGCTGGCGCCCGGAGCGACGGCATCGCTGCCGCTCCTCCATTCCGAAAACGGCCCCGCCACCCGCTACATCGAGCTCTTCCGCCGCGGCACCCTCGCCACGCCCTACGCCATCGTCGCCAACCACCCGTGGGTGAACATCAGCCCCGCCTCCGGCGCCCTCGGCGACGATGTTCGCGCCGAGGTCTCCATCGACTGGTCCCGCGCCCCGATCGGCTCCGGCGATGTCCTCCTCACCGTGCAAGGCGCCACCACCGCTTCCTCCCGCACCGTCCGCCTGCCCTTCGTCAAGGCCCCGCCCGCGCCGCTCTCGCAGCCGGTCGGTTTCCTCGATCCCGAGGGCTGGATCGCCATCGAGGCGCCGAACTACGACCGCGCCGTCGCCTCCGGCGGCGTGACGTGGAAAACCTTGCCCGACCACGGCCGCGCCCTCGGCGCCGTCACCCCGTTTCCCGTCACCGCCGCCAGCATCGACTCCCCCGGCGGCTCCGGCCCGCGGCTCGAATACGACGTATATCTCCGCCGCGCCGGCGAACTCGCCGTCCGCCTCGTCCTCTCCCCCACGCTCAACTACGTGCCCGGCCGCGAACTCCGCTGCGCCATCTCGCTAGACGATCAGCCTCCTCGGATCCTCGCCGTCGGCACCGTCGCCGAGTCGGCCGTTTGGAACACCTCCGTGAAGGACTCCGTCCGCGTGGTCTCGGCCGCCGTCCTCGCCGACCTCGCCGGTCCCCACGTATTCAAATTTTGGATGGTCGATCCCGGCGTCGTCCTCCAGCGCGTCGAAATCGACACCGGCGGCCTCCGGGCCGCCTACCTCGGCCCGCCCGAGAGCCCGCGCGGACGCCGCGGCACCCCCGCCCCCTCCGGTTCCACGGGCCCCTCCCCCGCTCTCGTCGTCGAGGCCGAGTCCGGCGCACTCGGCGTCGAGATGCCCGCCTACGCCGCCACCGTCCCGGCCTACGTCGCCGTTTCGACCAACGGCGCCGGCTCCAGTCCCGCCACCTCCGCCCGCGTGGTCCGTTATCAGGTCACGTTCCCCGCCCCCGGCGCCTACCGCCTCTTCGCCCGCATCCGCGTCGGCCCCGGCGGCGCGAACGACGACAGCTTCTACCTCGGCAACGGCTTCGGCGCAAAGGACCCCGCCCTTTCCTCCGACTGGAAAACGCTGAACAATCTCGCCAACTCCGGCTTCGCGACCGGCTTCGAAACCGTGCAGGGCTCCGGCGGCACCGCCGGAGCGGGCGTCTGGAAGTGGATCGATGCCGGCGCCCTCGCAGGCCTCTCCTTCGACGTCCCTTCCGACGCCCTCACCCAAACCCTCGATCTCGGCGGCCGCGAAGACGGCCTCGACCTCGACAAACTCGTCTTCGGACCCGCATCGAACATCTTCAGCGTCGACGATCTCATGCAGGGAATCGGCGGCACCGCTCCCCCGCCCTCACCCCGGGTCCATGAGGCCGAGTCCGCCCTGCGCGGCGCAGACCTCGTCCTCACCTCCGGCTCTCCCGCCTACCTCACCGTCTCGACCAACACCACCGCCTCCTCGCCCGGCGGCTCCGCCCGGGTCGCCCGCTTCTCCGCCAACTTCCCCGCGCCTGGCGAATACCGGCTCTTTGCGCGCGTCCGCGTCGGCCCCGCCGGCGCCAATGACGACAGCCTCTTCGTCGGCGCGGGCTTCGGCGCCAAGGACCCGGCCCTCGCCTCCGACTGGAAAATCGCCAACAGCTTTTCCGGCACCGGCTACACGTCCGCCGCCGACATCGTCGCCGCCTCCAACGGCGGCTCCGCCGGCTCCGGCGTCTGGAAATGGATCGACCTCGGCGCCGTCGCCGACGTGTCGTTCGCCGTGCCCTCCGGCTCGCTCGCCCAAACCTTCGACCTCGGCGGCCGCGAGGACGGGCTCGACCTCGACAAGATCATCTTCGCCTCCGCCGGCGCCGAATACACCGTGGCCGACCTCGATGCCGGCGCCGCGGGCTCCGTCGTCTCGATCTCGCCCGTCTTCACCGTCGCGCTCGACGAACCGCGCCAGACCATCGATGGCTTCGGCGCCTCCAGCGCCTGGACCTCCTCCGCCCTCTCCGACGCCCAGGCGGATCTCTTTTTCTCTCCGCAAACCGGCATCGGCCTCTCGCTGCTGCGCGTCCGCATCGCGCCCGCCGGCAACACCTCCGAGCTCGTCACCGCGCAAAAAGCCGTCGCCCGCGGCGCCCGCGTCTGGGCCACGCCGTGGACGCCTCCCGCCGAATGGAAGAGCAACAACGACGTCAACAACGGCGGCTCGCTCCTCCCCGAGTTTCAGGACGACTGGGCCGCGCGCCTCGCCGACTTCGCCGTCACCATGCGCGGCTCCGGCGTCCCCCTCGCCGCCCTCTCCGCGCAAAACGAGCCCAACTACACCGCCACCTGGGAAAGCTGCCGCTGGACCCCCGCCGAGCTCGCCGCCTTCGTCCGCGACCACTTCGGCCCCGCCCGTGTCGGGTCTCGCCGCCTACAGCGACGTGCCT
>CAMLQS010000069.1 GCA_946482165.1 uncultured Verrucomicrobiota bacterium | reverse complement strand
GAGCTCGATGACGCCACCTTGAGCGAACTCATGGCCGTGACCAACGAGCGCAAGAAGGGGCCGGCCGTCGCCCAGGCCGTCGAGGAGTTCCTGAAGCGCAGGAAGGCGCGCGAGTTTGGCCGCCTGCTCATGGAAGGCGCTTTCGACTACCCCGAGCAGACGGCGGCGGAGAAGGCGCGGCAGGATGCCTGAGCGACGACGCCCCGCCATGGTTCTCGTCGATTCCTCGGTTTGGATCGAAGCCGCCCGCCGCCAAGGCGATCTGGCCACGAAGGTCGCACTGCGCGCGCTGCTCGACGAATACGAGGCGGCTTGGTGCTCGCCGGTGAAGCTGGAGGTGCTCGGCGGCGCGCGCCGCGAGGAGCGTCGGGCGCTGGAGATGTTTTTCGGCGTCATCCCTTACGCGGCGTGCGGCGAGCCCGAGTGGGACGCCGCCAAGGCCCTTGCCTGGTGCGCGCGCGAGGCGGGCCACACCCTCCCGTCGAACGACCTGCTTATTTCAGCCACGGCGGCGCAGCGCGGCTGGCGGGTGTTTTCGCGCGACGTGCATTTCGCGACCCTGGCCGGCCTGGGCGGGGCGGCGATCTACACGCCCGGCTACGGCGGGAGCTATTTGGCGGAGGAGCGATAGGCGGCCGGCCCCCGCCAGTTTTCGCAGGCGAGGCCGGGCACTCGGCGAAACTCCGAAATGTTATCCGTCACGAAGACGGCGCCCAAGGCGATCGCCTGTCCGGCCAGCAGCGCGTCGTAATGCCCGATCGGCTGGGCGTTGGGTTTAAGGTTGGCGAGGTGCGCGCGCACGATGCCCGCGTGGTAGGCGCAGGAGGAGTCGAAGGGCGCCACGCCCGGGAAAAGCGCCGTGAGGCGCAGTATCCGCTCGCGAAACGCAGGCACGTCCGGGCGCTTTGCCGCGCCATATTCCAGCTCCATCAAAGCGATAGCGGACAGGCGGCATGCGGCGATGTTTTGTTCCACCTTGGCGCAGAGCTCGGCGTCTTGCGGGTGATCGCGCAGGTAACGGGACCAGACATTCGTGTCGGGCAGGTAGACGGTCATGCTGATCACGTGGTGTGGTCGGGGAAATCGGGGGCGGAGCCGCGCAGCGAGCGCAGGGCCGCCAGGCGCTTCGCCTCCGCGACCGGGTCGATCAGGCGCAGGCCGCCGCCGCCGTCGGGCTCGATGATGTAGGCCTTGGCTTTCAGTTTCACGGAGCCGGGGATGCGGATCGCCTGCGAGTTGCCCGACTTGAAGACTTTGGCGAGAAGCGGGGCGGGGGAATCGGGCCGGGCCCCGCGTTTAACGGGAGGAGATTTCATGGGCATACAGCGTATATACGGCCTTGTTCGGGTCAAGCCGGCCGCCGCCGCGCTCGGGTCCTCCGCGCGGCGGGGCGTCCACCGGGCGCTCCGGCCGCGTTTTTGTTCCATGCAAGGCAAGCCGCGCGGCGCCGTTTTTTCCCGTTTGCTTCGCGGCGGCCGGCGGCGCATGCCTTTCGGTTCCTTCTTTCCCATGAGTCTCGACGCGCCCACGCCAGTGTCCGTTTCCGATGCCGCCGCGCTGCGGTTTGGCATCGTCGCGGCCCGCTTCAACGCCGCCTTGGTCGACGCGCTCGTGGCTCGCGCCACCGCCACGCTCGTCGCGGCCGGCGTTCCCGCCGCTTCCGTCGAGGTCGTGCGCGTGCCCGGTTCGCACGAGGTTCCTTGGGCGGTCCAGCGATTGGCCTCGACCGGCCGGTTTCATGCGGTGATCGCGCTCGGCGTGCTCATCGCGGGCGACACCAACCACCACGAGATGGTCGGCGACGCCGTCGCCCATGCGCTCATGCGCGTCTCGCTCGATACCGGCGTGCCCGCGATCAACGGCGTGATCGTGGTGAACACCCGCGAGCAGGCGGAGAAACGCACGACCGGCGAATATGACCGCGGCGCCGAGTTCGCCGCCGCCGCCCTTGAGATGGCCGGCCTTCACAAGACCCTTTCCTGAGATGAGCAACAAAGCCCTTTTCGCCCAGCGCCGTGACGGCCGCGTGGCCGCACTCCAATATCTCTATGCTTGGAGCCTCAACCGCCCCGAGCATCTCGCCGCGGACCTGGCTCTCTTCTTCGAGAATCTTCAGATCGCCGACGGCAAGCCGCGCGAGCACTACGCTTTCGGCGAGGAGCTGATTCACGGCGTGATCGAGCATTGCGACGAGATCGACGGGCGCATACGCGGCCTCGCCCAGAACTGGGATTTCGACCGCATCGCGCGCATCGACCTCGCGATTCTCCGCCTCGCGATTTTCGAGATGATCCACCGCAAGGACATCCCGCCCGTGGTTTCGATCAACGAGGCGATCGATCTTTCAAAGCAGTTCTCCAACGCCGACGCGAAACGCTTCATCAACGGCATCCTCGACAAGCTCAAGGACCAGGTCGGCCGCGACGCGCGCAAAGTGACCTGAAGATTTTAACCACGGAGGTCGCGGAGAGTCACGGAGGAGAAAAACCTTCGCTCCGGCTTTGCCTCCGTGGCCCTCCGTGACCTCCGTGGTTTAATCAATGTTCGGTCTCTTCAAAAAATTTAAGGACGGCCTCGCCAAGACCGTCGCGGCCATCGCGGGCAAGACGCGTTCGCTTTTCGGCGGGCGCAAGATTGACGCCTCCTCGCTCGATGAACTGGAGGAGGCGCTCATCACCGCCGATTTCGGCGTCGAAACGACCAACGAGATTCTCGCCGAAATCAAGGAGGCCTACCGGAAGGACCCGGAGTTGAAGGGCAAGCAGGCCGCCGAAATTGGCGCCGCCGTGCTCACGCGCGTCCTCGGCGGCTGCGCCGGCGCGCCGGTGCTCGAAAAGCGCGCCAACGGCATGCCCGCCGTGCTCGTGATGATCGGCGTCAACGGCTCAGGCAAAACCACCACGACCGCCAAGCTCGCCTGGGCGCTCCAGCAGCAGGGCAAGTCGGTGCTCGTGGCCGCCTGCGACACCTTTCGCGCCGCCGCCGTCGAGCAGCTCAAGACCTGGGCCGATCGGCTTCAGCTCGACATCGTTTCCAGCCACACCGGCGCCGACGCCGCGGCCGTCGCCTACGACGCGCTCCAAGCCGGCAAAAGCCGCGGCAAGGATGTTGTCATCATCGACACCGCCGGCCGCCTGCACACGAAGAGCAACCTCATGGAGGAGCTCGCGAAGATCCGCCGCGTGCTGCAGAAGATCGATCCGGGCGCGCCTCATTTTTCGTGGCTCGTCGTCGACGGGTCCCTCGGCAGCAACTCCATCGAGCAGGCGCGCGTGTTTCACCAGAGTTTCGGGCTCACCGGCCTCGTCGTGACGAAGCTCGACGGCACGAGCCGCGGCGGCGCGGTGGTCGGCATCTGGCGCGCGTTGAAGTTGCCGATCCACTACGTCGGCCTCGGCGAACAAAAGGAAGACCTGCAACCCTTCGATCCCGAGGCTTACGCCAAGGCGGTCTTCGGGTTGGAGGGGTGAGGCAGGGCGGGCCCGCCGGGTCCGCCGATTTGATGTAGCCCCGGCCGCTGGTCGGGGTGCTTGTCTCCTTCACATGGAAGCCCGACCAGCGGTCGGGCCTACATCAGGAGGCTTCCGGCGGCGGCAGATCGCGCGCCCGTTTCAGGTGGGCGCCGCGCTTGAGGGGCTTGGGGGTGTTCGTGTCCTCGGCCCGTGCGCGCACCAGTTTTAGCTCGTCGAACTGCTTCGGCGACATGAGACGACGCGGCACGCGCTTGGCGGCCTCGTCTATCAGGCGGTCCCACAGCTCCGTCGTGATCGGCTCGAGTTCCTCCCACGGCTGATGGTGGCCCTGCTTGCGCGTCCAGACGACCTCGCCGCCGTGAAAGACGGCCAAGACCTGATATTTTCCCTCTTCGGGATCGCGGACCCACCAGCCGAATTCCATTGCCATGATGACCGCGGATAAAGGCGCCCCCGTGGCGCCGAGCGAGCGCAAAGCGGGCTTGCCCGCCCCGGCGCGGCGCGACGGCATGGCGGGATGTTCCGTGCCTTTGCCTTTCGTGTGTTCTTCGCCTGCATGCTGGTGATATCGGCCGGCCCCGCGCGTCTGGCCGCCGATCTTGCGGCGGATATCGCGCGAGTCAGCGTCGAGGCGGCCGGGGGAGCCAAGGCCCACGCCGCGTTGCGCTCCTTCCGCGCGGTGGGCGTCACGCGGGTGGGCGAACGGGAGGCGAGTTTCATTCTGCATGCCGCGCGGCCCAATCTCCTCCGCATCGAGGCCTTGGGCGAAAAAGGCAATCTGGTGCGAGGCTTCGACGGGGTGCATGCGCCATGGATGCGCGTGGGTTTGCTCGGGCCGCCGAAGCGGCTCGGCGAGGAGGCGGAGCGCGAGTTCCTGCGCGAGGCCGACTTCGAGCAGCCGCTTTACGACTGGGAGCGGCGGGGCGTGAGCCTCGATTTCGCCGGGGAAGCCGTGGTGGACGGGCGACCCTGCCAAAAGCTGCTCGCGGTGTTCAATCACACGCAGCTCGTGACGCTCTACGTCGACTCCGAGACGCAGCTGGTGGTGCGCCGCGACGAGACGCGCCGGCTGAAGAGCGGTCGCGAGATCGTGGTGGAGACTCATTACTCCGATTTCCGCGAAACCGCCGGGGTGTTGCTGCCGCGCCGCCTCCGCACGATCATCGGCGGAGAACTCGCCAACGAAACGATCATCGAGGCGATCAATCCCAACCCCGATCTGCCGGCGGGTTTCTTTTCTCCGCCCGCGACGGACTGGCCGAAGTTGTAAGACGGGTTTCCGGGAAAGCGCGCGCCAGCGGAGCGCGGCGGGCCCGAACGCAATGTTCGTAATACGAACATTGCGCCGGGGACGCGATTCTGGCGCGCGCCCCGCCGAGGCTCCGCGCTTGCCAGCGGGAGGCCGCGCGCGAGTCTGCGCGCATGGCTCTCTTTGGATCTCTTTCCACCGTGCGCGCGCAGATCGCGTCGTCGCCGGCTTTTGAACTCGCGTTCGATTATGTCGCGCGCTGCCTGACGCCCGGCTCGCCCGAGGCCGCGCGCATCGCCGCGGTGGCCGTCGGCAAGACGGAGCGGATCGAGCTGGGCCACGACGTTTTTGCGCTCGAGCAGGCCTACGAGGCGAAGCCGCCCGCGGAAGGAAAGTGGGAGGCGCACGAGCGCCATATCGACGTGCAGGTCGTCGTCGCCGGCCGCGAATTGATGGGCTTGATCGATGTCTCGGCGTTGACGCTCACGGAGGATTACCGCGCCGAGCGCGACCTCATGTTTTTCGCGCCGGCCGAGGGGGGCTCGACTCTCAGGGTCGGCCCCGGCGGCGTCGCGGTGTTTTTTCCGGTCGACGGACACATGCCCTCCCTTGCCGACGGCGCTGCGGTCGTCGTGCGCAAAACCGTGGTGAAAGTGCCGGTCGCGGGCGCGGCGTCCCGGGCCTGAGCCGCCTTCGCAACGGGAACGCGCGCCGTGAACTACCGTCACCACTATCACGCGGGCAACTTCGCCGACGTGCTCAAGCACGCGGTGCTGTTGCGCCTGCTCGCCGGACTTCAGGCGAAGGAGAAGGGTATCTTGTATTTGGATACGCACGCCGGTCGCGGCGGCTACGACCTCTCGGTCGCGGCCGGAGGCACGACTCGTCCGCGCGATCCCGAGTGGCCGTCGGGCATCGGACGGCTTTGGTCGCGCAAGGACCTGCCGCCGGTTTTGGCGGACTACGTGGCCGCGGTGCGCGACTTCGACGCCGACGCGCGGGCGCGGGCGGGAGCGGCGGAGGCGCCGGAAGGTCCGCGTTTTTATCCCGGTTCGCCGCGCCTCGCGCAGGCGAAACTGCGTCCGCAGGATCGCGCGGCGTTTTGCGAACGGCAGCCGGACGAGGCGGCCGCGCTTGCCGACGAGTTCGCCGGGCTGAGGCGGGTTTCTACTCAAATTATGGACGGATACACGGCGGTGCGCGCCATGTTGCCTCCTCCGGAGCGCCGGGCGCTCGTCCTCATCGACCCGCCCTTCGAAGCGCAGGACGAATGGGCGCGGGTTGTGGGGGCGGTCGCCGACGGCTTGCGCCGTCTGCCGGCGGGGACCTTTGCCGTCTGGTATCCGCTCACCCTGCGTTCGAAGGTCGATTATTTCTATCGGGAGCTGTTGGCCATAAGGAACTTGCCTCCGTGCCTGACCGTCGAGTTGTTGATCGGCGGCGAAGGTGCCGAGTTGAACGTATGGGGCTGCGGCGTGCTGGTGATCAACCCCCCCTGGGGCTCCGCAGGCCCGTTGGGCGAGGCGGCCGCCTGGCTCGCGCCGGTGATGGCGCAGGCGCCCGGTGCGACCGGCGGAGTGCATTGGTTGGTGCCTGAGAAATAATTCGATCAATTTTGGGGTGGAATTGCTTATCGTTCCTCTTGCGTCTTTGAGGCTACGTAGTTGGTTTACTTCACAAGCCGATGACTCGCCCCGCAAAATCCTCCGAAGAAACCCCCGCCTCTAGTTCCGCCGACATCGCGTTGTGCACGCGGGTCGTTATCGTGGAGGACGATCCGGTTTACCGGCAGTTCGTCCGCCAAGTGCTAAAAAAGATCGATGGCGTCGAGCTCGTGGGCGAATGCGCCACCGGCCAGGAAGGCATCGATGTTTGCGTGCGCACGAAGCCGCAGGCCTTGTTGCTCGATCTCGTGCTGCCGGACATGCAGGGCGTCGAGGTGATCAAGGCCCTGCGTCATGAGTTGCCCCACCTCGTGGTGCTTCTCCTTACCGCGCATCCGAGCAACGATCTGCCGCGCGAGCTTCTCAAGCTCGGCGTCCAAGGCTTCGCCGACAAGACCGCCACGGCGGTCGATCTGACCAAGACAATCCGAAGCGTGCTCGCCGGCGGTCTCAGCTACACGAGCGTGGCGGGCATCGCGCCGCCGACCGTCGATCGCCCGATCAGCCTTCCGGGTCACGCGGAAAACGTGAAGCCCGAGGTGCTCACGCCGCGCGAGCGCGAGATCGCCGCGCTCGTCACCGGAGCCATGTCCTCCAAGGAGGTCGCGGCCAAGCTCGGTCTCAGCACGCGCACCGTGGAAAAGCACCGCGCCAACATCTATGCGAAGCTCGGCGTGCGAGACGTCGTCGGGCTTACCCGCTGGTGCATGTATCACGGCCTGCTCAGCTGAGCCTTCTCCGAGTTTCCACTCTTTCCTGTTTCGAAAAGAACGAAGCCCGCTCCTCTCGGGGCGGGCTTCGTTGTTTGGCGGGCCGGCGATTTCCGGGCACGGGGCGGATGCGTCGGGGACGCGATCAGCGCAGCGTGACGATTCCGGCGCGGCGGTTGTTCGCCGGGTTCTGATCGTCGGCCGTCGTGGAAAGTCGGGAACTCACGACGAGGTTGCCGCCGGCGTCGCGTCGTTCGGCGCTCACCGGGACGATGATCGTGGTCGACGCGCCGGGGGCGAGGTCGGCCACCGCGTTGCGGGTGCCGGTTCCGTCGAGGCCGACGGAAAGGGTGGCGCCGGACAGCGGGACCGCCCCGCGATTTTGCACAACGATGGACACGTTGCCGGTGGCGGGATCGTAGCTTTGGCTGGAGATCGCCGGGTCGGTGAACACGGGGTTGGCGTGGTTCATCGCCCACTCGAGGTTGAGGGTGCCGTTGCCGTAGTCGGGATCTGCGCCCGCGGCGCCGCCGTCGTTCGCGTGGGTGGCAAGGAGGTCGGCCGCCTCGAGCGCGGTGAGATCGGGCCACTGCGAGAGCAACGTGGCGATGGCGCCCGCGACGACGGGCGCGCTGGCGGAGGTGCCGCTGAAGCTGGAGGAGGCGCCCGCAGGGCTGGCGGCTTGGAGAGCATAGCCGGGAGCGGTGAGCTGGAGGCCGGCGCCGGAGTTGGAGAATATGGCCTGCACGCCGGCGGCGTCGGTGGCGCCCACCGAGACCACGCCGGCGTAGGCGGCGGGCCAGGCGATGCGGTTGGCCTGGTCGTTGCCGGAGGAGGCGACGACGGCGACGCCCGCGGCGAGGGCTTCTTCGATGGCGGCGCCGAGCACCGGGGACGTGGAGTAGCCGCCCAGGCTGATATTGATGACCTTGGCCCCGGCGGCGAGGGCGGCGAGAATGCCCTGGGCGACGGAGAAGGCGTCTCCCACGCCGTCCGCGCCCGTCACGCGCACGCTGAGGACTTCGGCGGCGGGGGCGACGCCCATTGCGTCGGCCGAGGCGCCGGCGACGAGCGAGGCGACGGCGGTGCCGTGGGCGCCGTCCTCGCCCAGGCCGGTGGTTCCGTATCCGATATCCAGATACTTGATTCGTGTGCCGAGCGTGGGGACGGCCGAGGCGCCGCCGTCGAGCACGGCGACCAGGATTCCGCGGCCCCATGACGACGTGTCGGCGCCTGGCGCGATGCCGAGGACGGCAAGCAGGTTTTCTCCCACCGGAACGGCGGCGCGCGCGGCGCGCTCCTCGGCGGTCGGAGGGGTTGCGGCAAGGATTGGATTGGCGCCCACGGAGGCGTAGTCGGCGAGGTTCCCCGATATGTCGCCCACCAAACCGGCGTAGTCCCCGATGCGGACGCGGACCGCGTTGAGAGAATCGATCTTTGCGACCACTTCGAGACCGGCGGCGCGAGCCCGTTCCAGGAAGCGGCGGTATGATTCGGCATCCTTGAAGGTAAGGATGGCCTCGTTCGCGCGTATGCCCTCGCGGTTCAGGCGGTCTCGGAGGCGTGCCGCCAATTCGGCGCGGGCGGCGGCGGCGGCCGAGAAGGCGAGAAGATTGTCATCCCGCGTTCCCTGCAAGTCGCCCGGGGCGGGCGCCTTGTCGTCATCGGCCGTGAATTCGAATGTCGCGGGCCGTTCCGTAGGTTCGTGCAGCACCCAGAACCACACGCCGAGGCCTGTCACGGAAAAGAGCAGGGCCAATGCGAGCGAGGAGGGACGGCGGTTGGAGGGCATCGAAGACGGAACGAGTCAGGAGACGGAGGCGGGCCTGGGCAAGTTACCCTGTCGATCGCAAGGGGAACGAGTGGGGGCGTCCCGGCCCGGTTCCCGGCTGCAGGTGTTCGAAGGGATGGCGGTTCCGGGGCGGTTCCGGGCGCAGTATCGGAGTTTTCCCCGCGATGATCCGACGCATCTCGCCCCGCACGAGTTCCGTCGTGCATTACACTGGCTGGTTTTTCCGGGATGTGAAACAGAAGGGTTTTCCAACCCTCCGCCTCCCTATGTCCCTGTCGAAAAAACGTGTCGCTTCCCGCGCATCCACTCCGGTCACGATCGAAAAGTCGCTGCGTGTGCGGCTGAAGGCGCTGGAGATTCCGCCGATCAAAGACGGCCTGGTGATAGGCCGGGACGCCGCGATCGGCGGCGACGCGATGCTTCGCACGCTGAAGCTGATGACGAACGAGAAGTTCGAGCGCCTGGCGGTGAAGGACGATGTGGTTCAAGACGTGATCATTCGCGTCGGAGTGCTTCGCAAGCTGGGTGAGGCGCGGTTGGTGGCGTTTGTGCTCGAGCGGGTGAAACCCTTGATGACCGAGAACGAGCTTTTGATGCTCGATATCGAGGTGGAGCTCGTGATCGACGACAGCCTGTGACGAAGACAGGGGGAAATCGGGTCCGGCGGCGAAGGCGTGACGAGCCAGCCGACGACCGAGAAACTCCTTCCCGGCCTTTGGCCGCGGTCAGGCTCCCGCGGCGCGGTTCGTCGCCGGGGCCTTGGCGAGGCGCACGCTGAAAACGCTGCCATCGGTCGCGGTGGATTCGAGCGTGAGCTCGGCGCTGAGCAACCGGGAGGCGTCCTGGGCGATGGCGAGACCGAGGCCGGTCCCGGGCCGGTCGTCGACCTGGGCGCCGCGCGAAAAGGGAGCGAAGAGCCGGTCGCGATCGGTCGGCGAGATGCCGCGACCGTTGTCGCGGAGGCGAAACACGACGTGCCCGGCGTCTTCCTCGGTGGAGGCCTCGATGCGCGGCCGGCGCCCGTCGGGGACGTATTTCACCGCGTTGGTGAGCAGGTTGGCGACGATTTGAAGGAGGGGCACGTAGGCGCCGGCCACGCGATGCAGAGGGGCGGGCTTCACGACCTCGGCCTGACGCTCGTGAAGGAGGCCGGCGTGAAAAGCCACGGCATCTTCCCACACTTCGTTGAGGTCGACGGTTTCCAAAAGGGCGGAGTGATCGCCAAAAATCTGCGTCGCGCGGGAAAGAAGAGTTTCGGCCAGGCGTTCCAGTTTCCGCGAGGCGGCGCAGATGCGGAGGGCGAGTTCGGGCGCCTCGGGAGTGGCCGGCTCGGATGCGAGGATCTCGGCAAGGCCGCGGATGCTGCGCAACGGGGCCCGGATATCGTGCGAGAGCGCGACGGAGCTGGAGCGAAAGGCTTCGACCGTGGCGCGGAGTTCCGCGGTGCGTTGCTCCACCTTGCGTTCAAGGAATTCTCCGAGCCGGCTTTGCACGGCGTGGAGGCCAGCCAGGCGCGCATGGGCGGCGCGATTTTCGGCAAGCAGCCAGCGGAAGGCGTCTTCGGCGCAGATCAGGCCGGCGTATTGGCCGTCGCGATCGATGACGACGACCTCGGAGAGGGCGTGGCGTTCCATGAGTTCGCAGACGAGGTCGGCGGGTTCGCCGGCCTGCACGGCCAAAGGGGGCGCGTCGGAAACAAGGTCGGCGAGGATGCGGCTGCCGGCGGAGGAGCGCAGGGCGGCCTCGGCAAGGCGGATCACGCCGCGGAAGCGTTTGCTTACCGGCTCAAGCACGACGCAGCGCAGGGCGTCTTTCGCGCGCATGCGCGCGGCGACGTCGGCGAGGTGGTCTTCCTCGTGGCCGACGACGACGCGGGGGGAAAGGAGATCGCCGGCCAGGGTCATCGTCTATTTCGAGGGCAGGGCGGCGATGATGGTGTCGGCGAGTTTGGCGACGTCGTCGCTCAGAATGGCGGCGAGGGCGGCGTAATCGCCCTCCGGCCACTCCGTTTCGGGCGCCTCGAAGACCTTGCGGAGGAGGACCTCGCCGCCGGCGGCGCCGGGCTTGTCGCCGACGCGGACGATTTCCAGGGCGCACATGAAGCTCGCGACGGACCTGCCGTCGGGAAGCACGCGGCCTTCGCAGCGTAGGACCGAAACGGATACGTCGACATCGCGGGCGACGTCGAAGGGGTAGGGTTGCGGGAACACGCGGCCGACCCGGTCGGAGACGTGCAGGCGGGCCACGAGCATGCGGTTTATGCCGTTGGCGAGCGGTTCGGCCCAGCGGGCGTAGTCGCGGTAATCGATCTCGTTGTCGCCGCGGCGGACGATCATCGACTTGGCGTCCAGATAAGGCGCGATCTGAACGGAGCGGAGGCCGACCTTGAGGGCGCCCTGCTTGGCGTCGGCATTCGGGCCGGCGGGGGCGGGCCCGGTGAGGACGTAGTGGCGGGTGGGGTCGGGCGCGGGCTTGGGAAGGAAGCTGCAGCCGGAGAGGGTCAGGACCGCGACGACGGCGGAGACGGAGGAAAGGCGAAGCGGGCGGCGAACGGCGGAGGAGGGCATGGCTGCGGCGGAGATGTTAGCGCGAAGGAGTGGAGACGTGCGGCGGTCGGGAATCCGACGGTTTGGGTTCTGCGCTCGGGGAATGCGTGGACTGCTTTTTGGCGTCGGTGGCGCGGCCGCTGATCAGGGCGTTGGGATTGCGCTCGAGGAAGTCGGCGAGGCGGGCGACGGCGGAGGCGGCCTCGCCGAGGCGGGAGAATGCCTTGGACGCGTCGTCGCCGAGGTATTGCTGGGCGCTGACGAAGCGTTTCACGACGGCGGTGGTCTCGGTGAGCTGCCGCATGGCGTCGCGGGCGTCCCCGAGGGCGAGCGTGAGCTGCTCGGCGCCGCGGCCGGCGGCCTTTTCGATCTCGGCGAGCACGTGGTCGAGACGGGCGGAGGCGGAGGAGGCGTTGGCGAGGATGGCCTTGAGCTCGGGCGAGTCGGCGAGGGTGGAGACGGAGCGCGCGGCGGCGGTCCACTCGCGGGAGATGGCGGCGAGGTCGGCGGCTTTTACCTGGGCGCGGGTTTCGGCGAGCAGATTGCGGGCCTCGGCGGCGATGCCGGGGAAGTCGACGTCTTTGATGTTGGTGAGGATCTCGTCGAGGTTGCGGAGGAACTCCGCGCTCTTGGAGGACACGGCGGGCATCTCGAGATAGGTGGATTCGACGCCGGCGCGGGGCGTGGCGGGGTAGGCGGCGGGATCGTAGAAATCGAGCTCCACGTAGAGGAGTCCGGTGGCGTAGCCGATGACGCCGAGCTGGGCGCGGAGACCGGAGTCGATGAGGCGTTGCAACTCCTCGCGATCGGAGACGTCGATGGGGGAACCTTGGCCGTCGGCGACGACGTTGCGGGAGAGTTCGCACACGACGGCGACGAGCGAGCCGGGCTGTTTGTTCGCGGCCGGTTCGCCGGGGATGGCGCGGACCTTGAGGCCGACCACGCGGCCGATGCGCACGCCGCGGAATTTGACGGGGGAGCCGTCGTCAAGGCCGTGGATGCTTTCGTCGAAGTAGACGATGAAGCGCTCCGGCTTGGAGAAAAAGTTGACGCCGCCGAATGAAAACAGGGCGATTACGCCGAGGAGGAGGGCTCCGAGGACGAAGAGGCCGACGACGGTGGGGCTGACTTTGGTCTTCACGGGATGGGAGCGAGGAGCGGGGAAATGGGAGCGAGGAGCCGGAAGAGCAAAGGCGGGCGGCGAAGAGAGTGTCTTGGGGGTGTCACTGTCCGGGGCGGGCGGCGGTGTCGAAGCCGTTTTGCCCGGGGCGGGTTCCACGGTGGAGGAACTCGCGCACGCGTTCGTCAGGCGAGGAGGTCGCGAGTTCCCTCGGGTTTCCGATCGCGATGGCCCCGCGGGCGGTCTTGTCGAGCATGAGGACTCGGTCGGCGATGGAGAAGATCGAGTCGAGTTCGTGGGAGACGACGACGCAGGTGGTGCCGAGGAGCTCGCGGATCTGCAGGATGAGCTCGTCGAGCTTTCGCGAGGTGATGGGGTCGAGCCCGGCGGAGGGTTCGTCGAAGAAAACGATGGCGGGGTCGAGAGCGAGGGCGCGGGCGAGGCCGGCCCGTTTTTTCATGCCTCCGGAAATTTCGGAAGGGTAGTAGCTTTCGTAACCGGCGAGGCCGACTTGGGAGAGCTTGAACGCGGCGAGCTCGGCGCGTTCGGCGGTGTTGAGCGTGGTGTATTCCTCGAGGGGCAGGGCGACGTTTTCGAGAAGGGTGAGCGAGCTCCATAGGGCGCCTCCCTGATAGAGCACGCCAAAGCGGCGGAGGAGGTTGCGGCGCTGGACCGCGTCGGCCTCGAGAAAGGATTCGCCGAAGAAACGGACGTCGCCGGCGGTGGGCCGGTTGAGGCCGATGAGGTGGCGGAGGAGGGTGCTTTTGCCGCAGCCGGAGCCCCCGATGATGAAGAAAATCTCCCCCCGCCGGACGGAGAAACGGAGATCGTGCAAGAGCGGTTCGCCGCCGTAGCCGCAGTCGATGCCGAGGGCCTCGATGGCGGGTTCGGCGGGGGTGTCTTCGGGATTTCGGGGCGCGACCATGGATCAGATACCGAGGATGTTGAAGGCGACGGCAAAGAAGGCGTCGGCCAGGATGATGAGCAGGAGGGCCATCACGACGGCGGAGGTGGCCGCGCGGCCCACGCCGGCGGAGCTGCGCTCGGCGAGCAGGCCGCGGTGGCAGCCGGCGAGGCCGATCAGGACGCCGAAGGCGGCGGACTTGATGACGCCGGAGGCCACGTCGGAGAGGTCGATCGCGGAGATCGTCTGCACCCAGTAGGCGGCGGGAGGGATGTCGAGGACCGTGAGGGAAACGAACATGCCGCCGAGGATGCCCATGAAGTCCGCGTAGAGGGCGAGCAGGGGCATCATCAGCGCGAGGGCGGCGAGCTTGGGGATGACGAGGAAGTCGACCGGGCGGATGCCAAGGGTTTCGAGCGCGTCTATCTCGTCGTTGGCGCGCATGTTGCCAAGGGTGGCGGCGAAGGCGGCGCCGGTGCGGCCGGCGATGATGACGGCGGTCATCATGGCGCCCATCTCGCGGACCATGGAGAGCCCGACGGCGTCCGCGACGTAGATGTCCGCGCCGAACTGGCGCATGAGCACGGCGGCCTGGTAGGCGAGGATAAGGCCGACGAGCAGGCCGATGAGGCTGACGATGGGGAGGGCCATCGCGCCGCATTGCTGCATTTCCTCAAGGCAGTCCCGCAGGCGGAATTTATTCGGATGCCGAGAGAGGAAAGTCGCGCTGATGACGCACTCGCCGAGGAAGCGCGCGATCTCCCGGGTGACATGCCAGACATCCGTGGCGGCCTGACCGACGGCCGCGACGAGATCGAGGGAGCGATCGGCGGGGTGCGATTTTTCGCAGGCCTTGGTGAACTGCGCGAGCATGCCGCGCATGGACTCGGGCAAGGCGTCGAGTTCGCAGGGGACGCCGAGCGAGTCCGCCCAAGTGCGGACCTCGTGCACAAACAGCAAGAGCGAGCTGTCCCATTCGCCGATATCGCGGGCGAGCTCGATGCGCACGAGTTTGGGCCGATGGGCGAGACGGGACGGGAACCAGTCGGGCTTTTCGCAGATGACCCGCCAGGCTCCGCCGAGGATCACGCGGAGCGCGTCCGGCGATTCTTCGACGCGCACTTCGGCCGCCGAGGGCGGAACGACGGGAAGGGCGTGTTGGTCCTGGCGCGACATTGGGGCGACATTGGGCGGGTAAAGCCCGTTCGCGCAACCGATTCGTGAGGATCGGAGGGTGAGAGGCGAACCCGATGCGGCTCGAAGCGGGGTGGAGGCGGGCGAGGCTTTCCGCCCATCGTGTTATTCCACAGGGGGAAGCAGGTTGGCGGAAATAGCGGAAACGCGACCTTGCGCACACCGGGGCCGAACGTGCTCCAATGACGCATGACCGCGCGCTTCCGCACCGTGCTCTTCGATCTCGATGGCACGCTCCTCGACCATTTTTCGGCGATCCACCGCTCGCATTCGCATGTGAGGCGGCACTACGGGATGCCGGAGGCGACCCGCGACGAGGTCATGCGCGCCATCGGCGGCGGCTTGCCGGAAGCGTTGAAGAAGACGCTCGGGTCTTCGCACGCGCACCGGTTGGAGGAGGCGCTGCCGGTGTATCGGGAGTATTGGGACCGCACCATGCTGGACGACGCGGTGTTGTTCCCCGGCGCGCGGGAGTTGCTCAAGGAGCTGAACGCCGCCGGCGTGAAGTGCGCCGTCTTCACCAACAAGCACGGCCCCTCGGCCCGTCGCGTGTGTTCGCATCTCGGCCTCGATCCGTTGATCGCGGGGGTCTTTGGCGCGACCGACACGCCCTGGCTGAAGCCGGAGCCGGAGTTCGCGGCCCATGCGCTGGAGAAACTCGGAGCCGAGGCGATCACGACGGCGCTGGTCGGCGATTCGCCCTGGGACGTCGAGGCGGCGAAACGGGCGCGCTTCGGCGGAGGCTTCATGGTGACGACAGGCACGCACACGGAGGCCGAGTTGCGCGCCCACGGCGCGGAGCACGTGGCCGCGGGGCTGATTGACCTCAGGCCGCTGCTGCTCTCCGTTCCGACCCGTTAATCCCACCCCTTGGCCAACGTCTCCTCCAATCGCGCTCCGCCCGACGCCCTCACCGGGGTGCTGGAGCGGATCGTGTTTCTCAACGAGGACAACCACTACACCATCGCGGAGTTCCGGCCCGACGACGCCGACGACAAGGTCACCATCGTGGGCGCCCTGCCCGGAGTGCAATGCGGCGAGACGCTGCACCTCCAGGGCGTGTGGACCTCGCACTCGCAGCACGGCTCGCAGTTCAAGGTGGATCGTTTCCGCAGCGAGCTGCCCTCGAGCGTGTATGGGATTCGCAAATACCTGGGCTCCGGCCTCGTGCCCGGCGTCGGCAAGGTCTACGCGAACAAGATCGTGGACGCGTTCGGCACCGACACCTTCCGCGTGCTCTCGGAGGAATCGGGCAAGCTTCGCAACGTGCCCGGCATCGGCAAGGTCCGCGCCGCCGCGATCAAGAAGGCTTGGGACGAGCAGCGGGCCTTCCGCGAGCTCTACATCTTTCTCCAGACCTACGGCGTCACGCCCGGTCAGTGCGTGAAGCTGATCGACAAATACGGCGGCGAGGCGCGGCAGATTTTGCAGACGCAGCCCTACAAGGTGGCGCGGGAGATCGACGGCATCGGCTTCAAGACTGCGGACCGCATCGCGATCAACCTCGGCTTCGCCAACGACGCGCCCCCGCGGCTGGACGCCGGCATCCTCTACGCGATGGACACGCTCCAGGAGGAGGGGCACACGGCGCTGCGCGAGGGCGAGCTGCGCGACTACGCGGCCGGGTTGCTCGAAACCTCCGCCGAGCGGATCGCGGCGCGAATCACCGCGCTGGTCGGGGAAAAGAACCTCTCCATCCACCAGCCGGCGGGAGTGGCCGAGCCGCTGCCGGGCTCGGCGCTTGTCCAGTTGCCGGTGCTCGACCGCGCGGAGCAAAAGATCGCCGTGGCGATCAAGCGTCTCGGCGCGGTGCCGAGCGGACTGCCGCCGATCAAGGTCGACGCGGCCGTGGTCTGGGCGGAGCAGAAGGCGGGCTTCGTTTTCGCGCAGGCGCAGCGCGACGCGGTGAAGTCGGCGCTGCTTTCGAAAGTGTCGATTCTGACGGGCGGGCCGGGCACGGGAAAGACGTCCTCGCTGCGCGCGCTGGTCGAAATCCTAAAGGCCAAGAAGGCTCGCATCTCGCTCGCCGCGCCGACGGGGCGGGCGGCGCAACGGCTCACCGAGAGCACGGGCGGCTTTGCGCAGACTCTGCACCGCCTGCTGAAGTTCGATCCGCAGCGCGGCGGTTTCACCGCGAACGAGGACCAGCCGCTCGCGACGGATTTTCTCATCGTCGACGAGGCCTCGATGCTCGACACGCGGCTGGCGGCGGCGCTTTTCGCGGCGATCCCGTCGCGCGCGCATCTCCTGCTCGTCGGCGACACGGACCAGCTGCCGAGCGTGGGCGCGGGCAACGTGCTGAAAGACATCATCGCGACGGAGTCGGTGCCGGTGACGCGGCTCAGCGTGGTGCATCGCCAGCAGGGGCAGAGCGAGATCGTGACGACCGCGCACGCGATCAACGGCGGTGACGCGAAGCTGCCGATCGCGGTGGAGACGTTGGACAAGGTGCAGGCCTGGGCGGACCTGACGTTCATCGTGGCGCGCGACGCGGACGACTGCCTGCAAAAGACGATCGCGCTCTGCACGGAGTTTATCCCGGCGAATTTCCACTGGATGAAACCCGGCGATGTGCAGGTGCTCGCGCCGATGCACAAAGGCGTGGCGGGCGTGGGCAACCTCAATGCGCAACTGCAGGCGGCGATGAACCCGCACGGGCGCGGCCTGCGCGGGCCTGGCGGGGAGTATCGCGTGGGCGACAAGGTGATCCAGCTGCGAAACAACTACGACAAGAACCTCTTCAACGGCGACATCGGCCTGGTGGTCGGCTGCGATCCGGACGCGGGCACGGTCGAGGCGGAGTTCGACGGCGAGAAACACGCGTTCTCGCGCGGCGAGCTCGGCGATCTGGCCCTCGCCTACGCGATCAGCATCCACAAGTCGCAAGGAAGCGAATACGCGGCGGTGGTGATCCCGCTGCTGAAGGGGCATTTCATGATGCTTCAGCGCAACCTGCTCTACACGGCGATCACGCGCGGGAAGAAAAAGGTTTTCATCGTCGGCGAGCCGGCGGCCTACGGCATGGCGGTGCGCAACAACGAGGCGAAGACCCGCGGCACGCAC
>CAMLQS010000068.1 GCA_946482165.1 uncultured Verrucomicrobiota bacterium | reverse complement strand
CGGCACGCCGCGCGTCTGGGCTCAAGGCCAGGGCGGTCTCATGATCGTCGCGCCGCACCCCGACTACGCCAAACCCGACAACGGCTGGGTTTACCTCGCCTTCAGCGACCCCGGCGAAAACGGCACGGCCATGACCGCCATCGTCCGCGGCCGCATCCGCGACGGAAAGTGGATCGACCAGGAGGACATCTACCGCGCCCCGAAAAACCTCTACAAACGCGGCGGCGTCCACTTCGGCACGCGGCTCGTGTTCGACCAAGGCTACCTTTTCTTCGCCATCGGCGAACGCGGCTCGAAGGAGGACGCCCAGGACCTGAAACGTCCCAACGGCAAGATCCACCGCATCCACGACGACGGCCGAGTCCCTGCGGACAATCCTTTCGTCGGCACCCTCGGCGCCTTGCGCACCATCTGGAGCTACGGGCATCGCAATCCGCAGGGAATGGCCGCCCGCCCCGGCACCACCGGCGACGGCTTGCAACTCTGGGAAACCGAGCACGGCCCGCGCGGCGGCGACGAGCTCAACCTCGTCAAGCGCGGCGCCAACTTCGGCTGGCCGCTCATCACCTTCGGCATGGACTACAACGGCACGCCCATCTCCGCCGACACAGCGCGCGAAGGCCTTGAGCAGCCGGTGATCCATTGGACGCCCTCCATCGCCGCCTGCGGCCTCGCCTTCTACGACAGCGACCGCATCCCCGCCTGGAAGGGCAACCTCTTCACCGGCTCGCTCGCCCAACAAGAGCTGCGCCGCATCGTTCTCGATGGCGACAAGGTGAAATCGCAAGAGGTGCTCTTCCGTGGCATCGGCCGGATCCGCGCCGTGCAAACGGGACCCGATGGCCTCATCTACGTGACGTTGGAAGGCCCCGGTCGCGTGGTCCGCCTCGTGCCCGCCGAGTGATTTGCTAGCTCTTGGATCGTCGGCAACAAGCCTTCGCGGTCCCCCGGCCTGACGGGGGAATCCGGCCGGGGCGTGGGCGCGAGGTCCCGCGGGCCGTTGGGACAATAGCCCCATGGCGAGAGCTTCGAGGCGGGGCTATGTTGTGCCTCACCGTGCGAGGCGCGCCCCGCCGGGACGCGACCCCGCCCAACAAAACCCCGGGACGCAAGCCGTCCCTAGCCCGACATCACCATGAAAACTGAATATCTCACCTCGTTAATCGCGGTCGGCGCCATCCTGCCCCTGGCGGCGTGGGGCGACGACACCACCCGCTACAGCATTCAACGCGAGGCCTACGACCCGCGTCCCAGTGAGACACGCAGCGGACCGCCCACGGCTCGCGTCGACGAGACGCGTGATCAGATACCGGAGCAGACAAGCCGCGCCGACTTGAACGAGCCCGACCGTCCGCACATGGCGCGCACCTCGACCTCGTCTCGCGGCGCGACGACCGCGTCTGCCGCCGGCATCGAACGCCTTAGCGAGGAGCAGGTCGAGCAACGCCTCACCGCGAGCGCGCTCATCGGCACCCGAGTCGTCGACCGCGAAGGCCAGGAAATCGGCAAGGTAAAGGACATCGGCCTGGCCGCGGTCGCCCCGCAGCTCGCGTCGCAGCCGAGCACGACGGCCATTGCCCACAGCAGGTCCGACAGCCCGGGTGGCACCTCAAGCTCCGGACTCTCCCAGCCGTGGAGCCAAACCTCGGGCGAGAGCAAGGAAGCCAGCGTCTTCATCCGTCCCTCTCGCTCGCTCGGCGCCGGCGACGCGCTGGTGGCGATCCCCGCCACGCAACTCCGGCGAGAGGGCGACGCCCTCCGCGTCGACCTCTCGCGAGACGAAGTGCGATCAATGGTAAGCGAACAAGAGATCAACCCCGTATCCATGAGACCGTGACGTTGCGCGCAGCTCGCGCTCGAACTCGCATTCAAAGGAACCGGTTTCGGCCGGTTCTTTTTTGCCTGCGCCCCTCGGAAAGCTTTGATTGCTCGGTTGTCCCCGGCAGCCCCCCGGAACTGCGCGCCGGATCCACTAGGCTCCGAACCACGCGCGGGCCGCGTCGCGGTCGCGCGCGATTTGCTCCCGAAGTTCGTCAACATTCCCGAACTTCCGCTCGGGTCGTAAAAAGGCCAGCCACTCGACACGCAGGCCGTCGCCCGGGCCATACGGGCAAGTGTCCGCCAAAACATGCACCTCCAGCTGTGGCTCCGCGACTTGTTCAACCGTCGGCCGCAGTCCGTAATTTGCCACCGCCCGCAGGGGTTTATCGCTACCGTCCGCGCGCTGAATTGAAACGACGTAAACGCCCAGACGCGGACGCAAATCGGGGCTCCAGGGAAGATTCAGGGTCGGAAATCCTATCATCCGCCCCAGCCGCTTCCCACTCCCGACCACTCCTTCGCTGGCGTAGGCCGCGCCGAGCAACACGTTCGCCGCATCCACGCGCCCGTCCATGAGCAAACTGCGGATGCGCGTGCTGCTGATCGGCTCCCCGTCTCCATTGATGCGCGGCGCGCTCACCACGTGAAGTCCCAGCTTCCTCGCCTCCGCCACCAACAGGGCGACATCGCCGGTCCGTCCGCATCCAAAACGCCAGTTTTCACCGACATAAACCGTGTGCAGACCGGGCAGCGGCGTCTTCAGACTCGGTAGAAAATCGACGGCTTTGATCGCGGCGAACTCGGCGTCGAAAGGCTGCACGATCACGGCGGACACCCCCAGCGCGGCCAGCGCGGCGACGCGGCGGTCTCGGTCCATGATCAATCGGACGGGATCGTCGGGACGGAAAAGCCGGCTCGGATGAGGATCGAAAGTCAGCACCGCAGCCACTCCGCCGCTGCGGCGGGCGGATTGCACCGCGGCCTTGATCACCGCCTGATGCCCGAGATGCACGCCGTCGAACATACCGATGGCCAAATGCAAAGGCCCCCGCTCATCGAGAGCGCGGGCGGCGGAGAGACTGTCGAAAACCTTTGCCACGTCGGCTCGATCCTGGGCGGGGGTTCAGCCCAGCGCAACCGAAGGAGCCGCCTCGTATCCGGGGATCAGCGCGGCCTGCACCTCGGCGGGCGCCATTTTCTGCAGGGCGTCCAGCGTCACGGCGCGGCTCACGTTGAGCTGCCCGGACGAGATGCGCCGGAGCGCGCTCAAATGCGCCCCGCAACCAAGTTTCTGCCCAAGATCGTGGGCGAGCGTGCGAACATAAGTGCCCTTGGTGCAGTCGACGATAAAATCCAGGGTGTCGGGCGCGGCCCAACGGGTAAGATCAAATCGTTTCACGCGGATGAAACGCGGCTCGCGCTCGATCTCTTCGCCGGCCCGGGCCGCCTTGTAGAGCGGCTGCCCCTTGATCTTGATCGCGGAAAACATCGGCGGGATCTGATACTGGTCGCCCACCATGCCCCGCAGGGCGGCGCGAATCTGCTCCTCGGAAAAATCCGGCACCGGACGCGTCTCCATGACCTCGCCCTCCGCATCCTGGGTATTCGTGATCTTCCCGAGCGTCACCGAGCCGGAATAGCACTTGTCCACGCTCATCAGGAACTGGGAAAGCTTGGTGGCCTTGCCGAGCAGGACGACCAGCAGCCCGGTGGCCATGGGATCGAGCGTGCCGGCGTGGCCGACGCGTTTCATTTTCAGAATGCCGCGCACGCGCGCCACGACGTCGTGGGAGGTATGCTCGGTCGGTTTGTCGATCAGCAATACGCCGTCGAGTTCGGGAGCGGAGGTGCGAACGATCATGAGACGGCGATGAAGGGCGTGATTCGCGGGATGCGGGCGGAGGAACCGCTCAGGAGCGAGAGGCGCGGGCCTGCCGCACGGCGTCGACCTGGGCGATCAATGCCGCGCGGAGGCGCGGCAGAAAACTTTCCAACGACTCGCCTTTCACGTTGAGCCCGGCGGCGCAGGCATGCCCGCCGCCATTAAATTTCGCCGCGAGCTGATCCACGCGGTAGTCGGAGTGCTTGGCGCGGAGGCTGCCTTTGATCGCACCCTCCCGAATCTCCACCAAGGCGCCGATCTCCACGCCGTCGATGGCCCGGGCATAGTCGACCAGGCCCTCGGTGTCCTCGGTGTTTGTGCCGGTTTGCTCGTAAACCCCGTCGGGCAGGAGGCCGATGCAGACGCGTCCATCGGCGCACGTCTCGAGGGAGGCAAGAAACCGCTGCAGGAGTTGCAGCTTTCCGAAGGTTTCGCGTTCGTAGAGCTCCAGCCCCATGCGCGCCGGGTCCGCGCCGGCGGCCACCAGAGCGGCGGAAAGGCGGAAAGTGCGCTCGGTCGTCGCGGCAAACCGGAACTGGCCGGTATCGGTCGCAATGCCGGTGTAGAGCCCCATCGCCACCACCGGGTCGAGCGGGAGCCCCGAGTCCTGCACCAACCCGGCGAGGATTTCCGCCGTGGCGGCGCTCGGCGTATCGACGAGGTTAAACTCCGCGAAGTTCGGATTGGAAAGGTGATGGTCGATATTGCCAAGCGGCCGCGGAAACGCCTCGGAGAAGCGCGCCGTGGCGCGATTGCGGTCCGCGCAGTCGACGAAAATCGCGGCCCGCTCCTCCGCGAGCGCGGTTTCGAGGGGAACAAACGTAATGTCCGCGGGCACGAGAAATTCCAGGCGACGCGGCACCGGGTCGGGGTTGCAGCAAACCGCATCCACGCCGCGCGAACGGAGAAGACGGGCCAGCGCGACTTGGGAGCCGATGCAGTCTCCGTCGGGGCGAGCGTGCCCGATCACAACGACGCCGCGGGCGGCGCAAGCGGCGAGAAGGCGGGCAAAAACGTCGTGGAGCTGCGGATACAGGAGGGACACGGAAGGAAGAGTCTCGGGTGGGGCGGGACCGCTGGGCCCGCCGTGATCGGTCGATGGCGGGTCCAGCGGTCCCGCCCCGCCCGCGGCTAAGGAGCAGGCTTCTTCTTCTCCTGCTCCGTGATCTCGTCGAGAATGCCGAGAATGCGATTGCCGCGATCGGTCACGGTGTCGACCTCGTAGGTCAACACGGGCATGTGCTTGAGGATGATGATCTCCCCGAGCGCGAGGCGCAGTTCCCTGGCATGCTTGCGCAGCCACTTCACCCGATCCTCGGTTTGCTCCTCATCGCCGGTGACGGAGACGAAGACCTTGCCTTGGCGGGTGTCGGGCGTGACCTCCACCGCCGTGATCGTGATCGGGGCGGCGTCATCCTTGTAGCGGCGACGCAGCAGATTGCTCAGCTCCCGCTGGATCAGCTCGTTTACGCGAAGGGTGCGATTGGAAGACATGGTATTTATGATTTACGATTTATGATTAACGGTTTCCGACGGGCCCCCTGCGGGGCCGATCATCCATCCTAATCAGAAATCATAAACGGGCGGAACTACAGCGAGGCCCGCACCTTCTGGATCTCGAACACCTCGATGATGTCGCCGATTTCGTAGCCGTTGAAATCGCCGAGCTTGATACCGCACTCGAGGCCGGCGCGCACCTCGTTCGCATCGTCCTTGAAGCGCTTGAGCGTATCGATCTTGCCCTCGGTGACGATCTCCTTCTTGCGACGAAGACGGGCGTTGGCGTTGCGGGTGATCTTGCCCTCGGTGACGAGGCAGCCGGCGACGAAGCCCTTGGCCAAGGGGAAGGTCGCGCGGACCTCCGCGGCGCCGAGCTTGACCTCCTTGAGGTCGGGCTCGAGCAGGTCGGCCATCATCTCCTTCACCTTGTCGGCAAGTTCGTAGATGATGCCAAAGGTCTCGATGCGCACGCCGTGGTGCTTGGCGAGCGGCGTCACGCCATTCTCAAGCTTCGTGTTGAAGCCGATAATGACGGCGCCGCCGGTGCCGGCCATGAGAACGTCGTTCTTGGTGACCAAGCCGACGTCGGTCGAGACGATCTCCAGCGAGGCTTTGGTCGTCTTGATGCCCTCGAGCACGTGGCGCACGGCCTCGGTGGAACCGAAAACGTCGGTTTTGATGATAAGCTTGAGGACCTTGTTGTGGCCGGCGGCGATGTCGGCGAAAAGCTGGTCGACGGAAACGTTCTTCGGAATGGAAGCGTGGGTATTCGCCTCCTTGCGGATGCGCTGCTGCTCCTCTTCGGCGAGATTCTCGGCGTCGCGAGCGTTCTTGACGACCTTGAACTGGGCGCCGCTGTCGGGCGCGCCCGACCAGCCGATCACGCGAACGGGCGTGGACGGCGGGGCCTCCTTGATGTTGGCCCCCTTGTCGTCGAACATCGCGCGAACCTTGCACCACTGGGCGCCGCAAACGAGGGCGTCGCCGACCTTGAGGGTGCCGCGCTGCACGAGGAGCGTGGCGAGCGGACCGCGCCCCACGTCGACCTGCGACTCGATGACGATGCCGGAGGCCTCGGTCTTCGGGTTGGCCTTCAGCTCGAGCACGTCCGCCTGGAGAAGGATCATGTCGAGGAGATCCGAAAGTCCGGTGCCTTTAAGGGCGGAAACCGGAACGGTGACGGTCTCGCCGCCCCAATCTTCGGGGGCGATGTTGCGCTCCTGCATCTGCTGCTTCACCCGGTCGATGTTCGCGCCTTTGACGTCCATCTTGTTCACCGCGACCATGGTCGTCACGGCGGCGGACTGGGCGTGCTTGAGCGCCTCGTCGGTCTGGGGCATGAAGCCGTCGTCGGCCGCGACGACGAGAATGGCGACGTCGGTGACCGAGGCGCCGCGGGCGCGCATCTTGTTGAACGCCGCGTGGCCGGGCGTATCGAGGAACGTGATACGACGGCCCTGGTGCTCGACCTGGTAGGCGCCGATGTGCTGGGTGATGCCGCCCGCCTCGCCGCCGGCGACGTTGGCCTTGCGGATGGCGTCCAGCAGCGACGTTTTGCCGTGGTCGACGTGGCCCAGGATGCAGACGACCGGGGGGCGCGTGGCGAGATTCTTGACCTCGTCCTCGGCGGCCTGCTTTGCCTTGGCCTGCTCCTTTTCCTTCTTGGAAACCTGGGGCTGCTGAGGCTCGCCCCGATGCTTGATCTCAAGCAGGAAGCCATGCTTCTCGGCCACCTTGGCGGCGACCTGCTCGTCGATCGTCTGGTTGATCGAGGCGAAGATGCCGGCCTCCATCAGCTCGGAAATAAGCTTGAAGGGCTTCATGCCGAGAGTCGTGGCAAAGTCGCGCACGATGATCGGCGGCTTGAGATGGATGACCTTGATGCCGCCTTCCTCGGTGATGGTGGCGTTGGAAGTCGGGGCCGAAGCGGAGGGCACGAAGGCCGGACGCGGCGCGCCTGCCGTGGCGGGGAACGCGGGCAACGCGCGGGGAGCTCCCGCGGCGGGAATCGCCGGGGCGGGAGGAGGTCCGGGCGGGCGCGGTGGCGCGGAGAATGCAGGCGAGGCAGACGGCGCGGGCGGAACCGGAACCGGAGCGGGCGCGGATGAAGCCTGAGCCGGAGCGGCTGGAGCGACCGGACGGAGCTGAACAGGAGCGGGCGGAGAAACAGGCGCCGGCGCGCGTAAACCGGGAGTCGCCAAAGGCGCGGACGGGCGTGGCGAATTGATCGCGGGCGCCGCCATCGGCGCAGACACCGGACGTGGAGCGCTAACTGGAGCGGACACCGCAGGCGGACGGGAAAACGGCGCGGACTGGGGAGCGCTGACCGGCCGAGGCGCATTCATAGGCGCAGGCGCCGGAACCGGAGCCGGCGTGGCGGGGGCCGCGGGTGAAGCGGACGCGGACGGCGTCGCCGCGGGCGAGGCGGTGCTCTCTGCCGCGGCTTTTTCCGCGGCGGCCTTCGCCGCGGCGGCCTCGGCTTTCTCGCGGACGATATCGTCGACGCTCTTTACCATCGGCACGCGCGGGGCGACCGGAGCGGACGCCGGGGCGGTCGCAGGAGGCGGAGGAGGCGCTTCGGCGGCGGCTTTCTCGGCGGCCTTTGAGGCGAATTCCTTGTCGACTTCTTCCTCGTAGATCTTGTTGACCGTGCTGGAAACCGACTTGGTATCCGGCGACACGTAGCCCCGCTCCTTGAGCAGCGCCAACATGTCCTTGGCCTCCATGTTGTGACGTTTGGCTAATTCGTGGATACGGATACTCATTCGGCGGGCGACAGTCGGAAGATTGGGGCTAAAAAGGAAAACTATGCGTTAAATAGCGGAGATGGAACCAGCGAAGCGGGCCCGAGATCAGGCACCGGAGACTCGTTGCATGATGGAGGCGGCCTCTTCGGCGCTGAAGCCGGCCTCGACGAGCGCCTCGGCGTCGACGCCTTCGAAGGCGGCCGGAGAATTGATGCCGACGGAGACCAGTCGCTCGGCAAGAGCGGTTTCAAGACCGAAGGCGTCGACGAGCGACCTGGACGCCTGGGCGCGCGGATCGACGACCACACTCCTGTGCTCCTCAATGTCGATGCGCCACCCGATGAGGCGCGAGGTAAGGCGGGCATTTTGGCCCTTCTTGCCAATCGCGATCGCAAGATCCTCGGTGGCGACCTTCAAAAGGATGCGCTTGGAACGGTCGTCGAGAATGATCTCGCGCGGCACGGCAGGCTTGAGCGCCTCAAGCACCATCTGCTTCGGATCGGCGAACCAGTTGATGATGTCGACCTTCTCGCCGTTGAGCTCGCGCACGATGGTCTTCACACGGGCGCCGCGAGCGCCGACGCAGGCGCCAACCGGGTCGACCTTCGAATCGGTGCTGGTGACGGCGATCTTGGTGCGGTAACCGGGTTCGCGGGCGAAGGCCTCGATCTTCACGGTGCCGTCGGCGATCTCACCCACTTCGACTTCGAAAAGGCGACGGACGAATTTCGGGCTTCCGCGGGAAAGGATGAGTTCGGGGCCGCGCGGCGTGCTCTCGATGGCGAGCAAAATGGCGCGGATCCGGTCGCCCGGCTGATACTCTTCGCCGGGAACTTGTTCGCGACCGGGCAGAACCGCCTCGGATTTGCCAAGATCGACGAAGATATCGTTGCGTTCTTTGCGACGGACGGTGCCGGTCACAATGTTGCCCACCATGTCCTTGTAGTCGTCGTAAATGCGGTCCTTCTCGAACTGACGAAGCTTTTGCATCACCGCCTGACGAGCGGTTTGCGCTGCGATGCGGCCCAGCTCGGAGGGGTTGATCTCACGCTCGATCAAGTCGCCGATAAGCACGCCCGGCTTCAGCGCCTGGGCTTTTTCCAAGGCGATCTCCAACTTCGGATCGCTCACGGAATCGGTGACTTTCAGGATCGACCACGCCTTCAGCTGGCCGTTCTTGGGGTTGATCTCGATCTTCAGTTCCTGACCGGAATTAACCCCCTTCAAGGCGGCGGCCTTGATGGCGTTGACGATCGCGGCGATCATATCGGCACGCGCGATGCCCCTTTCCTTCTCCATGTATTCAAGGACGGTAAGAATTTCGCTGCTCATGAGGGTCGTGAGGGGAGGTGATTAGGGAAAAAAAAAGCGGGCCAGAGGCCCACTTCTCGTAAAGTGAACTGTAATAACGAACGGTCAGTAAACGGCGCCTGTAAAACGCTGTCAAGTCCCGCGCCCGGACCGGGCCAACAAGGCCGCCAACCACCCCAATAAACCCTGCAAGTTACCTTGGCTCAACGGCTCACCGTCCCGTAGTCCACCGACCCCAAACTCGCGGGCCAAGCGCAACAGCTCCGCCGGCGCGTCGCCCGGCACCCAATCCCGCCACCACATTTCCGGGAAACCGCCCCTCAGCGGCTCCCCCTCAGCCCCGAAGCGCGCCGCCAAAAGCGGCAGCCAAGCGTCGCAGACGAGGGTGTCGAGGCGAGTGCCGCCGACGGCGTCCGCGACAAGCTCTCCTGCCAGTCGCTTTCGCCAAACTCCAAGTTCAGCCTGTCGTCGCCGCTCTTTCAGGCCAAAACGGGCCGAGTCCGTATCGATTGGGATGCTCGCCGCCAATTTTTCTCCAAGTTCCGCCAGTTGCCGGGGCCAATCAGGCCGAGCCTTTACCCACGCGGCGTATTGGCCGAGACGAATGCGAGGTTGGTTCGCCGGCCGAACACCCGCGCGCATCCATGTTTCTTCCTGGCTCTGAACGGCGTTCTCGACCAACACGCCGCCTTCCCGCCAGACATCGATAGGCCAACGCTCCGCCACCGCCAACATCGGCGCTCGGTTTCGACTATACCCCAGGACTTCCAAGGCGGATTGATGACACGCCGCCTCCCAACCCAGGGCTTCGACCCGACGCCGCGCGAGCGCGACTTTGTTCACCCACCGCCGAGATGAGTGCCGCTCCACCTCGGCCGCCAATGCCTCGTGAGGGGTATTGGCGAGCGCGGCGCGCAACTGGCTGTAGGGTCGCCCGGCCAACTCTTCCACGGCCGCCTCTTCGGCGTAGGCCTCGAGATCCCGCTCCAACAGCGGCAGCAGCTCGAGAATGGGAATCCGCCGCCCTCCCGCTCCCGCGGTCCATTCGCACGGAGCCGGAAACAACACCACGTGCAGCACCACCCGGTCGTAAGCCGCATCCGCCGCGTGCCCGTGCAGGTCCCAATCCCCCGCTCGCAGATGCACCTCGACGTCTCCGCGCCACGTCTCGGCCAAAGGTCCGTCTCCGACGCGAAACTCCGCCTCGAAAAAGTCGGGCCCCGGCAGCCGGTTCCAGCGCCCGCGGCGCGCGATTCGCAACGGCCTGCCGTCGCGCAGCCGCAAACCGCGGGCGTTGAAGTCGCCTCTCAGCCAGATCTGCTGGAGCAATCGCTCGGGAAACACGAACGCGCCGTGCAGCCCCGTGATTTCCTCAAACGCCAGCGCGCGCCCGGCGGAGGCCGCCGCCAAATCTCCCGGCACATCTTCGCTCATTCCGCTTTCCCTCCGCCCGCCCCGTCGCCGGCTCCGTCCCGCCAGGCCCGCTCGCTCGCGGCGTTTCCGCGCGCCACCCGGCGAGCCTGCCGGGTATTCATGGAATCTATACGCGCGGCCAGCTCCTCCGGCGAACACCACGCCGCGCCCGCCGCCTCCACCGTCGCGCGCTCCGGCTGGTCCGCCGTCGCCACAAGGCAGGCCGCGGGAACGAGCGCGCGACCGACCAACTGCTCGATCACATCGTCCGCCGTCGCGCCCGCCGGCGTGTGCAGGCAGGCGAAATCCGCCGCGTCGCCGATCGCCTCCACGCTGAGGTTCTCGCCCCGTCCGTCAAAGACCACCGTCACTCGCCACCCCGCGAAATCATGCAGCACCGCGACGCGCCGCAGAAGCAGGGCTTTCGCGGCCTCCCGGTCGCGCCGAGCCATTGCGCGCGTATCGGGCCAGGCCTGAAGGACGTTCGAGCCATCGATCAGCAAGTGCGTTGGAGGAGTCGACATGTTAACGGCTTGCGCCCGCGCACCATTCGAGGCGCGCCCGGCTTCGGCGCAAGCCCAAGCCTCGCCCAACATCGAGCCGTCCCCCTTCGGATGCGCTTGCCGATCCGCGGCGGGGGCCGATTCTTCGCGCCATGCATCCCTCCACTTTGGGCAAGCTAATCGGCAGCGTCATCCTGATCCTCGTCCTGGTGATCGCAGCCTCCCAGGCCACCTACGTGATCGAGCCCGGCACGCGAGGTATCCTCGTGACGCTCGGCAAAGTCTCCCCCGCCGCTTTGCCCGAAGGCTTCGGCACCAAGGCCCCCTTTATCTCGCACGTGCAACCCGTCCTCGTGCGCCAGCAGACGCGCGAGCTGCCCGCCGAGTGTTACTCGTCCGATCTTCAGCAGGTGAACATGGTGCTGCGAGTCCTCTACCGCATTCCCGAAAACTCGGTGGTGAAGATCTACCAGGAGTTTGCCGGCGAGCCCTTCGCCAGCCTCGTCGCGCCGCGCGTGCAGGAAGCCCTCAAGGAGGTCACCGCCCTGCAAAGCGCGGAACAGATCGTGAAGAAACGCGAAGAGATCAAGTCCCGCACCCTGGAAGCAACCCGCCAGAAAATCGACAAGCTCCTCCTCGTCGAAGACATCGTCATCGAAAACATCACTCTCTCGCGCGAGCTCGAAGCCGCCATCGAGTCGAAGATGGTCCAGGAACAGGAGGCCGCCAAAGCCCGCTTCACCCAGCAGAAGGCTCAAATCGAGGCCGACACCGCCATCATCAAGGCCAAGGGCGAAGCCGAGGCCATTCGCATCCGCGGCGAAGCCCTGCGGGACACGCCCGGACTGATCCAACTCCAGATCGTCGAAAAATGGGACGGCCGTTCCCCTCTCGTCGTAGGCGGAGGCGGTGGCGGTGCCAACGGCGACGGAGGCGGCATGAACTTCATCCTTCCGCTCAACCAGCTCCCCGCCCCCGCGCCCAGCGCAGGCGCCGCCTCCGGGAAACGTTAAACAGCCGTCCTTCCGACCTCCGCCGTCCCGGCCGTCCGCGCATGAAACGTCCGCCCAAGAATGTGACGCCGCTTCCCGTGCGGGCTCCGCGACTCCTTCGCGCGATCACAGCGGCCGTCGGCGTCGTGGTGATTGTGATTCTGTGCCTGCTTTTCCCGCGCGTCCTGGCCTTCGTCGAACTGGCCGCGCGCGAACTGCGTTACTTCTGGTGGCTCGTCCTTCTCGTCGCGCTTTCAGCCTACTTCTTCTTTTTCTTCGGCCGCAAAAAGAACTAACCAGACAGGCACCCAAAAGTGCGATATTTGCCGAGGCGGCCCCAGCCGCTGCCCCGTTCCCTCGCTAGCCAACCGCCCTCTAGCAAGCTGCCTACACGAAAGACCTTCACGCACCACTTCCGCCGCGGCCGCGCCAGCCGTAGCCCAACGGGCGCAGGCTGGCGGAAGGGGAGGGATTGGCTGACCTCCGGTCACCGCTGCGCGGCGCGCTTCGCGCGGCCCATCTCCGTTCCGCTTCGCTCCACTCCGTCGAACCCCGGGGTTCTCATCCCTCACCACATCGGCGTGCATCCGCCGCGGCTGCGCCAGCCGTAGCCCAACGGGCGCAGGCTGGCGGAAGGGGAGGGATTCGAACCCCCGGGACCTTTCGGTCCGCCAGATTTCAAGGCTGGAGCATTAGACCACTCTGCCACCCTTCCGGACACCTGTTCGGTCCGGATTTGGGCGGGCCCTTCGCTCTCGGTCAACCCTGTTGAAGTCCGAGTTCTTCGACCCGCTTGCGCAGCGTGGCGCGCGTCATCCCGAGGCGTTCGGAGGTTCGTGCGAGATTCCCGTCCAATTCCCGCAAGGTCCGCACAATCATCTCGCGCTCCAGCCGCTCCAGAAGCGGCTCCGGCTCCTTGCTCAACTCGGTGTGGAGAAAATCCAACGCCTGCGAAACCGTGAGCTCGGCGGCGGCCGCGACAGGCGCGGGCGCCACCGGCAACGGAGCGGCGGACCCTGCGCCCACCGGCGCCAGTCCGATCGGCGGCAGCGTCAAATTCAGCGGTGCGGCGACCGGCGCCGGCTCCGTCGCGTGCGTCTGCACCGGCGCGGAGAACACGACCGGATTCGGGTTCCCCACGCTCGCAAGCACCTCCGGCGGCAGATCCTTCACCAGAATCGCATCTCCCTGGGCGATTACCGCCGCGCGATAGACGAGATTTTCCAGCTCGCGCACGTTGCCCGGCCATTCGTAACGCGCGAGCATCGCCATCGCCTCGGGCGAGACTTTCGCCACCCGCGCCTTTTTCTGCTTCACGAGATTCTGCAGGCAAAAATCCACGATCTGCGGGATGTCTTCGCGGCGCTCGCGCAGCGGCGGCATCTTGATGCGCACGACATTCAGCCGGTAGTAAAGATCCTCGCGGAAGGTCTTCGCCTTCACCATCGCCTCGAGGTCCTTGTTCGTCGCGGCGATGATACGCACGTCCACTTTGATCGTGTCGGTGCCGCCCACGCGCTGGATCTCGCCCTGCTGGAGCACGCGCAAAATCTTCGTCTGCGTCGCGAGCGCCATGTCGCCGATCTCGTCGAGAAAGATGGTGCCGCGGTCGCAGAGTTCGAATTTGCCGATGCGCTGATTCGTCGCGCCGGTAAACGAGCCCTTCTCGTGGCCAAACAGTTCGCTCTCGATCAGATTGTCCGGAATCGCCGCGCAGTTGACCGCGATAAAATTCCCCTTCGCGCGATGCGAGTGCTTCCAGATCGAGCGCGCCACCAGCTCCTTGCCGGTGCCGCTTTCACCGGTGATCATCACCGTCACATCGCTCGCCGTCACCTGGCCGATGATCTTGAAAACATCCTGCATCACCGGGGAGGCGCCCACGATGCCCTCGCGATAATCGTCCGCGTTGATAGTGGGCTTGTAGTCGCCCGCCGAACGCATGTCCGCGTGGGCCTTCAGCGCGTTTTCGGCAAGCATGAGCACCTTCGCCGGATCGAAGGGCTTCATGATGTAGTCGAAGGCGCCATACTTCATCGCCTCGATCGCGGTCTGGGCCGTGCCGAAGGCCGTCATGAGAATGACCAGCTGCTTCGGATTCGCCGCGCGAATGTGCTGCAAAGCCTCGATCCCGCTCATGCCGCCCATTCGGACGTCGAGAAAGACGAGGTCGGGAGCCGGGCCCTTTTTCACCGTCGCCACGCCGGCCTCTCCGCTGGGCGCCTCGCTCACCTGGTATTTCTTGGAGGAGAGCACACGGCCCAGCGAGTAGCGGACCTCGGCGTCATCATCGATAACCAGAATGGAAGGGGCTTTGGCGTCGGACATTGGTGACGACCGTGCATGCAGGTCCCGCGCCGGTCAACGCCCCGGAAAACACGCAGCGCCGCCGCGCACCCGACTTGCCTGCCGCCGCGCCGATCGCTTCCCTCGCGTGCCCACCCCCGCCGCGAACCGCGTTCGTTTCTTTTTGGCGCTTCGCCCCCCAAAAAAAAATCGCCATGCAAAACGCCGCGACGCACCTCGTCCACGCCGTCCGAACCCGCGATCACGCCCGCCTTCGGGAGTTGATCGCCGATCCATCCCGCCTCTCCGCCCGCACAAAGGCCGGACGCACCGCGCTCCACGCCGCCGCCGAGGAAGGCGACCTCGCGGCGATCCGCCTGCTGCTCGACGCCGGCGCCGAGATCAACGCCCGCACTCGCTTCGGCGAAACCCCGCTCCATTTCGCCGCCGCCCACGGCGGCATCTGCGATTTGATGGACCCGGACAAAGATCGCGGCGACCCGTTTCGCCGAAACCGGCGCGTCAAACTCCAGCCCGACACGGTCCTGGCGCTCACCGAGATCCTGAAAACCAAAAGCGACGCGCTCCCCGCCGATCTCGGGCCCCTCGACACGCTCTCTCCGTCGCAAAAACGCGACGCCATCCTCGCCGCGCTCGACTGCTTCGCCGAGCCCGCCCGGCTTGTCCACGATCTCAAGGAGCGCGGCATCGATCTGGATCTCACCGATCCGGATTTCGCCGAGGAATTGCGCGGCAATCCCCGCTTCCTCGGCGTCGTCGAACACCTGCTCGCGCACGGCGCGGATATCGCCGCCCGCGACAAACGCGGCGCCACGCCTTTGCACGGCGCCGTCGAACGCGGCCTGCCGGAGATGGTCGAACTGCTCCTGCGTCGCGGCGCCGAGCCAAACCCGTGCGACTCTCCCGACGAACCGAATGATCGGGGTCTCATCGATCTCGCGCTCGACTACGGTAAAACGCCGGTAGCCGACATTCTACTTCGTCACGGCGCACGTTTCGATCCAAACACCGAAGGCAAGCTGCACGACGCCGCAGCCAACCGACGCTCCGAAACGGTCCGGTGGCTGCTCGCCCGCGGCGCCGACATCGACGGCCTCGATTCCCGGGGCGACACGGCCTTGATCTCCGCCGCCGGCCACCCGGATGTCGTGTCCTTCCTGCTTTCCCAAGGCGCCAACCCGCGCCTGAAAAACGCCCGCGGCTCCACCGTCCTGCACGCCTCCGCCTGCTGGCCGCCCTGCCTCGAATTGCTTCTGCCGCTCGGGCTCCCCCTCGACGAGCCCGACTCCGAGGGCGACGCCCCGATCCACCTCGCCGCGCAGGGCGGCTCCGCGGACGCCGTCCGAATCCTCACGCAGGCCGGGGCGAACCTAAACGCCCGCAACTCCGCCGGCGCCTCCGCGCTCCACCGCATCTTCGACAGCGACGAATTCCGCCCGGACGTCGAGTTCCCCGTCTTCCTCGCCTTGGTCGCGGCCGGAACGGACCGCTCCATTCAAAACGGCGAAGGCCTGACCGCCTTCGACCTCGCGTCGAAATGGGACTATCCGCCCGAATACCTGCGGCTCCTCGACCCCGATCCCGCGCGCGTCAAACCCGCCGCCGACTTTATCTGGCTCGGCGCACCCGCCTATCGTGTGCTCCTCCCCGACACGCCCGCGCCGATAAAAGTGGACGGCATCGACTGGCCCTCCAGCGCCCACTACTTTCAGGCTCAAAAAACCGCCGACCCCGCGCTTCGCGAAAAAGTGCGCTCGTCTCCCTCGCTGAACGAAGCCATCGACCACCTCCGCGAATCCGGGAAGGAGCCGCCACTTTCCTGGAACGCCCGCTGCGACGCCGTCATGCGCCGCGCCCTGCTCGCGAAAATCCAAAGCAACCCCGAGGCCCGCGAAACCCTGTTCGCCACCGGAGCCGCCACCCTCGTCGCGGACGGCAACTGCGACTCCTACTGGTTCGAGAACCACCACGCCCCCTTCAACGCCATCGGTCACATGCTGATGTCCATCCGGGAAGAGCTGCGTCCGACAGATCCGGCGTCCAGCCCAAGCTAAACTTCGACCGAGCCGGCGCACGGCCCGCCCGCGCAAAACCGTCGGCCTCGCTCGCCTTCCCTCGCGCCTGCGTTTGGCTCCGGCGCGTCCATGCCCGCCGACTCGCCAACCACTCCCGCTCCCGCTCTCGCCGTCGCCGCCGTCACCAAGTCCTACGGCTCCCGCCGCGTCCTCGACGCGGTCTCCTTCGAGGTCGCCGCGGGCGAACGCGTCGCCCTCACCGGCCCCTCCGGCTCCGGCAAGACCACGCTGCTCAACTGCCTCGGAGGCGTCGACCGCCCCGACTCCGGCGAGATCCGTCTCCTCGGCCGCCGCATCGACGATCTCGATTCCGACGCGCTCAACCTCCTCCGCCGCGAGCGCGTCGGCACCGTCTTCCAGTTCTTCCATCTCCTGCCCACCCTCTCCGCGGCGGAAAACATCGAACTTCCCCTTCAACTCCTCCGCGTTCCCGCCGCCGAACGCCACGCCCGCGTCTCCGCGCTTCTCGCCCGCGTCGGCCTGCCCCACCGCTCCGACGCCCTTCCTTCCCAGCTCTCCGGCGGCGAACAACAACGCGTCGCCATCGCCCGCGCCCTCGTTCACCGCCCCGCCCTGCTCCTCGCCGACGAGCCCACCGGCAATCTCGATTCCGCCAACGGCGACAACATCCTCGCCCTCCTCCGCGAACTCACCGACGAGACCGGCACCGCCCTCGTCCTCGTCACTCACAGCGAGGAAGCCGCCGCCATCTGCCATCGCCGGGTCCGCCTCCGCGACGGCCGCGTAGTTTAAGTTCCCCTACACGGTCGCGCCGAATCCCGCACCATGCTTCCGCTGCTTCTGCGCCGCCTGAGTCTTCGCCACGCTCGTCTCGCTCCGGGGCAAACCGCGCTGCTCGTGCTCATCCTCGCCTTCGGCGTCGGAGTCTTCACCGCCGTGCGCCTCGCCAACCGCGCGGCCGTCTCGTCGTTCACCCATTTCACCGACACCCTCACCGGCCGCTCCGACTTCCTCATCCAGGCGCCGGCCGGTCCTCTCCCCGAGTCGGTCCTTCCCGAACTCCGCGCCGCCCTCGCCGACCTCGCGGTTCAAATCCACCCGGTCGTCGAAAGCACCGCCGCCGAACCCGGCCCCGCCGACGCCCCTCGCTTCAGCCAACGCGCCTTCACCCTGCTCGGCGTCGATCTCGTCGCCGCCGCCAATCTCGCATCCCAGCAATCCGCAACCACCCGCTTCTTTGGAGGGACGGCGTCCCCGGCGTCCGCGCCCG